>WXFE01000019.1 GCA_009881065.1 Bacteroidales bacterium | reverse complement strand
CCCTTCCTTACCAAGGAAGTGCTCTACCCCTGAGCTACATCGGCATGCTGAGCGGGAGACGGAATTCGAATCCGCGGCCCTTAGCTTGGAAGGCTAATGCTCTGCCAACTGAGCTACTCCCGCTTATATGGTTAACCATCACTCCGTTTTCCCCGTACCCGCGAAAAAAAGAACGTTGCACTGTAATAGTGGGGAGAGCAGGATTCGAACCTACGAAGTCATCAGACAACAGATTTACAGTCTGCCCCAGTTGGCCACTTTGGTATCTCCCCTACTTTACAGAGCATGCCTGGTTAGACATACATGCCTCTCATACAATGAGCCGATGAAGGGACTCGAACCCTTGACCTGCAGATTACAAATCAGCTGCTCTGGCCAACTGAGCTACATCGGCAATTGAAAGAACGACCGATTTCTGAGAAATTACCCTCAAAAATCGGTTTGCAAATGTAGAAATTATAAATTCAAAACTCAAATTTATCCGAAGTTTTTTTGAAACGAAGAGATTACTCCCCCCGCATCTTCTCCTTCTGTTTGACTATCTGCTTCTTAAGAGCACTAATCACAAGGTCGGTCGCCTCCTCGAAAGTTTTACTCTGCTTGCGGGCAAAAAGCGGCCCCCTGGGATACTCTATCTTGATCTCCGTAATCTTGTTCTCCCTCTCATCATCTTTATCCAGCCTCAGAAACACTTCGGCGCTGACAATGTCGTTACTTACCTGAGAAAGCTTTTTTACCTTCTGAGTAACAAAGTCTATCAGCTTCTTGTCTGCATCAAACCTTATCGAATGAATCTGAATGTTCATGGCATACCTCCTGTTAAGTTAATGATTATGCTCTTGGATGAGCCTGATTATAGATTTTCTTAAGTTGTTCAAATGTGTTGTGCGTGTATACCTGGGTGGCCGAGAGACTGGCATGGCCCAGAAGCTCCTTTATCGAATTGAGATCAGCGCCATAATTAAGCAGGTGCGTGGCAAAGGTATGCCTGAGAACATGAGGGCTCTTCTTTTCAATGGTGGTAACCATGGCAAGGTATCTGGTGACTATGTTGTAAACAGCCTTGTCATACATTTTATTACCCCTGTCAGTGACAAAGAACCATCCTCCCTGGAAACCCTGCCCATCACGCGCTTCAATGTATAAACGAAGTGATTTTACAAATCCTGCAGCAAGAGGAATAACCCTCTGCTTGTTCCTCTTGCCCGTAACCCTGACCTGCCCCGCAGAGAGATCAACATCCGCGTCACGCAGACCTGTCAGCTCCGACCTCCTCATGCCTGTAAGATACAAAAACTCCACAACAGTTCTGTCACGGATTCCCGAAAAATTATCTCCGAACCTGAATTCGTCAAGCAGCTTCATGAGAGCATCCTCGGCAACAAATACGGGAAGCTGTTTCGGCTTTTTGGGAAGCTTCAACCCTGCCATCGGATCCGCGGTAATGAGCTCACGCCTGCGCATATACCGGAAGAGTGTCCTGAGTGCTGACATCTTCCTGTGAACCGTACCGGCCGTAAAGCCCCCCTCAAGAAGCGATACCATCCAGCCGCGTACATCAGCATGAGTTACGCCTGCAAGATCAACACCCGGGCATACTTCATCGAGCCAGCCCGTGAACTGATCTATATCATTTTTATAGGATGTTACAGTGTGCCGTGAATAACGCTTCTCTGTACCGATGTATTGAAGGAACGATTCCTTTATATTCATGAAGAAAGGAACCTTTTGGTTATATTTTAGTCAAATTTTCAGCCCGCAGGAGTTACTCCTCCTCGCGCTGCAGTTTCTGAACATAGATAGCCTTCTTCAGCTCATCCCTGCGGCGGACCGAGGGTTTGACAAAGGCCTGACGCGACCTGAGCTCACGGATAACCCCGGTCTTCTCAAACTTCCTCTTGAATTTCTTGAGAGTCCTGTCTATGTTCTCGCCTTCTTTTACCGGTACAATAATCATATTTGAACTTAAATTTAAAACAGGCTGCAAAAGTAATATCTCTGAAAATTATTTCAAAACTTTTGATGAAATAAATTCATAATCGGTTCCTGTAACGCCCGGGGCAGGTCTCACATAAGGGGCTATCCGCCCGGCCTGATCCGAAGTGATAACACCACTGCTGACCATTTCCCCGAGTGTGACCGGCAGCCCGGATACCATCCTGTAGGTTGTAATCTTCCTTGCAGTCTCATACCCCAGATAGGGATGCCTTGCAAGATCACTGTAGCTTGCGCTGTCAAGAACCAGCGGCCTTACTTCATCAAATGTCAGGGTGAGCCGCTCCGCTGCCAGCCGGGCTACCGAGCTGTCAAGGCCGTATACCTCTGCCAGTTGCCATTTGTCAACAAACCCGCCAAGAAGGTTCCGGTATTTTATTATCCTCTCTGCCAGTACCGGCCCGATGCCGGGAAGGGCGACCAGCTCACCGGCACTGCACCGGTTAATGTCAAGCGCAACCTCATCACCCAATGCTGTGCTGGCTGCCCGGTTATCTCCATGGTTGTACTGCGGAACTCCCTCTGCTGTTTCTGCCTGATCTGCCGATGGCCTTCGCTGCGGGTCACTCCTGTACCCGTTTGCCGATGCCACTGATGCTTTCCTCACCTGGTCTGCTCCGGACCACCCTTTCCGGCTCCCTGGCTTTCTCCCCTCCTGTTCCGCTCCGGACCATTCTTTCCTGCCACCTGACTCCTTCCCCTCCGGGTCTCCCTCTATAAATATATATGGTATCAGCCTGGCGGCAGAGGCTGAATCGATTCCATATACCCGCCGCAGGTCATCCGGGCGGCGGAACCTCGCCCCGGCGCTCCGGTAGTTTACAAGAGTGCGTGCCTGCCTGGCCGACAGGCCGAGTCTCAGAAGGTCATCATAGCTGCATGTGTTGGGATCAAATATGAAGAGCACCGGAGAGGCAGTTTCCCTGTCACTGCCGACCGCGATGACATCCTCTGCCGGTGGCAGCGGAGGAAGCTCTGCCGGCACCTCCCCGGGCCGCATGGCTGTAAGGCGCACAAGCAGGAGTACCACAACAATCAGTGACAGTACAAACGTTCCGCGCCTCTCCCTGCGGTCAAAACCAAACAGTGCCGTAATACTTTTCCTGAATCGCTTCATAAACGATGCAGCAAGACCTCATGAAAGATATGAAAAATCGGAATACAAGGCAAGAGGAAGCATCAGGCCTGCAGTCTACAGTATGTAATTCATTGATTAACTGCCGACTAAAAGGGATAACCTATCCCTATCACCATCGTAATGTCCTTCTTGCGGTTATAGGGGCGATTGAAGGGGATCCATTTCGAGCCATCCGTCTCCCGTGGGTCACGTACCTTCAGTCCGAAGTCGGCACGCAGCAGGACGAACTTGAGGTCAAACCTCAGGCCAAGGCCGGTACCCACGGCAATGTCATCGGCGAATGACCTGAGACGGAAAACGCTTCCGGGTCTGTCCGCGTCCTCCCTGACTGTCCATATATTACCGGCGTCTACGAAGAGAGCCCCCTCCAGTATCCAGAAGAGCTTGAACCTGTATTCGACGTTGGCTTCGAGCTTCATGTCAGCTGTCTGGATCAATGATGTATCCTGCACATACGATCCTGGTCCGAGCGTTCTGACCATCCACGCCCTGATATCATTTGATCCGCCGCCGAAGTATTGTTCCTCAAAAGGCATCACCTCCGAGTTGCCATAGGGCCATCCCACCCCGGCCAGGAACCTGTAAACGATGCTGCTGGCTTCATTGAACCTGTAGTTGTAGGCTGCATCAATCTCTCCCTTGATGAACTGGGCAAACGGCTGACGGAACAGATGGTAGCTTCCGTCAGGAGCCGGCTTGGCCTTAGCCGCCCTGTAGGCGACATCAAGCAGGTTACCGGCAATATCCAGCCCGAGACGGAGGTTCCAGAAGTCACGTGATTTCAGAATCATCTGGTCGCTGAACACGAAGTCATACCGTCCGCCCACGATCCTGACGTCACGCAGCGAATTAACAAAGTATGGCTTATCGTTAATCATCGCCTGGAAATCAGGATTGATGTAATGAAGCCTCACCACGTTCAGCGAGAGCGGGTTCATACTGAACCTGGTGTACTTGTTACCGTTCCATGAATAACCAACCGATATATTTGCAGACGAGCGGGCAAGTATCGGCAGCTTCTGGTAGTTGTACCCGGCCGTAAGAACCGTTTTCGGATCCTTGTTCCTGATAAACGATTCCTTTGCAGGGAAGGGGGTCATGAACTTGGGTATCCTCAGGGTAGCCTCAATGCCATATTGCTGGGTGTTCCTGAAACCGGTGATATCTTCGGTGAGGGTTTCGTATGCACCCTTCAGCTTCAGGCTGAATACTTCAGCGCCCTTTAACAGGCTCTTGTTCTGATAGATAAGGTTAAGGGCTCCGCCAAGGTTTCCGCCTGTATTGGTGCCCTCCAGTTCCACGGTGAATGATTGCCGCTGCATCGGGGTGAGCTGAATGACACAGTCGAGCATCCCCTCATCCCTCCTTTCGCCTGAAAGGCTTCCTGCATCTATGAACGAGACATTCACCAGCCTGTGGTTCCTGAGATCGTTGAGGTGTTGCTGTGTCCTTTCCGTATTGGTAACACTATAGAGTGACCCCGGTGCAATATATACTGCCTGTGCGAGAACCTCGGGCCTGATGAGGGTGCGGCCGGGAGGTGACACAAAATGGATTCCTCCGAAATATGAGGTATCAAGGGTGCTGGTATACTCCTCTCCACCCGTCAGCGCTGTCCGGGGATCAAACTCAGGATAGAGATAGATATCCCTGATCCGGTACATCCTGTGAGGAGTTGTCACCTGCATACCACGGCTGTCAAAGGTCACCCCCGGGGAGACGACATAATTGACAATCATCTGATGGTTCATGAGGGAGCTGTCAATGCGGTAAAAGACATTCTCCGTGGAAAAAGTATAGAAGCCTATGTCGCGGATAAACCGCTCCAGTCTCTGGCGCTCCTTCCTGAGGAGGTCAACATCATATATCATCCCCCTGTCCACGGTGCAGTTTACCGTGTCAATCATGATCAGGCTACTGAGAATGGAATCCTGTATCTCATACCTGATGTCAGCAATTCTATAAGGTCTTCCCGGGTTGACCCGGTAAACAACCTTCGCCTCGTTTCCGGACAAGACATTGACCGTATCAGTTACAGTGGCATTGAAAAAGCCTTTTGACCGGAGGTAGCTCTGAATCTGCCCGGCAGACCTCTCCGCAGCGACCTGATCATATATCACCGGTTCCTCTCCGATACGCCTGAGCCAGCCATGGGGCCATTTTTCACGGGTGATGTTGGAGAGATTGAATAGTCCGAGGTGGAACCTCATCCCTAAAAACCTCTTGTTTGGCTGCTGCCTGATATATGGCTTCATTGCGCTCCGGTTCACCGTCGCGGGCAACGGTTCATCACCATGATTGACGGAAAGTTCATTCCTGCTGAGGAGCAATTCGCCCGAAGGGACATATTTTGTGGGATTGCACGATACAGCCGTGAAAATAATGATGACAAGCAGAAAGAGTTTGGGTCCCGTAATATTTATATTTGCTCTCAGTTTGATCACTTGCCCGGGAAGAGTGGTGCACGCAAATATATCATTATAAACTCTATTATTAGTTAATTATGCACAGGAAGATCACCCGCAATCATGTAAAACTGATACTCTCTCTTCAGAAACGAAAGGTAAGGGAGGATAAATCACTCTTTGTCATTGAGGGCGACAAGCTGGTCAGGGAGTATATTCTTGCAGGCAACAGGGTCATGCTTATGGCAGGCAAGCCTGAATGGATTGATAGTGAATCTGAAGCAGTTATCGGCGGGGCCGATGAAGTTGTCATGGTGAGCTACGAGGAGCTGAGGCGGATAAGCTCGCTCCGTACCCCGCACAACGTGCTGGCCGTAGCCCCCATGAGGAAGGTGCAGTACAGTGATGACTCCCTCCGGGGCAGGCTTACACCGGTACTGGAATGCGTTCAGGATCCGGGCAACCTCGGGACCATCATGCGAATTGCCGCGTGGTTCGGAATGACCAACATCGTCTGTTCTCCCGATTCGGTTGACTCTTACAATCCCAAGGTAATCCAGGCCACAATGGGCGCCTTCATGCATGTGAACGTCCGGTACAGGCCGCTTGATGAGCTTCTTGGCTACGCTGCCGGCGAGGGCATCCCCGTTTACGGAACCACCACTGACGGTACATCGGTCTATGACAGTGAGCTCGGCAGGGAGGGCATCATCCTCTTCGGCAACGAATCAAAAGGGATTTCCGCCGGGCTGCTGAAACATGTCACCAGCTGTATCACCATCCCCGGCCCGCCAAATCCTGCCGCCGGGCTGGAATCACTGAACGTCAGCATGGCAGCTGCCATAATCTGTTCTGAGTTTGCCAGACGAGGCAGGTCTATTCAAAATGGAAAGAGAGAGACCATATCTGCGATCTGAGTGATCCGATAGAGGTGACATACTCTTCGAAGCCAGGAGAAGGTTCATGAACCATGATATCAAAGAGTCCGGTTGACATTTTTGCCTCAACGGTCAGTTTGAAATAGGGAAGATAAAAATCTATGCCCGCACCAACCTCATAATAAAGATCGGGCCTTTTCAGCCTGATATGAACAGCCTTATCCTCATCATACTCCTTTTTCCCCGCCAGATCATAACGGAAATTAACCCCGGTCATGAGGTAGGGTCTTGAATTGTTCAGCCTCATCCCCTTTGCCTTCAGCAAAAGAGGAAATTCCAGGAACGAAGATTCGATAACCTGTGTCTCTCCCCACTTTACACCGTTCGTGTCATAGAAATTGATGTTTCGCTGCCCGAAGGATACTCCCGGCAGAAACCTGAGGTCAAGATATGTTGCTGGTCTGAAGTCAGTTACTATCTGGATATTGATACCCGGCCGCAGGCTGGTGACCTCTGCCTTCAGTTCAGAGTCCGCCTTATTGTTCACTATGAAATCCATAGTGTTGACACCCATGCTGAAGCCGAAATGGAGAATCCTGTCGTCATAATTCGAGTCATTTTTTGGCTTCGCCTTCTGGGCAACCAGCAATAATGGCATCAGAAGCAGAAGGATAAATATGGCAGTTCTTTTACACACTCTTCTGAATGGTCCTGAATAATAAAACGGAAAACTTAGCTTTTATTGCATTGCTCTTCACCGGGTCTGAATCCCGAATATATGCTGGCAATGCCTCCTGTCAGCCTCTTCTGTGCAACACGGCGGAATCCGGCTTTCTCAAGCAGTGCCAGAAATTTTTCATTATCCGGAAATGCCATCACTGAATCAGGCAGATAGGAATAGGCTGACCTGTCACCCGAAATCCTTCCTCCTATGAATGGCAGAATCCTCCTGAAATAAAACCCGTATATCTGCCTGAAGGGGAACCATTCCGGTTTTGAGAATTCCAGCACCATTATCATTCCGCCGGGCCTGACCACCCGGTACATCTCGGTCAGTCCGGCCAGGGTGTTCTCAAAATTGCGCACCCCGAACGCTGACATCACAACATCAAAAGCACCATTGCTGAATCCTGTTGCAGAGACATCTCCCTTCAGCAGCTCAATTCTGTCTCCATAACCCATCTCCTCAATCTTCCGGCGGCCTTCCCCCAGCATCCCGGAGCTGATGTCAATCCCGGTGATCTTTTCGGGATGCAGCCTGAGCGCCTCGATGGCCAGATCACCCGTACCCGCGGCAACATCAAGCATTTTCTCCGGTTTAATATGCCTGCCGATGAGTGACACGGCCCTCCTCCTCCATAACCTGTCAGTGCCAAAGGAAAGAAGATGGTTAAGCCGGTCATAATGCCTTGAGATTGAATCAAACATACTCTCAACCTTTTCTGCAGAAGGTCCGCTGTTACGGGTTGTGTCATGCATCACTACAGATTTTTTTCGGCCGGCGGTTTGCTTGCATCACTGCCACACATCCATGAGTCCTTATGATAGATTAAACCATCAATTTCCTGACAGGCGGCAAAGATACCCTTAATATTTTTACATTTACCCATCTGAAAAAGTTATGTTATGCAGAAAACAGTACTTATTACAGGCGCAACTTCAGGCATCGGGGAAGCTACAGCCGTGAAGTTCGCAGAATCATCTGACAGACTAATCATTACAGGAAGAAGAAAAGAGAGACTGGATGAATTGGCTGATCACCTCCGGAAAACTTATGGCACTGAAGTGCTTACCCTATGCTTCGATGTGAGGAACAGGCACGAAGTGGAAGAGCATCTCGGGGCCCTTGCAGAGGAGTGGAAGAAGATTGATATTCTCATCAATAATGCCGGACTGGCAGTGGGACTGAGTCATATTGACGAGGGAGACACCGATGACTGGGACAGGATGATTGACACCAATGTGAAGGGGCTTCTCTACATTACCCGGATAGTTGTGCCGCTGATGGTGGCAAGGGGCACGGGTCACATTTTCAATATCGCATCAATTGCAGGCAAGGAGGTGTACGAGAACGGCGCCGTTTACTGTGCCTCCAAGCACGCCGTGGATGCTCTTTCAAAGGCTATGCGGATTGACCTTCTGAAGCATGGCATAAAGGTGACAAACATAGCACCGGGAATGGTTGAGACCGAGTTCTCGGAAGTACGCTTCAAGGGTGACACTGAAAGGGCGGCAACCGTTTATGCCGGCCTCAGGCCGCTCACCGGCGATGACATTGCAGGGGTTATCCATTACTGCGCCAGCCTTCCCGATCATGTCTGCATCAATGACGTGCTCATAACACCCAAGGCACAGGCAAACGCAACAATCACTTTCAGAAAAACCGGACAGCCATGAAAAAAAATCTCTTTGCAATTGCAATTATTGCAGTTCTCGTTCTGGGAGCATCAGGCAATCTCAGTGGAATTGACAAAAATGACACGCGGATGCTGTCACAGCCCGCAGCCAGTAATACACACGTGGCATTTATCTACGCCGGGGATCTCTGGGTGATGAATGCCGACGGAACCAATCCCCGCCGTCTTACGGTAGATGAAGGAATTGAAAGCCAACCCTGTTTCTCCCCTGACGGCAGGCTGATAGCATTCAGCGCCCAGTATGACGGGAACACCGATGTCTTTGTCATCCCGGTGGAGGGAGGTGTGCCGGTAAGACTCACCTGGCATCCGGGAGCTGATTATGCACGAACCTTTACCCCTGACGGGGCGAAGGTAGTCTTCTCCTCGCAGAGGGCGTCATTCACCGGCCGCTATTCACAGCTCTTCACGGTGGGAATTGAAGGGGGATACCCGGAACAGATGCAGATACCAAATGCTCACTATGTCTCCCTGTCTCCCGATGGAACGGGAATAGCCTACACCCCGCTCTCCCCGGTACATGCCCAGTGGAAAAACTATCGCGGAGGAACCGTTTCAACCATCTGGCTCTTCACACAGGCCGACAGGTCAGTGATAAAGGTGCCGCAGCCACAGGGAGGATGTAATGATACCCATCCCATGTGGATCGGCGACAGGATATATTTCCTGAGTGACCGTAACGGAGAGTTCAACCTCTTTTCATGCAGCAGCAGTGGCGCTGACATCAGACAGCACACCACATTCACTGACTTCCCCGTGCTTAACGCCTCTGCCACAACGGGCAGGATTGTCTTTGAACAGGCCGGATACCTTCATTCATATGACATCGCCAGTGGCGAATCGGAGAGGCTGAAGACAGCCATAGCCGCTGACCTGCTTGAACTGCGCCCGCGTTATGTTCAGGACCCGGGATACATCCGGAGCTGGCACATCTCCCCGACGGGAAGCCGCGCTGTGCTGGGCTACAGGGGAGAAATAATCACCCTTCCTGCTGAAAAGGGAGACCCGAGGAATATCACCAACACACCCGGCAGTCATGAAAAATATCCGGCATGGTCACCTGACGGAAAAACAATTGCATTCTTCTCGGATGAATCCGGTGAATATACCCTGAACCTGAAACCGCAGGACGGAAAGGGTGAGGTCAGGGTGTACAAACTGCCGGGAACAGGATTCTATGCTTACCCGGTATGGTCACCTGACAGCAAAAGGATAACCTTTACGGATAACGGAAGGAACCTATGGCTGCTTGACCTGACAACCTCAGCAATAAGGAAAATCGATTCTGACGAGATTGTCTTCCCGGGGCCGTTCAGGAAGATGCACGGCGACTGGTCATCAGACTCCAGGTGGATCGTGTACACGAAGATGCTGAACAGTTTTTACAGGGTTGTCTGGCTCTATTCCGTTGACCGGCAGAAATCATTTCCCGTCACTGACGGGCTGAGCGATGCCTCCGATCCCGTCTTTGACCCGGCAGGTGATTTTATCTATTTCTTTGCATCCACTGACGCCGGCCCGGTCATCAACTGGTTCGACCTTTCGAGCGCAGACATGAGAATGACAAACTCAATCTATCTTGTCACCCTCCGTAAAGAGATCATCTCACCCTTTGCAAAGGAGAGTGATGAAGAAAAGGGAACAGAAGCCGCGCCCGACGCGGATAAACCTGTAGCCACTAACCCTGAAAAGAGCTCCGGCAAGGGTTCATCAAAGAGCGCAGCAAAGGCACCTGCCACGGGAAAGAGTGATCTGCTGAAGGTGGAGACAGACGGGCTGCAGGAAAGAATCGTAAGCGTACCGCTGTCTGCCGGCAATTACAGTTCACTTGGGGTAGCGGGAAAAGGTGAAATACTATACATTGTTACCAACCCTGCAGACCGCAGGTCGATGCTTCATAAATACAATGTCTCTGACAGGAAAGATGAGGAGGTGATGGAACTTAACAGCTATGTTGTGTCAGCTGACAGGAAGAAGATGCTCTATACCAGGGGTTCGACTTACGGGATCACGGCTGCAGGCAAGAAACCGGAACCAGGCAGGGGTGTACTGAATACCGGGGCAATCCAGGTCAGAATAGATCCGAAAGAAGAGTGGTCTCAGATATTTGATGAGGCATGGAGGATCAACCGTGACTTTTTCTATGACCCGGGCATGCACGGGGCCGACTGGAAGGCAATGAAAGAGAAGTATTCCGTGTTCCTGCCTCACCTGACCTGCAGGAGTGACCTCAACAGGGTCATCCAGTGGATGTGTAGTGAGCTTGGCGTCGGCCACCACAGGGTTGGCGGAGGTGAGAGGCTGAATGACCCGCAGACGGTCGGAGGCGGCCTCCTCGGCGCAGACTTCTCGCTGGAAAACAACAGGTACCGTCTGAAAAAAATATACGGCGGACTTAACTGGAACCCCGGTCTCAGGTCACCTCTTACCGAACCGGGACTGAACGTCAGAACCGGGGAATATATTCTTGCCATTGACGGCAGTGACGTCATCGCAGATGAAAACATCCACAGGTTCCTTGAGAATAAAGATGGAAAAATCGTTGAGCTTACAATTGGGCCGAATCCTGATTACACTGGTTCACGTGTGATAAAGGTTGTACCCATCGGCAACGAGCTCAGCCTGAGGAACCGTGACTGGGTTGAGGGTAACCTGAGAAAGGTCACCGAGGCAACCGATGGTAAGGTGGCTTATGTATATGTGCCAAACACCTCGGGGCAGGGTCATGAGTACTTCAAGAGGTACTTTTTCCCGCAGGCCAACAGGCAGGCTATTATCATTGACGAACGGTTCAACGGCGGAGGGATGATTGCCGACTACTACATTGATCTGCTTCAGCGTCCATTGCAGTCATACTGGAACATGCGCTACGGCAATGATCTCAAGACCCCGAGCGCCTCAATTCAGGGGCCAAAGGTGATGATCATAGATGAGACGGCCGGTTCAGGCGGTGACATGCTTCCCTGGATGTTCCGCAGGTTTGGTGTCGGCACCCTGGTAGGCAAGCGTACCTGGGGCGGACTGGTAGGAACACTGGGTTTTCCCGAACTGATGGATGGCGGATCGGTTACAGCGCCCAATCTGGCTATCTGGACCGAAGATGGATTTGTGGTTGAAAATGTAGGTGTGGCCCCTGACATTGAAGTTGAACAGTGGCCTGCCGATGTGCTTGAAGGCAGGGATCCGCAGCTTGAGAAAGCCATTGAGGTGGCTCTCAGGGAGCTGGAGAAGAACCCGCCGGTCACACCCGTCAGACCGCCATATCCGGTCAGGGTCAGGAAATAGTCAGCCGGATGCCGGACGCATGAAGATGCGTCACGTGGCAAAACAAACCGGCCAGTTAATAATTAATAGTCAAAGCATAAAAAACTGTATATCATGACATACGACCACAAATACCTTCTTGATTTCACCACCGGAGTTTTCTCCCGTGTGGGTTGCAACCATGATGACGCTGCTGCCGTTGCTGCCGTGCTGGTGGCGGCGGAGCTGCGCGGCCACTCATCGCACGGCATGATAAGGGTCCGCGAGTACTATGAGCTGTGGAAGAGCGGGCGGGTTAACGTCAGCCCTGACGTGAAGGTGGTTCATGAGACCCCCTCCACCGCCGTTGTCGACGGTGACAGGTGCTTCGGCATGGTTGCGGGGGTCAGGTCGATGCGTCTGGCCATTGAGAAGGCGGCTGCCACAGGCACGGGCTGGGTGGCAGCCCGTAACTCAAACCACTTCGGCATAGCCGGTTACTATGCAATGATGGCTCTCGAACATGATATGGTGGGCATTGCCGTCACCAACGCCAATCCGCTTGTGGTTCCCACCTTCTCGGTGAGCCGCTTCCTGGGTACCAACCCTCTTGCAGTGGCAGTTCCCGCACTTGAGGAGCCACCCTTCGTGGCTGACTTCGCCACCACTCCCATCGCACGGGGCAAGCTGGCAGTATCCGAGAAGAAGGGCGAGAAGGTAGCCTTGGGATATGTTAACGATGCCGATGGCAATCCTTCCGATGACCCGGGCATACTGCGCCGCGGCGGTGGCATGGTCACCCTGGGGGGCGATCACCAGCACGGCAGCCACAAGGGGTACTGCATGACCGCTGTGATTGATATATTCAGCGCTCTCTTCAGCGGAGCCAACTTCGGCCCGTTCGTGCCACCCAGCGTGGCTTACCTGCCGGTGCCGGAGAACCAGCCGGGCAAAGGTACCGGACACTTCTTCGGCGCCATGAGAATTGACGCCTTCAGGCCCGCAAATGAGTTCAGGGAGGCAATGGATCACTGGATCAGAACATTCCGCAGCGCCAAACCGGCAAAGAAGGAGCAGCGTGTGCTGATCCCCGGTGACCCGGAAAGAGAAGCAGAGAAAAGATTCCGCCAGGAAGGGATTGCACTTGTGCCGGCCGTGGTTGATGACCTGAAGGCCATCGCCGCCGAGCTGGGATTTGAGTTCGGGGTATAGTCATTGCCCCGGTACTCAAAGAACTGAAGTGATCCTCTTCATACACTGACAGATGCGTTCCTTCTGACAGGTATCCAGATTCGGGCACGGAACTGATCTTCCTCATGCACTGACAGATGCGTTCTTTCTGACAGGTATCCAGATTCGGGCATGGAACTGATCTTCCTCATGCAGGGCAGGCTCATTCTGGCCGCTTCCGGAGCGTAAGGTCCGGCCAGTTGGCGGCTTCCGGAAGGCAAAGCCCGGCCCACTGCCAACTTGCAGACAGCTAACCCTAGCCGGCTTCCGGAAGGCAAAACCCTGCTGACTTCAAAAAAGCGAACCCCTGCCTGCTTCCGGCTTCCGGAAAGCAAAGCCCGCCGAATGCTGATGCCCCCCGGCCGGCTGCTGGATTCTAGACAGCAAACCCCTGTCTCCTGATCACATCCAGAAATTTTTCTGAAAAGTGCTCGTTATCAGCCTTTTTGTAACGGACGTCGGTAAAGACCTGTGCCAGGGTGCTCTTGTTGTTTTCGGCAATGAACTGCCGGGAGTCAGCACGTGCCTCCTTCTCCCTGTACAGGCTGTCGATCAGCTCCGGGGTGAATTCATGGTATTTTTCATAATGCACTACCGCTTCCAGGGGTAGCCTGTCAGGCTGCTCCGGCACCTGTGCCGGCCAGCCCAGGGTGACAGTTGCAACAGGTACCACGCCCCGGGGAAGTTCCAACACCTTAATGATACTGTCTGCATTATAGGTGGCGGTTCCGAGATAGCAGATGCCCAGCCCCTCCTCTTCAGCAGCATTGCATATTGTCTGGGCAGCCAGAAGTGCATCAATTGCCGCAGTCATAAACGACAGGTAATTGTCATAGCCGGGCTCGGCATCACGCAGCCTGCACCACAGGTTGAACCTGTTGAAGTCGGCACAGAAGGTAAGCACAACCGGCGCCTCCGTTACCATGGGCTGGTTGAAATGGGCCGGTGAGAGTCGTTCTTTCATCTCCTGATCCCTGGTCACTATAATACTGTATACCTGCATGTTACCCGTAGTAGATGCTCTTGTTCCTGCCGTCAGCAGCCGCTCAAGGAGTTCATTGTCAATATCTCGTTGTGCGTATTTTCTTATCGTTCTCCGGTAAAAATATGTACTGTTCATCACGACTTATTTTAATCTGCAGCAAAATAATTAAATAACGTTAAAAAGTCAGATGACATAATTCCTTATCTTAACTTAGCAAGAGTAACAAACCAACCAGGAAACCACTTTTGAAACCCTCATGTATCAAATACACATACAACTGTTTATGTAATTTTCAGTCATGCGGGTTCCGTCATACCTTTAAAATCAAAATTATATCATGATGAAAAAACTTCTGACACTGATTTTTGTGTTGTTGCTGGCAGGCTCAGGCAGCCTGTGGGCACAAAGGAAAGATGCGAAGAAGGATGCGAAGGCATCGGAGAGCCAGGCAAGGCCCTCCGTACCCTCATCATTCTTTAATGCCATCTCTTTCAGGTCTGTAGGACCGGCATGGGCTTCAGGCCGTATAGCAGACCTCGCGGTTAATCCCTCAAATCACTCGGAGATCTACGCAGCTGTTGCCTCGGGCAACATCTGGAAGAGTGAGAACAACGGCACCACCTGGAAACCGATTTTTGACAAGTACGGTGCATATGCCATCGGCTGTATCGTCATTGACCCGGGCAACCACAACGTGGTCTGGGCCGGCACCGGAGAAAACAATCATCAGCGTGCACTGGGATGGGGTGACGGCGTTTACCGCTCTGATGACGCAGGTGCCAGCTGGAAGAATATGGGCCTGAAGGAGTCGCGCCAGATAGGCGGAATAGCCATTGACCCCCGCAACAGCGATGTGGTTTATGTAGCAGCGGAAGGGTCTGCATGGGGCCCGGGCGGTGACCGCGGACTCTATAAATCAACTGACGGCGGAAAAACATGGGAAAAGATTCTCAACATCAGTGAGAACACCGGCGTCAACAACGTGGTGCTTGATCCGCGCAATCCTGATGTCATCTATTGCACAAGCGAACAGCGCCGCAGGCACGTCGGACTGAAAATCGGCGGAGGACCGGAATCAGCAGTATACAAGTCAACCGACGCCGGAAAATCATTTGAGAAGATAATGAAAGGGCTTCCGGGAGGAGACATTGGCGGCATGGGCATAGCCGTCTCGCCGGTTAACCCTGACGTTCTCTATCTCATAATGGAAGCACAGGGTGATGCCGGCGGCTTCTTCAGGTCGGTCAACAGGGGCGCTTCATGGGAGAAAATGAGCTCCTATCATTCAACCGGGCAGTACTACAACAAGATCATATGTGACCCGAAGGATGTAAACAGGATATTCAGCCTTGACACCTACACCCAGGTGACTGTTGACGGCGGCTGCACATGGAAGAATTTAGGCAACAAGGAACGCCATGTTGACGACCATGCCATGTGGATTGATCCGACCAACACTGACCACTTTTACATCGGTGGCGACGGCGGTATCTACGAGACTTATGACAACGGAAGCAATTTCATCTTCAAGTCAAACCTCCCGGTGACCCAGTTCTACCGGGTGGCTGTTGACAATTCATACCCCTTCTATTACATCTACGGCGGTACGCAGGACAACAACTCCATGGGAGGCCCCTCGGCCAACACCAGAAACGGCGTTGTCAATGACGACTGGTTCGTTACCTCGGGAGGTGACGGATTCTGGCTGGCAATCGATCCGGAAGAACCGGACATCGTCTATACCGAATCACAGTACGGCAATGCATCCCGCTATGACCGCAGAAGCGGCGAGAGAATAAGCATCAAGCCCTTCCCCGGTGAGGGTGAACTCACCTACCGCTGGAACTGGGACACTCCAATCCTTATTAGTCCGCACAACAACAAAAGGATCTACATGGCTGCCAACTTCCTGTTCCGCAGTGAAGACCGCGGAAGCAGCTGGAAGACAATATCGCCTGACCTGACAAGAAACGAGAACCGCGACAACTTCAAGGTGATGGACAGGTACTGGCCGTCAGACGCTGTCGCGAAAAACAGGTCAACCTCACTCTGGGGAACAATAGTCTCCCTTTCCGAATCGCGCCTGCAGGAGGATCTGCTCTATACCGGAAGTGATGACGGAGTAATTGCAGTCTCGGAAGACGGCGGCGCCAGCTGGAGGATGAATAAAACCTATCCCGGCGTGCCGGAATATACCTGGGTGAGTGACGTGCTGGCTGACAAGCACAATGTAAACGTGGTCTATGCGACATTCAACAATCACAAGCGTGACGACTTCAGGCCGTATGTACTGAAGAGCACTGACAAGGGACGCACATGGACATCGATCAGCTCCAACCTGCCGGCAAACGGACCGGTTCATACAATAGAGCAGGATCATGTCAATCCCAACCTGCTCTTCCTGGGAACTGAGTTCAGCTTCTTCGTTTCATTTGACGCAGGCGCCACATGGACCGAGTTCAACAGGGGCCTTCCGACAATCGCAGTGCGTGACATTGCCATCCAGGAGCGTGAGAACGACCTGGTGATTGCAACATTCGGAAGGGGATTTTATGTCATCGATGACTACACACCGCTGCAGAATTACTCCAACAGCATTACTACAAAAGCCGGATATATCTTCCCCGTCAAGGATGCCAAAATGTTCGTACAGACCAGTGGGTTTGACAACCAGGGATCAATGTATTATGTGGCGGAGAATCCACCCTATGGAGCTACCATCACCTATTATGTGAACGATGTTCCGAAGACCGCCCGTGATATCAGGAAGGAAAATGAAAAGAAACTTGCTGAAAAGGGTGATTTCATTCCGCAGCCTACAGCAAGGGAGCTCAGCCTTGAGGAGCGAGAGATAAAGCCATATCTTATCTTCACCATTACTGACGAGGAGGGTTCGGTAATCCGCAAGCTTTATAAAAATGCTTCGAAGGGAGTGGGCCGTGTGACATGGAACTTTACCTATGCCGGTTATCAGCCTGTCAGGTCCTCCGGGAAGTTCAATCCCGTTGCTGAAGAAGGCCGTGGCCGCTGGGGCGGCGGAGGCATCTCGGTCATGCCGGGCAAATATTTCGTTTCAATGGCTATCTACGCCAATGGCGAGATTAAAGAACTGGCCGGTCCCGAGCCCTTCGTGTGCAAACCGCTTGACATAGTGACCCTGCCGGTCACCAATGCAGCAGCCAAAGAAAAATGGATGAAGGAGATGGCTGCCTTTGCGAAAACTGCTTACGGCGCAATCTCATATGTCACTGAGCTTGACGCAACGGTTAACACCATTATGCAGACCATCCATCAGATGCCGGATGCACCTGCATCACTGATGAAGGAAGCTGCAGCGCTGAGTGATGAGATGAATGAGCTAACATATCTCATCAGGGGTATCTCTGTCGGCGCCAGCACCGAGGAGACGCCTCCGTCACCTGTATCGCTCTCTGCGAGGCTGTCAACCATGTCAAGATCGCTCTATAGCAACTCCGGTGATATCTCCGGCATTGCTGACCAGCAGTTCACCATCCTGAAGAAGGAGTTTCCGGCGTTGCTTGAGAGAATCCAGAAGGCAGGCAGGGCTGTTGATGCGCTCAACGCGAAACTGGATGAGATAAAGGCTCCATGGACAACCGGAAGAGTGCCCAAATTCTAAGGGATTTAACATTGCACGTTGAGATTTGCAAATAATCAGGAGGGTGTCTCATAATACAAATGGGGCACCCTCTCTCTTTTTGAAACCCCGGCAGCCATCAGGCATACCGGGGTTTCTTCACTCTGTGGCCTGCAGTCAGCAGTTCACTGACAGCATTGTTTGTTTAAAAAAGGAGCGGGCATAAATAATAATATGGCACAAATCTTGTTTAAAAAATAAAGTTACTTTTGTCTCAGACTTAAAGGCAGGAATTATGAAAAAAGTTGGTCTGATAGCCGTCCTCGCTCTGCTTGCAGTACTGGCATTCAGTTCATGCAATCGTGAAGCATGTCCGGCATACAGCAGTGCCGATGCTGCTTCAACGGAACAGGAAGGCTGATCATAGCTTCTCCCCCGCTGCCAGTCTTAACATTAATGTAATAATGATTAAGAGGTTTTGGCACGTCATACTTTTTATCTCTATCTGCGGGTCTCTCGCGGGTCAGGGAGATATTGACCCTCAGCAAAGGATTTTCTGGCGCAATGAGAAATCTATCGGCCCGTCACTCAATGCTGACGGCTGGTCACTCATTTACCGTGACCTGCGTCAGTTCAAGCCCAATCAGCGCTGGTTTATGGAAGGGAGCCTCGAAGTCTTCAAGCACCCCAAGGAGGTAAAGCTCTCAAATTACTATTTCCAGAGTCCGGGTTCCTTTGTGTTCGGCAAGCTGAACAGCACATGGACCATCGGGGCAGGGGCCGGTTACCAGCTCGAGATATTTGAGAAACATGACCTGGGAGGGGTTTCGGTCAGCTGGTTTGGAGGTGGCGGGGCAACCCTGCTCTTCGCCAAACCAATCTATTACAAGATCATCGTTCTGCTCGGGAACGACTACTATACAATAGAAGAGCAGAAATTTGACCTGACCATTCACCAGCCGCTCGATATCATGAGCAAAGCCTCCTTCTTCAAGGGTTTTGATGAGATTAAACTCTACCCGGGGCTTTATACGCGCACCGGGTTCAATTTTGAATACAGCAGGAATGACCGGATAACCCACACCGTGGAGGTTGGCGCCTCACTTCATGCATTTACAAAGACCATTCCCATAATGGCCGGCGATGACAACAAGCAGTTCTTCCCTTCGATATTTGTAGGTTACCGTATTGGCATAATCCTCGATCCCGTCAACCAGCGGAGCCTGTTTGATCTTCTCCGGAAGCAGCCCGCAGAATAATTATTTCTGATTGTTGCTCTCTCCTTATTATATTTTATGTATTTTTGTCGATTATTTTAGTAACCTTATTATTTTACAACTATGGCAAAGATAAAAGTAGCAATCAACGGGTTTGGCAGAGTCGGTCGCAACGCTTTCAAGATCGCCTTTGAAGAACATCCAAACATTGAGATAGTAGGAATCAATGGTCGCACCGATGCGAAGACACTTGCTCATCTCCTTAAATATGACTCTACTCAGGGACGGTTTCCCGGAGTAACCCATGATGATCAGCATATCATAGTAAGGGGCCAGAAGATCAAAGTCACGGCAGAGAACAATCTTACAGCAATTCCATGGGCAGTCACACCTGATATCGTAATTGAATCAACCGGTATATACACAACGAGGGAGAGCCCCAAGGGAGGTTACGGTGATCACCTGAAGAATGGTGCGAAAAAGGTGCTTCTCACTTTCCCCGCGAAGGATACCGTTGAGGCAATGATAGTTGTTGGTGTGAATGATGAAATCCTCAAACCGGAGCATACCTGCGTATCAAATGCATCCTGCACCACGAACTGCCTTGCACCGGTAGCGAAGGTCCTGAATGACACCTTTGGTATCGAGCTCGGCTTTATGACTACCATTCACTCATACACCAATGACCAGCGTATCCTTGATCGTTCGCACAAGGATCTCCGCAGGGCAAGGTCAGCTGCCCTCTCACAGATTCCGACCACCACCGGTGCAGCCAAGTCAGTCGGCAAGATCATACCCGAACTGGCTGGCAAGCTTGATGGTCTTTCAGTGAGGGTGCCGACGCCCACCGGCTCACTGGTTGACTTTGTTGCCATTCTGAAGAAGACCGCAACGAAGGAGGAGATCAACGCAGCAATGCAAAAGGCCGCTGAAGGTCCGATGAAAGGCATTATTGAATACACCGAGGACGAAATTGTCTCCGTTGATGTTATCCACAACCCGGCATCAGCAGTGTTCGATGCCAAGAGCACAATGGTCAACGGCAAGATGATCAAGGTCCTTGCATGGTATGACAACGAATGGGGTTATTCAGCAAGATGTGTTGACCTCATCGAAATGATGGGTAAAACATTATAGCAGGTAGCGAGGGGTCTGAGACCCCTCGCTACGTATATATATTCCCGATCTGAATCCCGGGGGATGTGTCCGGAGAATGTTGCGAGGGGTCTGAGACCCCTCGCTGCGTATGTGTATGCATAATCCGAATCCGGGGAATGATTCCCTCCCCCGGTTACAACACCATCTTCACTTCCATGTCAATGCCGAGCGAATCACGGTAGTGTTCACCCAGTTCATACATTGACTCGTCATCCTCCTCGTAGAGCCAGGTGATGCGTATCCTGTAGCGTGAAGCCCGGTAGTTGCTGAGCATCCTGAGCACATCGCGCATCGCCTTTGATGATCCGCTGTTGATATACTCCAGGAAAATGACAATCCTGAGTGTGGTGAAACGTTCCAGATGTGATCTGATCCATTGCTCCAGCGGAGTGTAGATAATATCAGACCTCTCAGCAATTGAACGTCCCGTGATGCTCAACAGATCCTCATCCTGATCATAGGTGATCCGTGGAATATTGTTCGATCCTGCCAGAATTACTTCAACACTCATTTTTCAAAATCCTGCATCAATTAAGTTCGGTTCATCAACCAGGTTTTATATCACTCATAGCGAAGCGCCTCAATCGGGTCAACTGCCGATGCCTTTACGGCGGGGATGTATCCCGAAGCAATCCCTACCAGGAAACAGGCCATCACACCTCCGATGACCCACACCCATGGCACGGTGAAACTTGAACCCATCCCGAAAGAAACCAGGTTGCCGATAAAAATGCCCGCTATAATGCCAAAAAAGCCTCCTAACTGCCCGATAATGACAGATTCATAAAGAAACTGTTGCCTGATCACTGACTTGCGCGCCCCGAGCGCCTTTCGGACTCCAATCTCCCTGGTGCGCTCCGTAACGGATACCAGCATTATATTCATCAGCCCCACAGCTGCTCCGAAGAGAGTTATAAAGCCAATAATCGTGGCAGCCAGCGTCACAAACCTGATGTTCTCCAACAGCATCGCAATCAGGGAGTCACTCTTCTGTATATTGAAATCAGACTCATCCCGGGGATCGAGGTTACGCACTATCCTGAAGATACCCTCGGCTTCGCTTGCCATCATGTCAAGACTAACCGATTTATGCGGCATCACGCCTATATTGTATGAAATGTTGGGTCTTGAGAAGTACTGTCTGGCGGTAGTAATCGGGATAATGGTCATCTGGTCAGTACCCATCATGCTTGCACCTGAACTCTTGATCACCCCGATAACCGTAAGCTTCAGGCCGGGAAGGCTTATCTCCTTTCCGAGCGGGTCAACGCCGGGAAAGAGGAAGCGGACTATATCCTTCCCGATAATGACTACGTGCCTGCTGCCAGACAGGTCATCCTGTGAGAAGTTGCGCCCTGATTCAAGCTCCTGTCCGGCAAAGGTCAGATAGTTTTCATCCGAACCCAGGATTGAAATGTTGGGATTGGTTTTATTGTTGCCGAAGCGATATTCGGCCATACCCGATGCACTGAATGATATTGATACCCAGGCCGGTTCCTGGAACCTCTCCTTGAAGGCCATGGCCTCCTTAAAGGTGATATGGGAATGGTTCCTGGTGCGTAGATGCTGATTACCAACGGTAACCCTCATTGAGCGTGAGGTGATTGAGAAGGAGTTTGCCCCCATCAGGGTGAATTGATCGGTAAGAGTGCTCTTCAACCCGTCAATGGCGGTAAGTATCCCCACAAGGGCCATGATCCCGAAGGCAATTATAGCCATTGTCAGTGCAGCCCTGACCCTGTTTGACCTGATTGCCTTGAATGCAACCCTGACATTCTCCCAGAATAAAGTCAATCCCTTCAATTACTTCTTGCAGATAAAGATGCAACTAAGATACATCTTTTCTGAATTTCTTTATCTTTAAACATTCACTTCATTTTTTACCTTTGCCCGGGTGAAGAACGACCATCTGTCAGTTGAACGTGGCATTGAAGCCTTTGCAGAGCTTGGAAGAGCGATGCGCGAAGGAGCGGCCGGCACCGGTACGGGATCAGGAAAACTCTTTCATGAACTTTCCGGGAGACTCTGTCTCTCCAATCCGTGGTTCACACCCGGGAATGTCAGGCGTGCACTCCATGCCACCGGGGCCGCCCTGACCAAAGAGAAACTGACCCGGTGGCTCTCAGCCTACCCGGAGCTGAATGATAAACGTGATCCGGTAACCGTGGGGGTGGTTATGGCCGGCAACATCCCTATGGTAGGATTCCATGACCTGCTCTGCGTGCTGATATCAGGAAACCGCCTGCTGGCCAGAGTAAGCACCAAAGATGAGATACTGATGAGGGCCGTGGCCGCCACACTGGCTGAAATTGAACCGGCGTTCGGAAATGTTACTGAGATCACAACCGGCCAGCTGAAAGGATTCGGGAAAGTGATTGCAACAGGAAGCAACAATACCTCAAGATACTTCGAGTACTATTTCAGAAATGTTCCCTCCATCATCAGAAAGAACAGGAACAGTATAGCCATTCTTGACGGGACAGAGAGTGACAGCGAACTGGAGCTGCTTGGCGATGATATCTTTTCATACTTCGGACTGGGTTGCAGGAATGTATCAAAACTGTACCTCCCCCGCGGATATGACCCGGCATCCCTCCTGCCCCGCTGGGATCGCCATGAATCACTGCTGTCGCATTACAGGTATATGATAAACTATGACCATCACAGGGCAGTGATGATAGTTAACAGGGAAAGTTTCACTGACGGCCGCTTCATTCTGCTTAAAGAGTCGTCATCACTCACTCCCCCGATGGCTGTGATTCATTATGAGTTCTACGACAGCTCAACAGGCCCCGCCATAACCCCGGAAATGTGTGAAGAAATGCTGCAATGCATAGTCGGGCACGATCATCTGCCTTTCGGGAAAACCCAGGAACCGGAAGTGTGGGATTACGCTGACAATATTGACACAATCAGTTTCCTGCTTAAAAAATAAGTCAGAGTGAATCTATTATAAAAAATATTAAATTGCACCAGTTGAAAAAGTTAGTGTTATGGTTTACAGGTTCGTGGTATTATCTGATGAGGATGAGACATTTGTAATGGAGTTTGAATTCCTTGACAGTCAAAATCTGCTTGATTTTCACAATATCCTGCAGGATGAGCTGGAGTTTGACCGTTCCCAGATGGCTTCTTTTTTTATGGCTACAGAGAGCTGGGAGAAGGAGGAAGAGTTTACACTGTTTGATATAGGCGGAGGCTCATCAACAATGGAGAATGCTGTGCTTGAAGAGATCATCTTCCGCAAAAACCAGAAACTGCTCTATGTTTTTGACTTTTTCAATGACAGGGCACTCTACATCGAATACGTGGGTGAGTTCGAGGAAGAGGATGACAAAGAGTATCCGGTATGCACCACCTCCAAGGGCATGCCCCCCAAGCAGGTGACTTTTGGCAGCGTTTTGCGCAAAAAATATAACAACCTGGTTGTCACCGATGATGACGATGATGACGATGTGGTTGATGAGGAGGTTGTGGATGACGATATCTTCTTCAGTGGTGACGATGAAGATGATCTGTCTGATTTCGACAACATTGGACACGGTGACGAGGATGATGAAGAGGATTAGTTGCCCCTTCACCCCTACTCCATGAAAAATACACTGATTGTTCTTCCCGGTCCCACCGGCGTTGGCAAAACGGCATTTGCCACCGGGCTGGCCGAAAGGCTGGGCTGTGATATTATTTCATGTGACTCAAGGCAGTTCTACCGCGAAATGAAGATCGGAACGGCTGCCCCCGGCGAAGAGGAACTTGCGCGGGCAAAACACCACTTCGTGGGATTCCTGTCTGTCACCGAATATTACAGCATCAGCCTGTTCGAGAGGGATGTGCTGGCCCTTCTGCCATCATTGTTCCCGTCGAACCCGGTGGTAATCATGACGGGAGGGTCAATGCTCTATATGGATGCGGTATGCAGGGGCATGGATGACATCCCTGACACTGATCCTGCCGTCAGGCAGAAGTATCTTGAAATGTACCATAATGAAGGCATTGAGGGCCTGCGCATTGCACTTAAATTACTTGATCCGGTATCCTATTCAAGGATCGACCTTCACAATCCACGCCGGATACTCCGTGCCCTGGAGATAACCGAAAGCTCCGGCAGACCATACTCTTCGTTCCTCACGGCACCGGTGAGGCAGCGCGATTTCAGGATCATCAAAGCCGGACTGACACGGGAGAGAAGCGAACTGTACCGCAGGATTGACATGAGGGTTGACCGCATGATGGAAGAGGGGCTTGAGCAGGAAGCTGCCTCACTGATACGGTACAGGGGGCTGAATGCCCTTAACACCGTCGGCTACCGCGAAATGTTCAGATGGTTTGACGGAGAGGTCTCACGTGAAGAGGCAGTGATGCTCATCAGGAGAAACACAAGGCGCTATGCGCGAAAACAGCTTACCTGGTGGAACAGGGACAGCCAGATAAACTGGTTCGATGCGTCGGAGAGTGAGAAGATCATCTCATGGATTGAAAAGAGCCTGGATGAGTAACCAGGCCCGGTGGCCCTCTTTAATAATAACGTGGCGGTTGAGCTTGCGGGATCAGACCGGCTCCCTGAGCCTTCTGATTGTCTCAGCAGGGTCTGATGAAGAGAATACTGTACTGCCTGCAACAAGCACATCCACACCGGCATGCACAAGCATGGGGGCATTATGCAGATCCACACCGCCGTCTACCTCTATCAAAACCTCGTAGCCTCCCTCATCAATCATGCTTCTGAGTTCCCCTATCTTGTTGAAGCTGCCCGGAATGAAGGTCTGCCCGCCGTAGCCGGGGTTGACCGTCATCAGCAGAACCATATCAATATATGGAAGAATATCCTTTATGAGAATCACCGGAGAATGAGGATTCAGTGCCACCCCTGCCTTCATCCCGAGCCTGCGTATCTCGGTAACGGTCCGGTGAAGGTGGTTGCATGCCTCGAATTGTACAGTCAGGTATGAGGCGCCGGCATCCCTGAACCTTTCAAGATACCGGTCAGGATCAACTATCATCAGGTGTACGTCAAGCGGCTTTGATGCCAGGTCGCTAACCGCTTCCACTACCGGAAAACCAAATGAAATGTTGGGAACAAACAGACCGTCCATTATGTCAAGATGAATCCAGTCGGCTTCGCTGTCATTGATCATTTCAACCTCAGATGCAAGGTTGGCAAAGTCAGCGGCAAGTAGTGACGGTGCAACAAGGTGGCTCATAAGTCTAAGAATATCAGTTTTGTGATCAGCCCAGGTATGACTTGAGTATCCGGCTGCGGGTGGTGAACTGAATGCGCTTTATTGCCTTTTCCTTTATCTGCCTTACCCGCTCACGGGTGAGCTTCAGTTCTTCACCTATCTCTTCAAGGGTGAATGGGTGTTTCATCCCGATGCCGAAATAAAGCTTCAGCACCCTCGCCTCACGGGGCGACAGAGTGCTGAGGGCTTTTTCTATTTCATAGGATAACGATTCATTGATAAGGTTGCGGTCAGGGCTGGGCGTCTCCTCATTCTGCATCATGTCATACATGTTGTTGTCATCCTCAGCACTTAACGGGGCATCCATGCTCAGTGTGCGTCCGTTGGTCCGTATGGTCTCCTTGACATCCTCCGGAGCTATCTCAAGCAGCTCGGCAATCTCCTGCGCTGAAGGCTCCCGTTCAAATTCCTGTTCAAGCTTGGAGTAGGCCTTGTTGATGCGATTGATGGAGCCTATCTTGTTGACCGGCAGCCTTACAATCCTGGACTGTTCGGCAAGTGACTGAAGGATGGCCTGCCTGATCCACCAGACAGCGTATGAAATGAATTTGAAGCCCCTGGTCTCGTCAAAACGCTGGGCAGCCTTGATGAGGCCGAGGTTTCCTTCGTTAATGAGGTCAGGAAGTGTCATACCATGGTTCTGGTACTGTTTTGCAACGGAAACAACAAACCGCAGGTTGGCTTTCACAAGCCTTGCCAGGGCGTCATGGTCACCTGCACGTATGGCACGCGCCAGCATCACCTCCTCATCGGGTGAGATCAACTCAACCTTCCCTATCTCATGCAGGTACTTATCAAGAGAAGGGGTATCACGATTGGTAACCTGTTTGGTTATCTTTAACTGACGCATTTACAAGTAATTTGCGAACTTACTACCGTTTCTTTCTCCCTGAAGCTTACAATTTTACTAAAGTATTCTCAGATAAACAAGAGTTGTGTAGATTTTAATAATAATGTCCCCTGTAAAGGTATTTTTTCAACCATTCACCATTGGTCGTTGGAAAAGATAAAAGATCAGGAAGAACCGTGTTTCACTTTTTGTGCTGCAATTTGTATATTAAGTAATTATTACTTATAATTGCACCGAAATAATGACTCAGATCATTTACTCATTCAAAGGGAATCTTTCAAATTCCCCGCTTCATCAAAAACAATCAATATAATTCTTCTACATATTATCACATTATGCATGATATTCTTGAACTGAGCGAGATGCTGGTTCCCGAATTGAGGGAGATTGCCAGGCAGCTCAAAATTAAGAGGGTGGAACTACTTAAGAAGCAGGACCTTATCTACAAAATTCTTGATCAGCAGGCCATTGATGCTGCTGAGACACGCAAGACCGGCAGAGCTGAAAAACAGCCTTCTGACAAAAAACAGGATCAATCCGGTCAGCAAAAGAAGCAAAGAAAACCTGACAAAACCACGAAGAGTGCTGATCAGCGCCGCCAGCAGGGTCAGAAGGAGCAGCAGCAGGGGCAGCAACAACAACAGCAGCAGCAACAACAGCAGCAGCAACAGCAGCAACAGCAGCAACAACAGCAGCAGCAACAGCAGCAGCCAGGGCAGCAAGACCAGGAACAGCCTCCCAAATCGCAGCATGAACAGCAGCAAATGAAGTCCCATGACCAGAAAGAGCAGGCTCAGAAGGAGCAGGATAAGCAACAGCAGCAGGGACAACAGCAGAACAGGCAGCAGCAGTGGCAGCAGAATCGCGACAAGCGTCCACGCACTTTCAGGAATGATCAGCAGGGACAGCACAGGCATGACCAGAACCGCCAGCAGCAGAAGGCCAGGCATGACGAAGTGGCACAGACACCATCCCGGCAGTCACATCAACAGAACCGTGAACAAAGCTACCAGAATGAACATGGAGTACCACCTGCCGACAAGCTTCTACTTACCCGGGAAACAGGCACTGACAACGATCATTATCTCCTGAGGCTCCCTGAATCTGAAGGTGAAAGCCGGATCATCGGGGAGGCAGCAGCGCCTGATGGCATTGTGGTCATTCCACCGGCTACAGCCGAAGCCACTCTGTCACAGCCCGAGGTGCATGAGCCGGTCAAAGAGGAAAAGAAAGAAAAAATCTATGATTTCGAAGGAATAGTATCAAATACGGGTGTGCTGGAGATAATGCCCGACGGTTACGGGTTCCTCCGCTCGCCTGACTACAACTATCTCAGTTCACCTGATGACATATACGTATCACAGTCGCAGATAAAGCTCTTCGGCCTGAAGACCGGTGACACCATCAGGGGAACCATCCGTCCGCCACGCGAGGGCGAAAAATACTTCCCTCTCATCAAGGTTGAAGAGATCAATGGCCGTTCACCGGATTTCATCCGTGACAGGGTACCCTTTGATTTCCTTACTCCGCTCTTCCCCAATGAAAAATTTACGCTCTGCAGGCCGGGTGAAGGAAACCTGTCAGTACGCATCGTGGACATGTTCTGCCCCATAGGCAAGGGACAGCGCGGTCTTATCGTGGCGCAGCCAAAGACCGGCAAGACCATACTCCTGCAGGATATTGCCAATGCCATTGCCAAATTCCACCCGGAGGTCTATCTCATGATCCTTCTGATAGACGAGCGTCCCGAGGAGGTCACCGAGATGGCCCGCAATGTGAATGCAGAGGTTATTGCATCCACCTTCGATGAGCCGGCAGAGAGGCATGTGCGCATAGCAACCATCGTTCAGGAGAAGGCCAAGAGGCTGGTGGAGTGTGGTCATGACGTGGTCATTCTGCTTGACTCCATCACCCGTCTGGCAAGGGCATTCAACACCATCGCCCCGGCATCGGGCAAGGTGCTCTCAGGCGGTGTCGACTCCAACGCCCTCCACAAACCGAAACGCTTCTTCGGCGCAGCCCGTAACATTGAAAACGGCGGCTCACTGACCATCATCGCCACGGCACTCACTGACACAGGATCGAAGATGGACGATGTCATCTTTGAAGAGTTCAAGGGAACAGGCAACATGGAGCTCCAGCTTGACCGCAAGCTCTCCAACAGGAGGATATTCCCGTCAATTGACATACCGGCTTCAAGTACCAGACGTGAGGACCTTCTTCTGGACAAGAACATGCTTAACAAAATATGGATACTCCGCAACTACCTCACTGACATGAACTCAGTGGAAGCCATGGAGTTCCTGCGTGACCGCATCTCGCAGACACGCTCAAACGAAGAGTTCCTCATTTCAATGAACAGCGAGTAAGATTCTCGTAAAAAATGAGTACATTTGCACTTTATTTTTCGAAAGGTTAATTGATCAATTATTACTTATAATCAGAAATGGCAAAGAAAAAATTTATCACTTGTGACGGCAACCAGGCCGCATCGCACATAGCCTATATGTTCAGCGAGGTAGCCTGCATCTATCCTATTACTCCCTCCTCCACCATGGCAGAATACATTGATGAGTGGGCAGCACACGGACTGAAGAACATGTTCGGTGAAGAGGTAAAGGTTGTTGAGATGCAGAGCGAAGCCGGTGCCGCAGGAGCAGTACACGGTTCGCTTCAGTCAGGAGCACTGACATCTACCTTCACCGCATCACAGGGGCTTCTCCTCATGATTCCCAACATGTATAAAATGTCAGGCGAACTCCTTCCGGCAGTGTTTCATGTCAGCGCACGTACGGTTGCTGCACATGCACTCTCAATCTTCGGTGACCATAGTGACATCTATGCCACCCGCCAGACAGGTTTCGCAATGCTGGCTACCGGCAGCATTCAGGAGATAATGGACCTTGCAGGTGTCGCACACCTTGCAGCCATCAGGGCAAGAGTTCCCTTCCTCCATTTCTTCGACGGATTCCGTTCATCACACGAGATCCAGAAGATTGAGGAGATAAGCATTGAGGATATGAAAAAGCTTGTTGACAAGGATGCTCTCGCAGCATTCCGTCAGAGAGCCCTCAATCCCTGCAAACCGGTTATCAGGGGAACAGCTCAGAACCCTGACATCTTCTTCCAGGCTAAGGAGGCATCAAACCGCTTCTACACCAACCTTGACGATACAGTCAATGAGTACATGCAGAAGATCACCCAGATCACCGGGCGTACCTACAAGCCGTTTACCTATTACGGTGCACCTGATGCAGAAAACATTATCATTGCCATGGGGTCTGTCACGGAGACTATCAAGGAAGTCATTGATTATCTTGCAGAAACAAAGGGCGAGAAACTCGGGCTTATCAGTGTCCACCTCTACAGGCCCTTCTCAGCAAAATACCTCTTCAATGTCCTGCCGGAGAGTGTCAGGCGTATTACTGTTCTTGACCGTACGAAGGAGCCCGGAGCCAACGGTGATCCGCTCTATCTCGACGTCAAGGATGTATTCTACGGCAAGAAGAATCAGCCGGAAATCATCGGCGGACGCTACGGTCTCAGCTCGAAGGATACCACTCCTGCACAGATGATCTCGGTTTTTGAGAACATGAAGAAGGAGAAGCCCATGAACCAGTTCACTGTGGGAATCGTTGACGACGTGACCTTCAGGTCGCTGCCGCAGCTTCCCGAGATCAACGTGAGCCACAAGGGTACCTATTCGGCCAAGTTCTACGGTATTGGCTCTGACGGTACAGTGGGCGCCAACAAGAACTCTATCAAGATCATAGGTGACACAACCGATAAGTATTGCCAGGCTTACTTCGCATATGACTCAAAGAAATCGGGAGGTGTGACAACATCACATCTCCGTTTCGGTGATCATCCCATCCGTTCGCCCTATCTTGTCAACACTCCCGATTTCGTGGCGTGCCACGTACCGGTTTACCTTGACAAGTATGACATGCTTAAGGGTCTCAAGAAGGGAGGCACCTTCCTCCTGAACTCCATCTGGGATGTTGAAGAGACAAAGAGCAAGCTGCCTGATCACATGAAGAAGTATCTCGCAGAAAACAATATCAATTTCTACATCATCAATGCAACCAGAATTGCTGAAGAACTGGGCCTGGGCACAAGGACAAACACCATCATGCAGAGCGCCTTCTTCAAGGTATCGGAAGTAATTCCCTACAAACTTGCTGTTGACGAGATGAAGAATGCCGTCATTACTGCTTATGGCAGAAAGGGCGAGAACGTTGTGAAGATGAACAATGACGCCATCGATCGCGGTGGTGACGTTACCAGGGTTGAAATACCTGCAGAGTGGGCCGGCATAAAGGTGGCTGAAGTGAAGGAAGAGACCGGCAAGCCTGCATTCATACGTGATGTTGTTGATGTCATCAACGGCCAGAGGGGTGATGATCTCCCGGTCAGCGCGTTTGTCGGACGAGAAGATGGCACATTCCCCTCAGGAACAGCAGCATATGAAAAGCGCGGAATTGCTGTCAACGTGCCTGAGTGGCAGGTAGACAACTGTATACAGTGCAACCAGTGCTCCTATGTCTGTCCGCACGCTGCAATACGTCCCTTCCTCCTGACTGACGAGGAGCTTGCAGCAGCGCCTGAAGGTACGGTCGCAAAACAGGGTATTGGCAACACCAAGGGCTATAAGTTCAAAATACAGGTAAGTGTCTATGACTGTACCGGCTGCGGCAACTGTGCCGATGTATGCCCCTCAAAGGAAAAGGCACTTATCATGAAGCCTCTGGAAACACAGCTTGCAGAAGCTGACAGGTGGACCTATATGCATGAAAAGGTCGGTTATAAAGATACCGTGGTTGACAAGTACGCCAACGTCAAGAACTCTCAGTTTGCACAGCCGCTCTTCGAGTTCTCCGGAGCATGTGCCGGATGCGGTGAGACACCTTATATCAAGGCTATCACCCAGCTTTTCGGTGACCGCATGGTCATCGCCAACGCCACAGGTTGTTCATCAATTTATGGCGGTTCAGTTCCTTCAATGCCTTATACCGTGAATAAGAACGGTCACGGTCCGGCATGGGCCAATTCACTGTTCGAAGACAACGCTGAGTATGGCCTTGGCATCAGGCTGGGAGCAACGAAGATCAGAGACCGGATTGAGCGCCTGATGAAGGAGAGCCTCGGTAACGGACTTGCACCGGAGACCGTGGCAGCATTCAATGAGTGGATTGCCGAAAAGGATAACACAAAGGCCACCAGGGCTGTTTCGGAAAAGGTTATCGCAGCTTGCGAAAAGGATAAGGCTCCTGTTTGCAGGGAGATCCTGGGACTGAAAAGCTACCTGGTCAAGAAGTCGTTCTGGGTGTTCGGCGGTGACGGATGGGCTTATGACATAGGTTATGGCGGCCTTGACCACGTACTCGCCTCAGGCGAAAACATCAACGTTCTCGTGCTTGACACTGAAGTCTACTCCAATACCGGAGGCCAGGCTTCGAAGTCGACACCTGCAGGCGCTGTTGCCAAGTTTGCCGCCTCCGGCAAGAAGATTCGCAAGAAGGACCTCGGGCATATGGCCATGACCTATGGATATGTATATGTGGCACAGGTTGCAATGGGCTCGAGCCAGAGCCAGTACCTCAAGGCTATACGTGAAGCTGAGGAGTACCCCGGTCCGTCACTCATAATCGCCTACTCACCCTGTATCAACCACGGCCTCCGCAAAGGCATGGGCAAGACACAGCAGCAGGCCAGGGACGCAGTTGAAGCAGGATACTGGCACCTTTACAGGTTCGATCCGCGCCTTGAAGCTGAGGGCAAGAACCCGTTCCAGCTCGACTCAAAGGAGCCCGACTGGAGCAAATTCCAGGAGTTCCTCAAGTCAGAGGTGCGCTACACATCGCTTATCAAGGACTTCCCCGGCGAGGCAAAGGTGCTGTTCAGGCAGGCAGAGGAGAACGCAAAATGGAGATACAACAACTACAAGCGCCTCTCTCTGCTGGAGTATGGCAACACATCCGCAGAAACTGAAACCAAAACAGAATAAAGCTGTTATATAACGAAGAGAGAGCCGGCCAGTGCCGGCTCTCTCCTGTTTATAAAGGAAAACCGGTATCTTTGCACCCGGCATAATACCGGCTGAACAGAGCGGCATAAAGCCGGAACAGAATGGGCAAAATGGGCAGAGCGCTGGCAATAGACTACGGAAGGAAGAGATGCGGAGTGGCAGTCACTGATCCGGCAAGGATCATAGCCTCTCCCCTGCTGACCGTTCCGTCAGGAGAGCTGGAGGCTTTTCTGCGCGAATATATCCCGCAGGAAAACGTAACGGACGTCATTATCGGTTACCCGGTGACCATGAACAATCTGCCAAGCGAAAGCGTTAAATACATTGATCCGTTCATTGCCCGGTTCAGGAAAATCTTTCCGGAAATACCCCTGCACCTGGCTGATGAACGATTCACCTCACAGATGGCATTGCAGACAATGATTGAAGGAGGAGTAAGCAAAAGCGGAAGGCGTGACAAGGGCATGGCTGACCGTATCAGCGCTTCCATTATCCTCCAGTCATGGCTGACAGGCCGGGAAAACAAAAACAGGAACTGAAACAGAGATGACTTACCCTATCTATGTATACGGACATCCCGTCCTGAGAAAGGTGGCACAGGAAATAGAGAGAGGTTACCCTGACCTTGACAGGTTCATTGAAGATATGTTTGAAACCATGTACGAGTCTGACGGTCTTGGCCTTGCTGCCCCACAGATTGGTAAGTCAGTCAGGCTTTTCGTCATTGACGGTGAACCTCTTGCCAAAGATCACCCTGAGATGAAGGAATTCAAAAAGGCCTTCATCAACCCGCAGGTGGTTGAACGCAAAGGCGCCATAGTGCCTGTGAACGAGGGGTGCCTGAGCCTGCCGGGTCTTCATGAGGAGGTAGACCGTGAGTCAGAGATACGTATACAGTACTATGACCAGCAGTGGAACTATCATGACGAGGTCTACACCGGCTACAAGGCCAGGATCGTGCTTCATGAGTATGATCATCTTGACGGAATTCTCTTTCCTGACAGGCTGAGTCCTCTTCGGCGACGCCTGATGAAAGGCAAACTGAATGACATCAGCAGGGGAAAATTTGAAGCCACGTACCGCACTGTGCTCCCAAACAGCAGGTAAATATCCTGCCATTGATCCGTATTGACATATTTCTTAACTTACATGGGTCTTAATGCTGCTGACCCGTGTATTTCAGGGATATACCGTTCCTGAGGCTAACCATGCCGCTGTGTGCCGGAGTAATCATGGCAGAATACCTGCATGGTATTGCCCTGATTGTGGCAATCGTAGCTATTATTGCGCTCACCCTGATGACTGTAAGGCTGTTGTATGCCGGGTACCGTTCTGACATCCTCTTCGGCGTATGCCTGATCCTTTTTATGATGACCGCCGGCTACCTGCTACGCACCTGGGAATACAGCAGGCTGAGCGACCTTGGCAGTTACCGGCAGGAGGTGACAGTACGTCTGTCGGGCTATCCTGACCCGGGCAACAGCGGCTGGTCCCTGAAAGCACGCATTGTCAGCATCAGGTCAGGTGATACGGTAACCGCGCCACGGGGCTCAATTCTTCTATGGTTCATGGGTGACACCGTTCCTTCCGCCTGGAAGCCCGGTGACCTGGCAACAGTGTATGTCAGGCCGTTGCCGGTGAAGAACAACGGCAATCCATGCGAATTCAACTATCGGCGTTACCTCGAAGGACAGGGGGTCAGGTATATGGCGTTCTTCAGGGCAGATGACATCAGGGCTTTCGTTCCCGGCGCCAGCCGGACAGTCCGGGAAAGATCGCTCATCGCTGCACATGGCATGATTGATCTTTTTCGCCGGGCCGGCCTGGAGGGTGAGACACTTGGTCTTATCACTGCCCTTACAATAGGCGACAAGGAGCTCCTTGACAAGGAACGGCTGACAAGCTTCTCAAGGACAGGTGCAATGCATATAATGGCAGTGTCAGGTCTCCATGTGGGCATGATAAGCATGGCCCTCTCCTGGCTCCTCTTCTTCCTGCGCCGACGGCTGAAGAAGGTGAGAGCGCTGATCATCATCCCCGCGCTGTGGGGCTTTGCGTTCATAACGGGCCTCACCCCCTCAGTTCTCAGGGCAACCATTATGTTTACCTTCCTTCAGGCAGGCAATATTCTCAACCGGCCGGCCGCGGGGATGAACAACCTGCTGGCTTCGGCCTTTATAATCATCGCCGCCCACCCTTCAGTCATTTTCGAGGCGGGATTCCAGCTCTCCTACCTCGCCGTGATCTTCATCATTGCATTCTACGCTCCGCTTTACAGGCTGGTGAAACTCAGGAATCGTGTTGCCGATTACCTGTGGCAGATGACAGCGGTGTCACTGGTAGCCCAGGCAGGGACAATGGCACTGTCAGTCAGGCTCTTCAACATCTTCCCCCTGATGTTTCTTCTTACCAACATAGTGGTAATCCCGGTCTCGTTCGTGGTGCTGATACTGGCAATGCTCCTGCTTGTATCCTCTCCCGTTCCGGCGCTGGCATCATTCTTTGCCATGCTGCTTGACCATCTGGCTCGTTTCACCCTCAGCTTCACCGGAATGGTAAGCTCGGCTGAACATGGTGTGATAACAGGTATTGGCATGTCAGCTGCCGAGACCATCATGATGACCCTGACGTTAGCCCTTCTCCTTGCCGCACTCCTGCGCACAGCCCGGGTAACCCTCAGGCCGTTCCTGGTTGCCATGATGCTTCTGCTGACATGCAACACCATCAAGACAGCACAGGAGATGCATCGCGAAAGGCTGATCACCTACAATATAAGGGGAGAGAGGCTAAAGGTACGGCAACACGGCAGAGTGCTTCTGGTGCCGTCATCTGCCGGCGGCACTCCGTCTGAGGTGCAGAAGCATGCCTGTACCCGGGGACTAAAGATCAGGGTCATTGAACCGGGGTAACATTTCTTTTGTATAACTTTGCCCTGTTTTATTGTTCCAGATATGAGAATAGTTATCGCCGGTGCAGGAGAGGTGGGAACACACCTTGCCAAGATGCTCTCGCAGAGTGAACATGAGATCATACTCATTGATCCGGCCGTGGAGCGTCTCAAACCCGTTGACGCAGCAATTGACGTGCTGACCTATGAGGGATCAGCCACATCCATAAACATACTCAAGGAGGCAATCAAGAAGAACACCGATCTCTTTATTGCGGTTGCCCATTACGAAGACACCAACATTACTTCCGCCATCCTTGCCAAGAAGCTTGGCGCGCGTAAGGTGATAGCCCGCATAGACAATATGGAATACCTTGAGCGGAACAACAAGGAGTTCTTCCGTGAGATGGGAATTGACCACCTGATATACCCTGAGCTCATCGCCGCCAAGGAGGTTATCAGCCTTTTGAAAGAGACAGGTACCACTGAATTCATTGACTTTGCCGGTGGTCTGCTCTCACTCTATGTTCAGAAGCTGGAGAAGAACGCACCGGTGCTTAACCGCACCCTTGAGGAGGTGACCAACTCCCTGGGATCGATAAAGTACCGTGCCGTGGCAATCAAGAGAGATGAGAAGACTATCATCCCCCACGGGAGGGAGGAGTTTAAGGAGGGTGACCTGGCATTCGTGATCTCGACCCGTGACGGTATCTCTGACCTGATGAAGTTTTCCGGGAAGAAGAACATTCAGGCAAAGAGCATCATGATCCTCGGCGGCAGCCGGATAGGCAGGCATATTGCACTGAAGCTGCAGTATGACTGCCAGGTGAAGCTGATTGACATAGACATGGATAAATGCCGTGACCTCGCCGAGGCGCTCGAGGAGACCCTCGTCATCAATGGTGACGGCAGGAACGGTGACCTGTTAGCCGAAGAGGGCCTCCGGAATATGGATGCCTTCGTGGCGGTGACCGGTAATTCCGAGACAAATATCCTTGCCTGCCTGCTGGCTAAAAAAATTGGTGTAATGAAGACCATCGCCGAGGTGGAGAATATGGAATATATCAACCTGGCCGAGAACTCAGGCATTGACACCATCATCAACAAGAAGATTGCCACTGCCAGCCGTATCTTCAGGCACACCATGAACCCCAACGTCACACAGGTAAGGATGATGACAGGGACAGATGCCGAAGTGATAGAATACAATGTGCCTGAGAATGCACGAATCACCGGGGGCCCGCTCAAGCTGATCGATTTCCCCAAGGATGCCATCGTTGGCGGAGGGATACGCAACTATAAACCATATATTGCAACGGGTGATACCGTGATAGAGGCCAATGACAAGGTGGTGGTCTTTACACTGGTGTCAGCCTTCGAAAAGCTGAACAGGTTCTTCACAGGAGACCGGCACTAGAACCAGTGGCGGGTTGTTGGCAACCGGTTTGTGCCAGAAACAGCCCGGCAGTTACAATTATCCAGAAATATGCGAAGTCATTGAGGTAACCGGCTTGCGACACATTCAGCCCGACAGTTACAATTACCCCGAAACATGCGAAGTTCTTGAGGTTACCGATCCGTGACAGAAACAGCCCGGCAGTTACAATACCTCCACTGCCGGTGATTCAGTATTCGAGTATACCCTTCCCCTGTCTCAGTATGACAGGCTCAGGACCTGTGCAATCGACTACTGTTGAGGGTTCATTGCTTCCAATGCCGCCATCAACAACCAGGTCGGCAAAGTCATCATAATTTTCGTGAATCAACTCAGGGTCAGTAATATTCTCTATTATCTCATCATCATGTATTGATGTGGTCATCAGGGGCCGTCCCAGGTCACGCACTATTGCCATGATGATGCTGTTGTCAGGTATGCGGATGCCCAGCGTCTTCTTTTTGTGTCTGAACATTGCAGGTATCTGGTTGTTTGCCTTCACGATGAAGGTAAACGGGCCCGGCAGGTTGCGCTTGAGCAGTCTGAAAAGGTTATTGTCATGAATGACTGTGTATTCAGAGAGCTGGCTCATCGACTCAAAAATCATTGACATGTCGGGATTTCCCGGATTAAGCCCCTTGAACCTTGCAATCCTGTCAATTGCCTTTGATGCCCTGATGTCACATCCAATGGCATAAATGGTGTCGGTAGGGTAAATGACCACGCCGCCCTGTTCCAGGACGAACGTCACCCTTCGCACATAAGCAGGGTTCGGATTTTCCGGGTATATCTTTATCAGCATCGCTTTGGTAAAGTGACGGCAAATATATAAACTTCTGATGAGAGGGATAAAAAAAAGAAGGGTAAGCTGCTCATATCGCACCGCTACAACCTTCTACCCTTGCTGCCTTCCGACCCTGGGGGAGTTCAAAGGGAGCTGGTCGTATGAGACTTACCCCGCACAAAAATAGTACTTTCTGCGGCAAGCACCAAATGTTGATCCACAATCCGGTGATTTCCCATTCACGCAAATAAAGTATATTTGCTTCTGTAATCTGAAAAACGCAATAAAATGGAAAAGAAAAGGTCAGTCTGGAAAGAAACCCTAAACTACGGTATCATCTACGGTCTCATCATGGTAGTCTTCTCGGTCTTAACCTACATGTTTGATTTAACCCTGAAGACGTGGATTATCTGGCCAAGCCTGCTTCTGAGCATCATTGTCCTCTTTTTCCTTCTTCGCTCGTACCGTGACCACTACAACAGCGGCTACATCTCATATGGCAAGTCATTGGGAGCTGGAGTTGTAATCACTGTTTATGCAGCTGTCATAACAGCAATATATATATATGTGCTCTATGCCTTTATTGATCCGGGCCTGATTGACAAGTCGCTGGCCCTGGCTGAGGCGAAGTTGGCTGAGAGAGGTATCCCCGAAGCAGCCATAGAACAGGGATTGGCGGTGCAGGCAAAAATGATGACACCCTGGTTCACCTCTCTCATGAGCATGGTCACCAATATCTTTTACGGTTTCATTCTGTCGCTGATTGTGTCACTGTTTATTATGAAGAAAGGCAATCCACTCCTCGACGAGCTGGATGAAGAACCACAGCAGTAGTATGGATCTGACCATTGTAGTTCCCGCTTATAACGAAGCGGAGTCGCTGCCGGAACTGGCTGAGTGGATTGAGAGGGTTTGTACCGGGTCATCAATCGGTTACGAGTTAATCATTATTGACGACGGCAGCTCGGATGGGACCTGGGATGCGGTTAAGCGCATCTCAGCCGCCAACAGCCGGGTAAAGGGAGTCCGTTTCCGCCGCAATTACGGCAAGGCAGCAGCCCTCCAGACTGGCTTCGAGGCTGCCTCAGGCAATGTGGTTATTACCATGGATGCTGATCTTCAGGATAGTCCTGATGAGATTCCCGGATTGGTGAAGATGATCTGCGAAGAGGGTTACCATGTGGTCTCCGGATGGAAAAAGAAGAGGTATGACCCTTTTGTCAAGCGAATCACTTCCAAACTATACAACTACACTGCAAGGAGATTCTCCGGAATAAAGCTGCACGACTTCAACTGCGGGCTGAAGGCTTATGCTGGTGAGGTGGTTAAGAGTATTGAGGTTTACGGTGAGATGCACAGGTATATCCCGATGCTGGCGCGTGAGGCAGGCTTCAGGAATATAGGCGAGAAGGTGGTACAGCACCAGGCCCGTAAGTATGGAACCACCAAGTACGGTCTTGACAGATTCCTGAAGGGTTATCTTGACATGCTGACAATAAGCTTTATAACGAGGTTTGGCAAGAGCCCCATGCACTTCTTCGGCTCTCTGGGAACGCTGATGTTCATTGCCGGGTTCATCATGGCCGCCTGCCTTGGCATCAGAAAGCTCTCGTTTGTTCATCAGGGCCTGAGGGCGCCGCTCGTTACTGACAGTCCTTACTTTTACATTGCGCTGGCAGTGATGATAATCGGTTCTGTATTCTTTGTCACCGGGTTTCTTGCCGAGCTGCTTAACCGCCGGTCACCTGACCGCAACCAGTACCTTGTAAAGGAAAAACTGAATATCAGTTAGCAGTCACTCTGCAACTGAGATAAGTCGCTAATTTGCTGTATACCAAGCATTTTGTAGCTGACGTCTGATTGCCGGCTGCTGCTGGCAGCTTCTGCCTGATGCTAATCCCCCCGCTGCTACCTGCTGACTGCCGGCTGCGGGCTGCTGATTCCCAACTGCCTGCTACTGCGGGTTGCTGACTGCCGTCTGCCGGCTAACTGCCGGCTGATTATTACCTCGCGCGCTGAACCTCTCTCACGAGGCTGTGGAGCGCCTCTGTAAGCCTGCTCCACGAGTACTCCTTTTTCTTCTCTTCTATTCCTGCTTCAAACCTCTTCTCATCGCCGCTGAAGAAATCGCATATAGCTCCGGCAATTGCAACAGGATCAGGCTCAACAACATATCCACTGACTCCATCCGGTACTATCTCAGCCAGTCCCCCCACATTCGTAACAATCATCGGCTTGTTGAAGTGATATGCTATCTGAGTAACACCGCTCTGGGTGGCGCTCTTATAAGGTTGCACCACCAGCGAGGCTGCTGAGAAGTAATACTTGACCTCATCATCACTGATGAAGTGGGAGTGGAAGATGATTCTGTCGCCTGTTCCGAGCTGGCTGAGGAGATCGAAATAAGGCTTCTTGCTCTCGTAGAACTCACCTGCAACGATAAGCTTCACGCCGAGGTCCCGGACACACTTCTCAGCCATGGCCCTCAGAAGCAGGTCAAGCCCCTTGTACTCCCTTATAAACCCGAAGAAGAGGATGT
>WXFE01000018.1 GCA_009881065.1 Bacteroidales bacterium | reverse complement strand
CATGAGAGGGTATCAGGGGTAGTGCCGTCAACCGACCCTGACTTGAGGCTCTTGCACCCCGTGTGATCAATAACCTCGGCGGTGATACGCTCACCATACCTCTCACAGCCTGACAGCAGTATCGCTGCTGACATCAGGACTGCCAACACTGAAGGTAACACCTTGTCCGATATCTTTTTCATGATAAATTTTCTGATTTTCAAGTTATTCATTATTACAACTAATCTGCCGCAAGTCTCGTGCCAAAACTGATCCGCGCAGGAACAAATGCTTATCCGGAATGCTATTTCGTAACAAAAGGTGCCCTGGCCTTTCATTAGTTCAAGGGCAATGCAATTTAAAAGAGCGTTTCATCTGAGACAGATGCACCCGCTTCATATGCAAAGGTAAGGCGCTATGTTTGATGAAAAAGATTTTTTCCCGGCAACAACTATCCATAACTGAAAATTTCCTTAATATTGAAGGCTGATCCCGGCACTTATTGCAACAGTGATGCGGACACCTCCAAATGATTGATTTACATCACACAGGGTTTGACAACGAGAAATACCTCAGGGAGCAGACAGCAGCTATACTTGAGCGTGTGAACCGTTTCAACAATAAGCTTTACATCGAGTTCGGGGGCAAAGTGCTCTTTGACCTCCATGCTGCCCGGGTATTGCCCGGATTCGATCCGAACATCAAGATGAGGCTGCTGCAGATGTTGAAGGATAAGATAGATGTGATTCTATGTATTCATGCGGGTGACATCGAGAGAAAGAAGGTACGGGCAGATTTCGGGATAACCTATGATGTTGATGCACTGAAGACAATTGATGACTTCAGGGAGTGGGACATTGATGTAACGGCTGTTGTCATCACCCGTTACACGGGGCAGTATCCCGCAAGAGTTTTCAGAAACAAGCTCGAGCACAGGGGAGTGAAGGTATATACCCATTCACCCACAAAGGGGTATCCCACAGATGTGGAACTGATTGTAAGTGATGAGGGGTATGGTGCCAATCAATATATAAAGACTACAAATCCGATTGTTGTTGTTACCGGACCGGGGCCGGGCAGCGGTAAGCTGGCCACCTGTCTGTGCAATCTATACCATGAGTACCGCCGTGGTGTCAAGGCCGGGTATGCCAAGTTCGAGACCTTTCCCATCTGGGATCTGCCCCTTGACCACAAGGTGAACATAGCGTATGAGGCTGCTACCCTTGACCTGAAGGACGAGGTACTGATAGACAGCTACCATCTGAAACGCTATGGCACAAACGTGGTCAACTATAACAGGGATATTGAGGCTTTCCATCTGCTCAAAAGAATATTTGAAAAGATCACCGGAGGCGAGTCAATGTACCAGTCGCCCACCGACATGGGTGTCAATAGAGCCAGCGCCGGGATTGTCAATGACGATGTGATACAGAAGGCAGCACACCAGGAGATCATACGCCGTTACTTCAGGTGTGCCGTGGAGTATACTATAGGACTGGCCGACAAGGAGATACTGGAGCATGCTGCGAAGATTATGGAAAAGGTGGGGGCGAAACCGGAGGACAGGAAGGTAGTATTGCCAGCAAGGAAAGCGATGAAGGATGCGGAGAAGGGTGGCAAGGGTAATGCCGGCATTTTCTGCGGCGCCTCCATTGAGCTGGCGGATGGTACCATTATTACCGGCAAAAACTCGCCGCTGATGCATGCCGCATCAAGTCTGATTCTCAATGCCACAAAATATCTGGCCGGGCTGCCCGACAGCCTGTTGCTGCTGCCAAAGAACCTTATTGACTCTGTAACTTACATGAAGAAGGACATCCTCAACGGCAAGGAGGTTAGCCTCGATGTTGAGGAAACACTTATATTGCTGGGTATAAGTGCGCTGACCAATCCTGCCGCCCAGGCAGCACTGGAACAACTAACCCTCCTCCGGGGTTGCGAGGTGCATCTTACCCATATACCAACCTCTGGCGATGAGGCCGGACTGCGGAAGCTGAATGTGAACGTGACGTGTGATCCGGAATACTCCAGCAAGAGCCTGTTTGTCAGCTAATCAGGCAACAGGCAGCAGAGGGACGGGCGTGAATAAATGACCCGTCACAATTTTCCCTGTAAGAATTAAAGATTGCAGATCAGATATTTTCTATCTCCTCGGTACCCCAACCCAATAGAGGTCAAACCCTCCTTTCCCGCCTGGACGGTTGGAGGAAAACACCATAAGGTCATTGATGAACGACTCTCCACCCGGAACCAGTATCGGCCGGTACTCGTCATATTCCGTGTTTATCAGGTTGCCCATATTGACCGGCTCCGTCCACGCCTGGCCATTATAAACCGAGTACCAGAGATCAAATCCGCCAAATCCCCCCTCACGGTCAGAGGTAAAGACCATCACGTTTCCGGCAATGTAAGGACACTTGTCATCAGCGCTGCTGCTCAGAACCGATGACCGGGTGATGGTGACGGCAGCCGACTCACTGATCAGCTTCCCCTCTTCGCCGGTGGCGCTGAAAATATCAAAAGAGCCGTCGCGGTCAGACATGAAGTAGGCTGTCTCACTGCTCTGAGCGGCTCCGTGATGGAGGGAGAAATAGCCTTCGTTGAATTCCGTATTCAGTTGTGTCACCTCGAACGGATCACCTGACGGATCAAAACCATCATTGGCAAATTCATATCTGCAGCAGAATATATCAAGGTTCCCTTCCGGGTCACTGCTGTAAAAGAACCGTCTCTCCTCCTCACCTTTCTTATAGTAATGGAAGTATGGGTAGTCACTGATAAAATATGGTCCCAGCTCGTTGCAGTCACTATTGACAGCTTCAAGAAATCCTGATTCCCAAGCTTTTGCCTGCATTTCGAATCCGCCATCTATCAGGTCAAATATGATATTTCCGTGGTATCCGATAAAGTCGAAATTATCGCCGTTTGAATTTCTGTTGCTTGAAAAGATCAGGCTGAAAGTCATATCGGCCCATGATATCTTCAGGTCGGAATTGTAATCATCGCGACTGGAGTTTACCGCTGAAAAGTTCACCGGAACCGGTGGAATGATACCTTTGTCGAAATTAAGCCTGGGACTGTTGCAGGAACTGAAAAGGAGTGGTATTACTAGCAGGAATGCTGATTTTTTCATAGCGAGGAAATTTTAAGGTTCATGATGAAACCGACATTTACACTGGCATGATTCATCAACATATCGAAGTAACCATTTGGCCCTGCCGGGTCACTGAATGAGGGCTCAGTAGTTGAAACACTGCCTTTAATTGACACTCCGTAGCGTTTAGTCAGCCAGTAGTTGATCTTCAGGCCGGCATCTGCCACAAGGTTTCCATTATTGGTTTTGGCAATGCTGTTGATCACTCCATACTCTGAGTTCGTTACCCGCAGATCAGGGTGAATGCATGCTGCATATCCGAGGTGAAAGAGCAGCATGACCTCGGTATGTTTTATCTCAGGGATTTTAAGTGTGAATCCCGCCAGGAACTTAATCATCTGGTAGTTTCCGGCTGATACATCGTTGATGCCGTAACCTCCGAGGGTACGGTCATATTCAGACTGGTATGCCTTTTCATTGAAAAAGAAGCTGGCATAGCCAATTGA
>WXFE01000017.1 GCA_009881065.1 Bacteroidales bacterium | reverse complement strand
GCCTGCTGGTAGGATGGATGGCCAAAGTGCTCGGCACCCCGTGGACCATCTTCATCGGCGGTGCTGCCTGCCTGCTGGGAGCACTGGTCTTCTACCGGAGGCTGCCCGAGCTCAAACGGCTGGTCAGACCCGTTTATGTCAGGATGGGCATCCTGCCCGAAGTGGCGAAAGGAATCCGCACAGCCTCTGAACCCGGATCAGGAGTCTGAACCCCGTTTCTTACAAAATTCCGCAAATCGGGCCTTTCGTTCCGTCGGTAAAAAAAACCTTTCCGTCGGTGAGTATTCCCTTCCGGTCTAAAAGATTTTCAGCCGGCACCTTACTACAATAGTTTTGTCTCATCATGTTTCACAAAATGAAAAGAATGAGAACGAAACGATCTATTGCAGTGGCAGCGGCTCTGATTATTGGCTGCACTGCCGTCACTGCCCAGGCGAAGCAGTGGTCACTGACCGACTGCATCGGATATGCTCTGGAACAGAATATTCAGGTGAGGAAGGCCGGTGTCTCTGTCAGTCTGGGAGAACTGAACCTTCAGCAGTCAAAGGATAATATGCTGCCATCCCTCAGCGCATCACTGAGTGAGAACCTGGGCTGGCGACAGGAAACAAACGCCCCGGATGAAACCTCATGGGCGGGTTCCTCACGCACCAACGCCTCGCTCAGCAGCGGACTGACGCTCTTCAATGGTTTTCAGCTGAAAAACCAGGTAAGGCAGGCAGGGCTCGATTTAAAATCATTGCAATACAGCGCTGACCAGACAATGGAAAGTATATCACTGAACATTATGAGCGCTTACCTCCAGGTTCTTTATTCAGAGGAACAGGTAACAAATGCCGGTAACCAGGCAGAGGTTACCCGCGAGGAGCTTGCCCTGGCAGCGGAGAGACTCTCGCTGGGTGCCATTGCCAACAGCGACTACCTCCAGGTTAAGGCTCAGCTTGCATCAGAGGAGTCGTCGCTGGCATCAGCTGCCAACAGCCTTAAGATGGCAAGGCTGAACCTGATGCAGCTGATGGAATACCCTGTAGATGAGGCGTTCGAGATTATACGCCCTGATATTGATGCCATCATCTCCACAGCACCAGCTACTGATGCGGTGTCACTCTACGAGGAGGCCCTCAGGGTAAAGCCCCAGGTAAAGATTGCCTCGCTAAACCGCGAGAACGCCTCAATTGACCTGGAAATTGCCAGGGGAGGATTCCTTCCTTCACTGTCACTGAATGCCGGCATGAGCACCGGGTTCACCGGGGCGACAGAGATGGGTGCACAGCTGAAAAGCGGATTCTCACCCTCTGTGGGATTATCAGCTTCGATACCAATTTTCCGTAACAACCAGACCAGGGCTTCTGTTACCAGGGCAAAATACGGTATTACCACGGCAGAGCTTGATGAGCTTAATACAAGAAACCAGCTCCGAAAAGAGGTTGAACAGGCTGTCCTTGACGCCGGGTCGGCTTTGATAAATTACCAGGCCGCCCTGAAAAGGTATGATTCATCAGTTGAAAATTACAATGTGTCGGAGGAAAAATTCAAGCTGGGAGCTATGAACTCGGTTGATTTCCTCATACAGAAGACAAATCTTACCGCTGCCGAGAGCAACCTGCTCCAGGCGAAATACGAGCTTGTCTACAGCCACAAGATAATAGACTTCTACAGGGGAGTTGAACTGACATTCTGAGATAAAAACAGTAAACAATAAACAATGATGAAAAAGAGCAATGTATTCATAAGCGCCGCGCTCCTTACGGTGGCTGTTGCCACTCTGGCCACGGTGCACAGTTGCAGGAAAAGCAATACCTACCGGTATGAGACTGTAAAGGTGACGAGGGGCTCGATTGTCAATGAGGTCACTGCCACCGGGACCCTTGAGGCAATCACCTCTGTGGTGGTGGGAACACAGGTGTCGGGTATAGTTGAAAAGCTTTATGTCGATTTCAACTCACCGGTAAAGAAGGGTCAGATTCTTGCAGAGCTTGACAAGACAGCCCTGAGGTCAAGTGTTCAGCAGTCGCTGGCCAGCCTTGAAAACTCAAAAGCAGAGATGGAGTACCAGGCATCGAACTATAAGCGAAGCAAGGCTCTCCGGGAGAAAAACCTGATTGCTGAAGCTGATTATGACCAGGCGAAGTACAACTATGACAGGTCAGTGGCTACCCTGAAGAACTCACAGGCACAGTATGACAAAGCGCTTGTACAGCTTGGCTATGCCACTATCTATTCGCCCATTGACGGGGTTGTGATGAACAGGGCTGTTGACGAAGGTCAGACGGTGGCGGCAAGCTTCAATACGCCGGAGATTTTTACAATTGCGCAGGATCTCACCCAGATGCAGGTTGAGGCTGACATAAACGAATCTGACATAGGTATTGTCAGGGTAGGCCAGAGGGTTGAATTTGACGTTGATGCATATACCGGAGAGAAATTCACCGGAACAGTTGAACAGATAAGGCTTGCGCCTGTGACAACATCCACTGTGGTTACCTATACAGTTATTATCAATGCCCCTAACCCGGATCAGAAACTACTTCCGGGGATGACAGCCAACATTGTTATCTATGCGGAAGAGCATCTTGATGTTCTTACCCTTCCTTACAAGGCGGTCAAGTTCAAACCGGATGCTGAGTACCTGGCCAGGATGGCTGAAGATTTCGCGGCGGGCAAGGCGCCCGGCACGATGAATGCCAAAGCAGGCTCCGGAGCATTTCCGGGCGCGGGCTCAGGGCCACTCCCTGGCGGAGGTTCAAGACCACTCCCGGGAGCAGGCTCAGGGGCATTCCCGGGTGCAGGTTCCGGAACATTCCCGGGCACGGGAGCGGGACCATTCCCTGGTACTGGCACAGGTGAAGGATTTGAGATGCCTGCTATGGTATGGATCAGGGCCGGAGAGGGAATCCAGCCTGTTCCCGTTAAGCTTGGATCAAATGACGGTGTAAATGCCGAGGTGATTTCCGGCCTCGCCGAAGGTGACGAGGTGATTGTGAAGATGACCGTAGCCACCGCAAAGGAGAAAAAGGAAAAAAAGGCAGCCTCCAATCCGTTTATGCCTGGCCCTCCGGGAAGGAGAAACACGCAGGGCGGTTCACGGGCAGGAACAGATTCATCCACAAAGAGATAACAATGAAGACAATCATTGACATAGCCAACCTTAAAAAGGATTATCACGTGGGTGAGGTCACGGTTCACGCCCTCAGAGGGGTGGATCTGAAGATAAACGAGGGTGAGTTTGTTGCCATCATGGGGGCCAGCGGTTCAGGCAAATCGACGATGCTGAACATCATTGGCTGCCTTGACCGGCCAACTGACGGGACCTACCTGCTTGACAACGTCAATGTTGCAGGAATGTCGAAGAATGAACGTGCGGCAATCCGCAACCTGAAGATCGGGTTCGTCTTCCAGTCGTACAATCTTCTCTCACGTACATCTGCACTGGAGAATGTTGAACTACCGCTGATGTATAATCGTTCCGTAAGCTCCAGGGAGCGCAGGGAAAAGGCCATTGCGGCCCTTGAAGCGGTGGGGCTGGCTGACAGGATGAATCATATGCCCAACCAGCTCTCGGGAGGTCAGCAGCAGAGGGTTGCAATAGCACGCTCACTGGTGAATGACCCGGTTGTAATCCTCGCCGACGAGGCAACGGGAAACCTTGATACCAGAACCTCATATGAAATCATGTCTCTCTTCCAGGAGCTCAACAATAAGGGAAAGACAATAGTTTTCGTGACTCATGAGCCCGATATTGCAAAGTGCATGACACGGAGCGTGGTGTTCCGCGACGGAAGCATAATCAGGGAGGAAGATGTTAAAAACAGGCTGAATGCGGCAGAGGTGCTCAGGACTTTGCCTGTGGAACAGGACTAAAAAGGAGAGAAATGAATCCGGGAAATCTTTTAAAAATAGCAATCAAAGCATTGAAGCGCAACAAGATGCGCTCATTCCTGACGATGCTCGGGATAATAATCGGCGTTGCATCCGTAATTACAATGCTTGCAATTGGCCAGGGATCAAAGAAAAGCATCCAGGATCAGATAGCAGGCATGGGTTCAAACATGCTGTTTGTAATGCCCGGCAATATGAGGATGGGAGGGGTACAGCAGGGGAGCTCTTCATCACAGCGGCTTACCGTGGCAGATGTAAAAGCCATCAAAACTGAATGTGATGCCATTGTTGCCGTCTCACCGGAGGTAAGAAGCAGCGGTCAGGCTGTCTCCGGCAATTCAAACTGGCCAACTACAATCTACGGAGGGAATGAACAGTATCTTGAGATCAGGAGCTGGGATGTGGTCAGTGGTCGCAATATCACTGACACCGAGGCGGAAAGTTCCGCAAAGGTATGCCTTGTGGGCCGGACAGTAGCCGATGAGCTGTTTGGTGAAGGGATTGACCCCACGGGAGAGACAATCCGTTTTCAAAGCATTCCGTTCAAGATCATTGGCGTGCTCTCGAAAAAAGGCCAGAACAGTTTCGGGCAGGACCAGGATGATGTGATTATCGCCCCGTACACCACGGTACAGAAAAGAATCCTTGCACAGACGCACATACAGTCAATCCAGATGTCAGCCCGCAGTGCGGAGGAGTCTGAACTGGCGCAGTCTCAGGTTGAGGAGGTCCTTCGCCGTACCCATAAACTGCGCGAGAACGAGGACAATGACTTCGAGGTCCGCAGCCAGGAGGAGCTTGCAACTACAATGACTTCCGTGACTGAGATACTGACCATACTGCTTGGCGCCATAGCCGGTATATCACTCCTGGTCGGGGGCATAGGCATCATGAATATCATGTATGTTTCAGTCACCGAGCGTACGCGGGAAATAGGCCTCAGGATGTCGGTCGGCGGCAGAAGCATTGACATACTGCTTCAGTTCCTCATTGAGTCGATACTGCTGAGCGTTTTCGGGGGGCTGATCGGGATAGTAATCGGTTTCGGAGCTTCAGCCATTGTTGAAGCGCTCACCTCGTGGCCCATAAGCGTTATGTGGAGCTCGGTAATCCTTGCCTTCGCAGTATGCACAGTGATAGGTATCTTCTTCGGCTGGTATCCGGCACGGCGGGCAGCCGATCTTGACCCGATAGACGCACTGAGATTTGAATGATTAAACCAGATTGATTAGCTTTGATGTAGGCATGAAAAGTGATTCAATGGCTAAAAGGAGGAGGGGACTGCCCGTTTTGCTGCATGCAACGGGATGGATAATCCTGTTTATCCTGCCCCAGTTTCTGATCTCGGGAGGGTTGTTCAATGATGCACGTACAACCAGGGTTGTGCTCTTCAATACCCTTGTGTTCCTGATACTTTTCTATACCAACTATTTCTGGCTGGTTCCCCGCCTTGCCCAGAAGAAGAAGTGGCTTGCCTTCCTGGTGCTGGCAGCATCACTCATCGTTTTGCTGGGCTATCTCTCCGGCAAGTATTACGAGAATCTTTTCGCGCCGCCGCGCGAAGTAAGGGAGCGTATCAGGGAGGTGGCAGATCACAGGCCTCAGGGAGATAACCGCATGCCGCGAAGGGGAGGGGGGATGGTGCTTTATAACTTCTTCATCACATCATTCCTTGTCTCAGGCTTTGCCGTGGGGATCAGGTACGCTGAGAGCGCCGTCAGGAAAGAGGAGGAGATAAAGGAGCTGGAACGCGAGAAGCTGAACTCGGAGCTGGCGCTCCTCAAGAACCAGGTCAGCCCGCACTTTTTATTCAACACCCTGAATAATATCTATTCACTGATAGGGATAAACCGGGATGATGCCAGGGACGCGGTGCTGAGCCTTTCAAAGATGATGAGATACATGCTCTATGAGTCTGAGCAGGGTAACACCAGGCTCAGCAATGAGATAGCATTCATGAAGGGTTACATTGACCTGATGAAGCTCAGGCTCAGTGACCGGGTAAAGCTGACGGTAAGTTTCCCTGAGGATTATGAGGATCAGGATGTGCCGCCGCTGCTTTTCATTCCGTTTATTGAAAATGCCTTCAAGCATGGGGTCAGCGCAGCAGGCAACTCCTTCATTGATATTGCACTCGGGGTTGAAGAGGGGATGATTACCTTCATTGCTGCCAACAGCATTGGCGGCAGAGTTTCTGACGGACCGCAGGTTGCTTCAGGCATAGGGCTTGACAACGTAAGAAAGAGGCTTGCCCTTCTCTACCCTGGCCGTCATGATCTGAGAATTGACTGTCAGGAATCGGTATTCACAGTTAAACTGACTTTAAGAAGCTGATAGTGCCTGTTCATGACAAGGGTTGTAGCCATAGATGATGAGCCCCTCGCATTGCAACTGGTGAAGGGTTATGTTGAAAAGACGCCAACCCTGGAGCTGGCCGGGGCATTCGACAATCCTGTTGATGCTGTGGCATTTATCCGGTCAGGCGATGTTGACCTGGTGTTGCTTGACATCCAGATGCCTGACTTGACGGGAACCGAGCTGGCCAGGGTCATTGCCGGCGGACCGAAAGTGATTTTTACCACGGCTTATGAGAAGTACGCGCTGGAGGGATTCAGGCTCGATGCAGTTGATTATCTGCTCAAGCCGTTCAGCTATGCCGAGTTCCTGAAGGCCGTTCAGAAGGCGGAGAAGCTGATAAACCTTGAGAGGAAGGAGCTGCCTTCACTGGAGATCAGGAATGAGTTTCTCTTTATCAGGAGCGATTACAAGATCAGGCGCATCGATTTTTCAGAGATACACTATATTGAGGGTCTGAAGGATTATGTAAAGATCTTCCTGAGGGGAGAGAAGAAGCCTCTCCTGTCGCAATCCACCCTGAAGGCGCTTGAATCCAGGCTGCCGGAGGATAGGTTCATGCGCGTTCACCGTTCATATATTGTCAATCTTGAGACTGTTAAGGTCATCGACCGTGGACGTATTGTCTATGGCGAGGTGCGGATACCTGTCACCGAACAGTACCGTGACAGGTTCCAGGAGTTTCTTGACCGGAACTTCATCTGAGAACAAAAATCACTGAGCCGGGGAATCAATCAGGCAGACAATCTCATCAAACCCCGGAGCCAATTTCTTTTTTCTCTTCATAATTTAAAGATCGGAATTATAATATATTGAATAGAGGCCTCTTGCATTATAAACATCAAGAGTTACACTGCGTCTGCTTAATGATTAACAACAATATGATTTGTGTCATTTATTAGTGCAAACCGCATGTTATCTTTGTCGGCGATCTGAAAAAAAATGCATAACTAAAAAAGAAAGAAAAAATGAAAACAAGGTTTGCTCTGTTAATGATTCTGGCACTGGTTGCTGTAATGTTTTCAGGCTGCGAGAAGGAAAAGGAAGATCCATCTGTAACCCTCGGTGCGCAGGCTAATGCAACAGTACCCGGATTCTATTCGGTTTCACTTGATAAGACATACACCATGAGCCAGGCTGCTGCCAGCCCCGGGGTAATAGACATATTATGCTTCTATGAGGCTGAGGGTGGCAACAACATTTCTCTTGCATCGCCGGGTTCAGGCATTAAGGAAATTTTCACCGGTGATGACAGGCCCGATACCTGGAGCATAAAGAATACCACTTTTTTCTTCCAGACCGCACTGACAGCATCCCAGTTTGAGGCTGTACAGGATGGTGATGCACTTATTGAAACCTCCTTTGATGCTGACAACGGCCGCAAAAAGGCCAAGGATGTACAGGTAGGACAGGTCTGGGCGTTCAAAACTCAGGACGGCACCTACGGACTCCTGCTTGCTACTGCAGTAACCCAGGGCACAGACGGTACTGTTACCTTCAAGCTCCGGACAAAGTAGTTCTGCCATGGCAAAACGGATTCAGTGCATAGCGTTACTGATCATCATTGTTTTTGCCGGTTGCGTCAGGGAGGACCCTGAGACCACGCCCCTGATCCTGCTTAAGACAGGCGCAGCTTTTACCGCTGATGGCTCGGAAGTGCCGCCCGGGGGAGTACTCAGGTTCGGTCTCTCGGTATCCGGAGGAGGCGGGGCCATCACAAACCTGGTGGTTAAAAGGATCTCTGACGGTGTGGCTGTCACTGAAGCTGACAAAGGCATGTATATCAGTTACGGGGGACTTGACACCACCCTGATCTATACCAAAAGCTATGCTCAGACTGAGCGGTGGGTGTTTTCAGTCATGAACTCGTACCGTGACACGGCATCAGTATCACTCACGGTACTGAAAGGCGCCGGCTCTGCCTGGGGCGAGATTAACTACCACCCGTCGATAAAGGCAGGCCTGCAGGATAATCAGACATTGCCCCATTTCGTGGACCTTCATTCAGGAGCTGTCTGGGATGCTGAAAACGTGACGGGTCACGAGGCAGAGGTTGACATGGCAGCCTTCTGGTATATTACCTCCGGCACCTCATCACCCACACTCACCTGTCCGGCATATTCCTCCGCACTTACATACTATCCCCTGTTCGGGTCATGGGATGTAAGGAACCAGACAATGTATGACTACTACACTTCTGACAATGACCTGATTACGGTTGAGCAGTTCAATCTGGCCACCAATGACAGCCTGCTGGTAAACGCTTACCGGCCGGGCAGCGTAAGCGGGCAGTCGAAATTTGCCTACACCGGCAAGGTGGTGCCTTTCCGCACCGCCGACGGTAAATACGGCCTTATCAGGGTTATCCATGCCGATGAAACGCCTTCAGGCGAGATGGAAATTGCTGTGAAGATCCAGAAATAGAATCAAGTAAAACGACAAAAGGTGAAGCTTTCACGATTTATAATATCTGCACTGATCATTCTGGTTTTTAATGCCGGTGTATCAGCTCAGGGCACCATTACCGGGATAGTCACCGGCGGTGCGGACAGCCGCCCGCTACAGGATGTCGCTGTGATACTTGACGGAACAAGAGGTGTGACTACCGGCAGTGACGGCAGGTTCATTATTGACAGGGTATCGGCAGGAACCCACACCCTGGAGGCAAGGATACTGGGATACATCACCCGGAATGTCAAGGTGAATGTCAGTGACGGTGCAACAAGCAGTGTCACTTTTCGGCTGGAAGAGGAGTTCATTGATGCCGGTGCGGTGATAGTCACAGCCAATCGAGGTGCCAGTCGCATTGCCGATGTACCGGCACGCGTCACCCTGATAAGTTCCGCAGCTATCGAGTCGAGACCCGTTACCACCGTGGACGAGATGTTGTCAACTGTGCCGGGACTTAACATAAGCCGCTCATTCGGAATCATCTCACACAAATCAAATGTCACCATGCGTGGCCTCAGCGGTAACGAGCAGGCCAGGGTGCTTGTCATGATTGACGGTGTGCCTGTCAACAAATCAGATGGCGGTTCGGTCAACTGGAACCTTATTGACCCGGCACTGGTTGACAGGATAGAGGTCGTCAAGGGGCCTGCATCATCAATGTATGGAAGCAACGCCATGGGAGGCGCCATAAACATTATCACCCGCAGACCCGGTGGAGGCCTTTCCGGAAAGATCACAGCAGGATACGGCACCTACAACACCTTCTCAGGTCGCCTGAACCTTGGCCAGAACCTGAATCCCGGCAGTGACAGGGGGTTCTATTACCTTATTAACGGTTTATACCGACAGAGCGATGGCTACATAACACAGTCGGAGTTCGACCGGGCCGCCAACCCGTATGTGGTTAAGTCAGACATGCAGGAGTACTCCGCAAGCCTCAAGACAGGATACAACATAAGGAAAGGAGAATTTATCGAGGTTGATTTCATTGCATACAATGACAGGCGCGGCACCGGAGAGCTGGTATGGCAGAAGCATGGCAACACCACTGACCATGACACATATCAGTTCAGAACCAGGTACAGCGTTGAACGCGAGCGCCTTTCGGCGGATGTGAGCCTCTACTGGCAGCAGGAAGACTACAAAAAAGTAAATGAATACCTTAAGGATGATTACACCTGGTACAATGTGCTGTCGGAAAGATTCGACGCGGGTATGCTCTCCTCCGTTACCTGGAAGGCCGGCGGCCGGCACCGGCTGGCGGCCGGCATTGACCTTAAGGCAGGAGGTGTTGATGCAGCTGACATATATTATACATCGACCGATATAGTTTACAACCGCGGCAAAATGATCAGCGGCGGTCTTTATCTCCAGGATGCCTTTTCAATCATCCCTGACAGGCTGAACCTTACGGCAGGACTCAGGTATGACCTCTCAATGTTCCGCGACGGTGCATTCTTCATAGATACTCCCTCGGCTGAAACGATCTTCATGAGGAATATTGAGGACCGTGAGATGGACAATGTAACCTGGGGCGCTCTCAGTCCCAGGCTGGCTCTCAACTATACCCCGTCAGAGGGCACAAGGGTTTATCTGTCGGCAGGAAGAGGATTCCGTCCGTCAGTGCTCGATGACCTCTGCAGGTCAGGCCGTATCAAAGGCGGATTCAAACTGGCGAACGCTAAAGCTTCGCCTGAATACCTGGCCAACTTTGAGGCAGGGGGCGACTTCACCCTGGCAGAAAAAATGAAGGCATCTCTGTCAGCATGGTACTCGCGGGGGATAGATTTTCTCTATTATGTCAATACCGGTGATTCAATCGATATGGGTTACGGGCCGAGGCCCATCCTTGTCAGAACAAATATTCCCATGGTGAAGATTACCGGTGTGGAAGCTGAGCTGAACTGGCCGGTATCACCTGCGATATTGCTGGGTGCATCATATAGTTACAGCTATTCGGTAATAACTGATTACCGGCCGCTTAACACCGATGACCCCATTGACCTGACCGGCAATCACCTCACTGATGTGCCGTCATCGACGGTGTCACTGACTGCACGCTGGAAAAACAGGTTTGTCAATACAGGTCTTCTGGCAAGGTACCAGGGAGCAATGTGGGTGAATGACCAGAACATTTTTGATGAGGTGACAGGCAGCGACCGCTACCCTTCATATATTACCATAGACCTCAGGTTGTCACGGCTGTTTTGGGAGAAGCTGTCAGTTGACCTGGGGGTGCAGAACATTCTTGACACCAGGTTCTATGACAGGAAGGGTGCCGTTTGCCCCGGCAGGTTCATAACCCTGGAGCTGGGATACAGGTTCTGATATCACGGAACAACGTGCACTGTTTCCCGTACAGGTCAATGCAGGCCGGAACGGTACGGGAACTTTATGAGAAAGGTATCGTGTGCTTTCGTGCCATGGATAAAAAGGTTTATTTCATGGCATTGCCCGGGATTGAAAAAGACAAGGTGTTATTCCCTGCTGACTCAGGCAATTCTCCGGATTTGCTCCGGCAATTCCCGGGATTGTTTCCCCAATCCGGGAAATTGAATAGAAAAGTGTAGTTTTAAGATGTGAAGCATTGATGAAGACCGGCTACCCCGGGCAGACTGACCTGAACACTGCCTGTTGTCGTAAAATGAGCAGTGGGTGGGGTAAGGAGGAGAGAAGGTACATATATTTTAAAATTGCATATCAGCTATGGAGATTGGCAGAAGAAAGTTTTTGAATTTATCTCTTGCGGGCGGAATCTCATTATTGTATTTACCTGTGAATGCAAATCCGCTTCTTAGTATCAGGAAGAAACCAAAATACCATCTTTCACTGGACACACCAACACGCCTTTTTGATGAAAAAAGACGAAGCTGGGTACACCCGAGAGCAGGTATTGTTCCCGGCGCAGGGAAAAATGGATTGCCAAGAGTGGTTATGACTATGAATATTATAACCGGAAGCGATGTTTTTAATGAAGTATACGGTTTGCATACTGATGATCTGGGATTAACATGGACCGATCCTGAACTGTTTGAAACCATGTCTCCGAGATATGAAATGATAAATGGTGCCAGGCTCCCTGTGGCTGTCAGCGATTTCTGGCCACAATGGCATTCAAAATCAAAACTATTGCTGGGAACAGGGCATACAGTCGTTTATTCAGCAGATTTTGAATTTACTGCCGGAATACGGCCGAGACAAACCACTTATTCATTTTATAATCCACTGGCAGATTCGTGGGATCCATGGCAAAAGATGGAAATGCCTGATCCTGAAAAATTTTTCAGCGCCGGAGCCGGAAGCACACAGAGATACGACCTGGAGGACGGGACTATATTATTGCCGGTATATTTTACACCTCCCGGGGGAGAATCAGGAGTTACAATCGTAAAATGTAAACCCGGGAATAAAACGCTGAAATATATTGAGCATGGTAATGAATTATTTCTTCCTGAAGAAACAAGGGGCCTCAGTGAGCCTTCAATTACCTGTTTTGAGGGAGAATATTTCATGACTATCCGCAGCGACAGAACGGGTTTTGTATCACGCAGCAGTGATGGTCTTAATTTTTCGCCGATACAGGAATGGAAATTTGATGATGGCACCGAACTGGGCAGCTATAATACCCAACAGCATTGGGTTACTCATAGTGAAGGCCTTTTCCTGGTCTATACCCGCCGCGGAGCCAATAATGATCATATTGTGCGACACAGGGCGCCATTGTTCATGGGTCAGGTTGATCCCAGACGGCTTTGTGTCATTCGTAAAACTGAGCAGATATTAATACCTCAGAGAGGAGCCACATTGGGAAATTTTGGGGTGACCGATGTCAGCCCGGATGAAACATGGGTAACTGATGCTGAGATTATGTTACACAAGGATGTTGAAAAATACGGCAGCGATGGATCAGTTTTTGCCGCACGTATTCATTGGAATAAGCCAAACCGCCTTTTCAGCTATTAAACACTGCCACGCACTGTTGCCTGTACAGGTCAGCGCAGGCCGAAGCGGTACGAGAACTTTACGAGAAAGATATCATGTGCTTTCGTGCCATGGAAGAGATTATATGATTGCCGGCTGAGGCTGTACCGGCCATCACCCGTATAGTGATCCCTGCTCTGTGACCAGACGAGATAAGCCGTTGATCCGGGAAGAAACTCCCACCGCACTACCAGGTTATGAAGGAATTCACTTACCGTGAAGTCGGGGTTGCTGAAGTTATAGTCGGGAGAGTTATCGAGATTCTCATCAATAATGTATTTCCTCTCCTTTATTGCATAGGTTATCACTCCGCCGTCAAGCAGCTCATAGCGGTCATCAAGGCTGGCAGCAACAGGGTCAGTGATCCGTTTGAACCCGCTGTAGTTACCCGAGCCGAAGAAGGGCTGACCCCAGTATTGAATTGTCAGATCAGGAGTGATGTTGAAGTCGGTCCTTATTGAAATACTATATATCTTCTGGTCTATTGAACCGAATATATATCTCTCTGGCTGGTTAATAATACCCTGATGATACCTGAGGGTCACGTACTGCAACATGTTAACCGTCCGGCTCCACGCTGGCTCAATATTGAGAGTCAAAGCATTAAATGGTCTGTACTCCAGCTCAAAGCTCAGCTCACAGCTGGTCATCACATTATCGAAAGTTCTGGTAACACTGAAATCCAGTTCACCGGATAGTTTTTTTCTCCAGTCAGAATCAATGCTGGCCGACAGATAGAGCTGACCGGGCATTTTCATTGCCGGGCCTCCGCGCAGAAGGTGGTTATCAGTTCTGGGGCGGGTCAGTTGCCCGCTGAGAAAGGTCCGCCACTGATTCTGGTAGTTTGCTGTCCACGACTGGGAGACGGCTGTTGCATTGGTATTTCCGCCGAAGTCCATCAGGTGTATCAGGTTGGTCCCGAAGCTCATGCTTCTGAATATACTGAACGGCTTATAGATGCTATAGTTGATTACTCCCACACCCATATACATGTCAGCCATCTGCATGTAGCCTATATCATTGATCTCAAAGCCTGGTGATTTCCAGCTCGAGAGGTAAATAAACTGCCAGTTGCCTCCGATCTTGCCTGCCATCAGGTTCCCTCCGAATCCGCTAAGTGATGTTCGTGTGATGTCATAATTGAGATAATCTGCATCAGGCCGGGCGAAATTATGGATAACAGATTTCTGTGTGCGGGCAATCATTTTATCGGTTCCGGTGACATTGCTGAAGGCAGTGCGCAACCGGATGATGTAATTCATGTTACCGAAATACCTGGTGAAGTCTATGCCGGCGGAGGTTGCCGACTTATGGAAATAATCCTCGGTTTCCGCATCAAGTGATCTGATTGTGCTTGTCACCATCCCGCCGATTATTGTTTTTCCCCCGCTGAAGTCCTTCTGCACCCTGCCCACGCCGTAGTTGGTGAGTGGCTCTGCACTCCTGAAGGTTGTCTTGTCTGTCAGGGGGTCATAAATCCTGGTATTTACATTTGCAGTTACCGCTTCGATAAAACCCACCGAGATGCCGCCAGCTGATTTTCCGGTCAGCTTTGCCGCTCCGATGATGGGAGTGAACGCGGGTGTACAGGCATATTTACCTTCGCCGGGTGAATGGCTCAGCCGTGGCTGCCTGCCTATTCTTCTTGAATAGAACATGTTGTCATTTCCGCGGCCGCCGCTGCCCAGTCCGAGGTTGTAGTCCGTAATGTTGTTTCCTTCAATGAAGAAGGGCCGCTTCTCACTGAAGAAAGTTTCAAAGGCTGTTAGGTTAACTTCAGACGGGTCAGCCTCTACCTGCCCGAAATCGGGATTAAGTGACATGCTGAGGATCATGTTGTTTGTCACCCCGATTTTTGCATCAAGGCCAATATTCCCTTTGATATCATTTCCGTCATGGTACGGATTTCCATGTTCCCCTTCGTATGTTTCCACTCTTGCCACTCCGTAGGGGGTCAGGTCAAACAGCTTCCTGGGCCTGATGTTTGTGAGGCCTTTCAGCAGCCCGGCATTATGAACCAGCCCTGAAGCGTTCCTGGCAATGGGCTGCCACATAACCGTCTCATTATGGCGATATATCTGCCTCATCACCTCCAGCCCCCATACCTGTTGCTCACTGGCAGAGAACCGGAGTTGTGTGAGTGGTATCCTCATTTCAGCGGCCCATCCCCAGTCATAAATACCGGTCTTGACATACCATATCGGATCGAATGAATCATCCTGTGTCAACCCGTCATCAAACCACATGAGGTCTCCCTTGACACCTGCCGCGCTCACGCTGAATTGGAATGCAGTGCGCTGGTCAAAGTATGAATCCAGTGCCACTGCCACCTCGTCACCCTCAATATCATCGCGTCTTGTCATACGTGAAATGATACTGTCAGGTGCAGTATCCCAGGCTTTTATGGCAACATAGATATTGTAATCATCATAAAGCAGTTTGAACTCTGTATTCTGGCTGACCGGCCCACCTTCTACAGGGGAATACTGCCAGAAGTCACCAGCCCATTCACCTTCTGCCCATTCCCCGTCGTCAAGCTCACCGTTGATCACCGGCGGTTTTTCAGTGCGGCTGGCGATGTATTCTCTTTTCTTATACTCCTGCGGGTAGAGTAAAAGAGAAAAAAAGAAGAATATTGTCAGCAGGACAATTTTCATTATAAAGGGTTTCAGAGACAGTAAGGTATACAAAAGTAAAAAAAATAGATGAAATCATATTGCGATTGAAAACCTTAATTAAAAAGAGCGGTGGATTCAATTCCATCGCTCTTCCTGACCTGCAATTAGCGGCGTTTACCGCAAACCGAAACGGTATGTGAATTTTACCAGGAACACATCATAGGGCTTTTTCGAGGTGTAGAGATTGTCAAGGTTCTGACTGATCGAGAAGGAACCGGTATCATCACTGTAGCTACGGGTCTGTGACCAGACGAGGAAGAGGGCTGATCCGGGACTGAACTCCCATCTGAAAACGAGGTTCGAAAGGAACTGATCATAATTATTGTCAGGATTGGCAAAAGTGTAGTCAGTAATGCCGTCAAGGTCTTCGTCAACCAGGTAGATGCCATTGTCAGCATCATAGGTCATCTCATCTTCACTGAAGAGGTGATAACGACCAGCGAGGGTCTTTGCCCTCGGATCTGTAACTGCCTTGAACCTGCTATAGTCCATTGCTGCAAGGAACGGCTGTCCCCAGTACTGCACGGTCAGATCAGGAGTGATATTATAGTTCAGCCTCACTGACATACTGACTATCTGCTGATCTATCCGGCTCAGTATATATCGTTTATTGTCACCGGCGCATGTTACATACTGGAGCTCGTTACGGTTTATAGACCAGGAGGGTTCAATGGAGGCAGTAAATGACTGTCCGGGCTTCACCGTCAAGTCAATTCCGGCTGAATATCTCTCTGATACATTTTCTGCTCCGCGCGATGCGTTGGCATAGAGTGACAGGGATACCTTTCTGGATCTGTTTGTGCCAAGATTGAACCAGCCATTGAGGGAGGAGGGGCAAAGCATTGCCGGTCCTCCGCGGAGGAGATTGTTGGATAATGACCTGCCTTCGTAATTAACTCCGAAGTTTGTCCACCACAGGTTTTTGAACTGAACATAGAGGCTCAGGTTCCCGCCTGAGGAGAGACGAGCTCCGCCGAAGTCCCATCCGGTCCAGAAATTGGTATTGGGCCTTATCTGCCTGAATATGCTGAACGGCTTGTCAAACCTGTAGGCAGACCACAGGCCGCTTATTATTTCATCGGCTCTCTGCAGGTATCCAACATCATTAAGGTCGAGCCCCGGAGACTTCATATAGGTAAAGGCCATGAAATTCCAGCGCCCGCCAATCTTCCCTGCCTGAACATTGCCTCCGAAACCGTTGAGTGATGTCCGTTCCGGATCTACCTCCACATAGTCAGCATCCGGTCTCTGAAAATAATGTGTTGATGAGCGCTGAAGATTTTCTATTGCTCTTTTGGTTCCTGTCAGATTGCTTCCGGCCGCAGTGGCTGACAGGTACCATTTACGTTCTTCACCAAAATAGCGGATGAAGTCAATTCCAGCCGTATTGGCATTTCTTACCAGGCCGTCAATCCCGGTATTGTCAAGGAAACGGTGGGTGTTTGTGAATGCTCCGCCGATAATTGTCCGTCCGCCGCCGAAGTCTTTAATGACTCTTGACACAAGGTAGTTGGTGAGAGGTTCAACCGTTTGTTCTCTCCTGTGACCCAGCGAGTCAATAACAGCTTTGCCCTCTGCCGTCACTGCCTCCACAATACCTATTGACAGCCCGTCAGGAGTTTTCCCTGTCAGCTTGGCTGCACATATGATTGGCGTGACGCGGGGTACTTTTGCGAATTCATCATTGTCAGTTTTAACACCGAGGTGCGGGCTCCGTCCTATCCTCCTCGAATAAAAGAGATTGTCAGAGCCGAGGTCACCGTCGCCGAGACCTGTTATGAAGCTGGTAATATTTTTCCCCTCAATGAAGAACGGCCTCTTCTCTTCAAAGAATGTCTCATAAGCTGTGAGGTTCACCTCTGAAGGATCAGCCTCAACCTGCCCGAAGTCAGGGTTGACGGTAAGGTCAAGGGTCATGTTGTTGGTCAGGCCGAACTTGGCATCGAAGCCACCGTTGTATCTCCTGTTGATGCCGGTGGCGAACGGGTTGCCATCCTCTCTCTCAAATGTCTCCAGGCTCGCCACGATAAACGGGGTGATGTCAGCCTGTTTCCTCGGCTTTATGCCTGTAAGCCCGGTCAGCGTGCCGAAGTTATGCACCACACCGGAAGCATTGCGGTCAATATGCTGCCACATGGAAATCTCCTGGTTGCGAAAGAGTTTGCGGAAGGCCTCAAAACCCCATACACCATCGTCGGAGATACGGAACCTGAGCTGGGTGAGCGGAATCCTCATTTCTGCCGCCCATCCCCAGTCATAAATTTTTGCTGCCGTAAACCATATCGGATCCCAGGTGTCATCCTCCATCCGGCCGTCCTGTGACCAGATGAAATCATTTTTTACTCCTGCCGCGTTGGTGATAAATGCAAAAGCGGTCTGGAGATCATGGTAGCTGTCAAAACCAACCCCGACAAAATCACCGTCACCGTTATCCCTCCTGGAGATACGCCTGACGATGCTGTCAGGACTGGTATCGTAAACTTTGAAGGCAACGTAGATGTTGTTGTCATCATACAGAAGCAGGAATTCAGTTTTCTGTGTAGCAGCTGCTCCGTTGTGAGGCTCGATCTGGGTGAAACCACCCTGCCATTCACCGGTCTGCCACGCAGCATCGTCGATTGATCCGTCAATGACGGGTGGCGAGGAGATAAACTGCGCCCTGTATGTTTTCTTAGGGATTGAGTCCTGGAGCGGAACAGCAGTTCCTGCGAGAGTACACACGATCAGTGCAGTCACTATAAATGCAAATTTTTTCATGGCAATAAAGGTTAACATGAGGGCGCAAGTCCGTTAGAAAGACCTTGTGAACTGCCCGTTTGCTGCACACGGATGAGTAATGTCAGTAATTAATGCTTATAATTCCGGTGAATGGCGGAGCTTGTCCGGTGAACGGCGGAAGCGGGAATTGATACAGTGACCTGCCAGGCAGGAGCTGACCTTTAGCGGAGCTTGTCCGGTGAACGGCGGAAGTGGGAATTGATACAGTGACCGGTCAGGCAGGAGCTGACCTTTAAAGGTGATCAGATAAACTCCCAGGTGTTGCCGGTATGTTCCAGGAATCTGAAGAGTCCCTCACGGGGAATAATCAGTGAGGCGGTGTTTGTATTCGGGTGGAATGAGAGCCGCTCAAAGTTCATCAGGTTCTTGTCAATAAACAGATGAACGTGGCGGGTGTGGTCATTGATGAGACCGAATGGAGATACTGACCCGGGAGTAAGACCGAGATATTGCATGAGCCGCCTGTCGGAAGCAAACGTGAGTTTGCCCTGGCGGAGCTTCTGCTCGAGTTCTTTGATATTCAGTTTAGAATCATAATAGAGGATCACAAGATAATGCCTGTTACCCTTGTGATTACGGAAAAAGATGTTCTTGCAGTGGCCGGATTCGATGTCTGACCAGTATTTCATTGCTTCCTCAACCGTTGGCACGGGAGGATGCTCTATATAATCATAGGGTATCTTCAGCGAATCAAGAAGCTGGTAAAGTTCCGGCTGTCCCCTGAGCTTGTTCATCTGGTTTTAGGGAAATAACTGAACTTAAGTTCAGCAAGCAGAGCCAGGTCCTCGCCTGCCTCACGAAGATCCTCGTCTTCCTCGTCATAATACCATTCGATTTCCACGGGAATCCCATCGTTGCTCATCTCCTTTATCTGTTCGAAGATGTCAAACAGGAACTTCGCGGAGGATGAGTTGAAGTATTCAAGGTCAAGTTTCAGGCGGAACGGGTTGGCATCCGTGTAATTATGCCCCTTTTTTGTTTCCGCAACGAACTCTTCCATCCATTCAATAACCGGATAATAGAGACCCCTCACATCCTCAGGCGCCGATTTCCCGGCAATGATGAACCTGTTTTCCGCAGGAGCAAGGATTATTTCCGGCGTCAGATCAGTAGCTTTATGTATGAAACTTTTCATCTCTTCCTTTTTTTACAAATTTGCACTTTTTTTATGGAAGACAAAAATTACTGTCATCTGTCAGATAAGCTCTTCATCATCACTGTTTGCCCTGTAGCCTTCATCTTCAGGGAGACCCGGAAGCTTTGAAGCTGCCACCGCAAGAGTATCACATCGTTCATTTTCAGGGTCATTGCTATGCCCCTTTACCCAGATCAGAGTAACCTTGTGCCGTCTGTAAACCTCGAGGAAGCGTATCCACAGATCCTTGTTTTTCTTTTTGGCAAACCGTTTCATTTCCCAGTTGAAGAGCCAGCCGTTGTTGACTGCATTGACAAGATATTGTGAATCGGTGTGCAGTTTCACTTTCAGCCCGTCAAGCCTGAGCGCCTCCAGCCCGGTGATGGCTGCCAGAAGTTCCATGCGGTTGTTGGTGGTGAGCCTGAAGCCTCCTGAGAGCTCCTTGCGGAGCGAACCCGAGAGAAGCACCACACCGTAGCCTCCCGGACCGGGATTGCCGCTGCAGGCGCCGTCAGTATAGATAGTAACCACTGGCCGACTCATTGCGGTAGGATGATGCCCGTGTTGTTGATGAACAGTCTTATGGCGATGGAAAGAAGAATAATGCCAAAGAACTTTTTCAGTATGTGCAGCCCGGTGGGCCCCAGCAAACGTTCGATCCTTGACGTGAGCCTGAGAACGGTATAAATGATCACCATGTTCAGTATCAGGGCAATAAGTATGTTTATGGTTGCATACTCAGCCCTGAGCGAAAGGATTGTGGTTATGGATCCTGCACCGGCAATGAGTGGAAAGGCGATCGGCACAATGGTTCCTCCTCCGGGCGAATCATGCTTGAAGAACTCAACGCCAAGCACCATCTCCATACCGATCAGGAAGATAATGAATGCACCTGCTATGGCGAATGAACCCACATCAATACCGAATATGCCAAGCAGTTTCTCACCGAAGATAAGGAACGCAAGGAAAATCAAGAATGAAACCAGGGTTGCCTTCCAGGGGTGGATGTTACCGGTCTTCGATTTGATATCAAGGATAATCGGGATCGATCCTGGCATGTCAATGATTGCAAACAACACCATGAAGCAGGCTAATATGTCAAGGAAGTTAATCTGCATCCGGAAAATTTTTGCAAAGGTACTCATTTAGAAGCAACAGACAATAGAGGATTCTATGCAGGGGGATGACCCGGCAATCCGCAGCTTCCGGTAAATAACTTACTGATTGATTGCAGACTGCCGGATACTGCTGCCGGTTACCGGTGCCGGCTTCCAATTGCCGGTCTGCTGACTACCGGCTTCCTATTGCCGTCCACCGTCTACTGACTTCCTATTACCATCTGCCGGCTTCCTATTACCGTCCGCCGTCTGCTAACTTCCTATTACCGTCTGCTGACTTCCAATTGCTGCCTGCCGTCTGCCGACAACCGACTTCCAATTGCCAACTTTACCTGCCTACTGCCTGATATCCATTTCATCCAGAAGATATCCTGCTCCTGAATAGATATCAATGACCCAGAGAACGTAGCGGATGTCAACGCTGATACATCTCTGGAGGTCAGGTTCGAATGCTATGTTTCCGGTCATGGCCTCCCAGTTGCCGTCAAAGGCAAGGCCGATAAGCTCGCCGTTGCCATTAATGACCGGGCTGCCGGAGTTGCCACCGGTGATGTCATTGTTGGTAATGAAGCATACAGGCATGTAGCCATCCGGTGAGCCGTAACGGCCATACTCCCTTTTTTCGTTGAGGTCAATGAGCCGCTGAGGCAGATCATACTCATAATCGCCCTTCTTGTATTTCTGCACAACACCGTCGAGGGTCGTGATCCAGTTGTAATGAACCGCATCATACGGGTAGTAGTCGAGCACTTTACCGTAGGTGAGCCTCATGGTGGAGTTGGCATCAGGGTACTGCGTCTTGTCAGGCTGGTATTCCATTGCTCCGGCTATGTACAGACGCTGTCCTTTTGAGAGATCAGAACTGAATTCCTGAAGATCATTCATTAACGTCGAGCTCATCTCGCTGATTGATTTGGCAACAACAAATGCAGGATCCTTCTTAAGAACCTTCAGGCTGGGAGCCTCGAGAAATGCATCCAGTTTCTCCGGCGAGACAAAGATTGACTTTGCAAAGATATTATCAACAAAGGCGTCAATGTTGCCCTTGAACTTCGTGTCGATCAGCCTGTAGAATGATGGCCAGTACTTCGGATCAATGTCACTCCTGTAGAGCTTGAACATTGTCTTTGTGGTTTTCTGATCGGTAGGATAGTTATAATCATCGTAGAAATTTTCGGCAAATCTCTTAAGCCTTTCTGTTGTACTGTCGATTTCCTCAGTATCCCTTTTTGCAAGGGCATCTTCGAGCATGGTCATCTGGCCGGCGAAGTTTATCAGTTCGGTTGACAATGCTTCTCTGACATACTGTGAAACGTTGTACTTTTCTGCCCTTCCCTTAACGGCGTTTTCGATCAGTGAAAGTGCATCTCCGTATTTTGCCTTGCGGGCCGGATCAGCATTTACCCACTTCATGTATTCAGCTTCGAAAGCAGCCTTCTTTTCTGCGGTGCGCAGGCGGGCGAGACCAGCGTTCTGGCCAATTGAGAACTTCCAGTAATTTGATGAGCCGGAGTATTTTGATGCATACTGAATATTCACCTTCGGGTCTGCCATCATATCCTTCATCCATATCTCCTGGCGTGCACCACGGATCTTGATCCTGTTGGCGTTGGTGATCTTCATTGCCTGGTCAACCTCCCACGATGTCATGTACCTTGTGGTGGTTCCGGGGTAGCCCATCACCATTGCGAAATCATTCTTCTGCAGGTTCTTTATTGAGACAGGCAGGTAGTGCTTCGGTTTGAGCGGAACATTGTCCTTAGAGTACTGAGCCGGTTTTCCGTCAGGACCCATATATACCCTGAAAACGCTGAAGTCGCAGGTATGGCGCGGCCATACCCAGTTATCAGAGTCGTGGCCATATTTGCCGATTGAGTTGGGGGGTGTTCCCACTAGCCTGACGTCGGAGAATACTTCATACACAAGCAGGAAATACTGGTTTCCGCTGTAGAATGATGATACGCGGGCGTTGTAGTGGTTTCCCTTCGTGGCTTCTGCTGTGATGGCGGCGCTCTCAGCCAGGATGGCTTCGCGGCGTGCCGCTTCGGTCATCTCTGCATTGACCTTGCCAAGTACCCTTGAGGTGACATCCTCAATGCGCACCAGGAAGGTGACTGACAGGCCGGGGTTGGGAAGCTCCTCTTCCTTTGACATGGCCCAGAAGCCGTTATTGAGATAGTCATGCTCAACGGTGCTGTGGTTCTGTATCTGACCATAACCACAGTGGTGGTTGGTGAGCAGCAGGCCGTGAGGAGAGACGATCTCAGCGGTACAGCCGCCTCCGAAGATGACGATGGCGTCTTTGATGCTTGCCTGGTTGATGCTGTAAATGTCTTCCGCTGTCAGTTTGAGTCCCATCCCGGTCATAGTGCCGATATTCAGCTTCTCGATGAGCGGCAGCAGCCACATGCCCTCATCAGCCCTGGCCTGAGAGGCTGAGAAGGTTACAAGGATAACAATGATTGCTATAAATTTTTTCATGGTTTATGGTGTTATTGATTTTTGTTTGGTTCCAAAGATATCGAAATAGGTTTCAGGGAATAATGTCTTTAACATTTTATAAGAATAGGAGTTTCCCCTGCGGGTCAGTCAGGTTGAATGAGAGACGGTGGTACGGGGTGGGGCCGAATTCAGCAATGGCTCTGCGATGCTCCGGTGTAGGATATCCTTTGTTCTTACGCCACCCGTAGCAGGGGTAGAGGGCGTCAAGCTCCTCCATATGGTGGTCACGCTCCGTCTTGGCCAGCACTGATGCAGCCGCTATTGACAGGTATGTGGCGTCACCCTTTATTATTGTCTGATGGGGGATATTTCTATATGTGTAGAACCTGTTGCCGTCTATCAGGAGCAGGAGGGGGCGGGGTTCAAGCCCGTCGATTGCCCTGTGCATGGCGGTGATGGAGGCGCGCAGTATGTTCATTTCATCTATCTCGGTGTTTGAGCATGAGGCGATGCACCATGTGATGGCAGATGACATGATTTCGGTGCGCAGCCGTTCGCGCTGGCGGGCGGTCAGTCTCTTTGAGTCATGGAGCTCTTTGTTACGGTATCTCTTGGGAAGTATTACTGCTGCGGCGTACACGGGGCCTGCCAGGCATCCCCGCCCCGCCTCGTCGCAACCGGCCTCCCGGATGCCGTTGCTGAAGAATGGTTTAAGCATCAGGCGGCTCCTCCGGTAGCTTTGATGACCGATTTCCACATCTCTTCCGCAGCCTGTTCCCAGGTGTACCTGAGTGAGTTGGCATATCCCTCGTCAGCCAGGCGGCGGCGCAGCGCGCCATCGTTGACGAGGCGTGCCATAGCTTCCGCTATGGCACCTGCGTCAGCGGGGCTGACGCAGAGCGCCGCGCCGCCGCTCACCTCAGGCAGTGACGAGCTGTCTGACAGAATGCAAGGCGTGCCGCAACGCTGCGCCTCCACCACGGGTATCCCGAAACCCTCGAGCCACGGCACGAAGGTGAGCGCCTCCGCTGCCCCGTAAAGCCGGCGCAGCACATCACGCGTCACAGAACCGGTGAAGAGAATATCCCTGCCATAGGGGGAGAGCTCCAGGTGTTTGTCCATCTCACGGGTCAGGTAAAGCCTGCGCCCGGCAAGCAACAGAACATGTTCACCGCCACCGCTCTGCCTGAAAATCTCAAATGCCCTGATCACCGCCTCAACATTCTTCCTCGGAGAGAAATTGCTTACGAAGAGAAAATATGGCCTGCCACCCGTGTACTGCCTGCGTGTCTCCTCCGCCTCGCCAGGCTGTGGCGGAGAAAAAACAGCGGCAACACCGTTCGGCACGACATCTATTTTGTCAGGGCTGATCCCGTAGGTGGCAGCAATATCGCCTGCCGAGAAATGTGAGACAGTGGCAACGCGTGCTCCCTTCGCCGCGAAGAGAGGGAAACGTCTGCGGTAATACCTGCACTCACCGCCGGGTATGTCTCCGGGCCGGTGCTCATGGTTGAGGTCATGTATCACCGGTATACAAGGCACTTCCGTTCTCAACGGAATCATCCCGTCAGGCGCGATGAACAGATCCGCCTTTATCCGTTTCAGTACCGGGGGAAGCAGGTATTCGTGCCATGCATGCCACAGCAGAGGATGCACTGTCCGCAGCGGAATGGTCACATATTCAACATTCCTGCCTTCAACCGGAAGAATTCCGGATGCCCTGGCATCTGCAGCCGGCGCCTGCCCAACCTGCCGGTTGCCTGCAGCTGGCCCCTGCTCATCCTGCCGGTTGCCTTCAGCCGGCAACCTGCCGTACCTCCTGTCACCGATCAGCACAAACCGGTGTTCGGGGTGGTTGCGGACCATCCCGCTGACAACCTCAAGGGTGAACCACCCGATGCCGTCACGTGGCACTGCCCTGAGCGTACGCGCATTAACCGCAATAATCATTTTCCGTTGCTGCTTGTAAAATACAAATGTGGCAATTAATTTATTAAATTGGCATTGATTCTTCTATCCACTGCAGACTGATTTGAGGCGAAAGTTCCTTATCAATATCACCTTCCTCCTGACGGTGAGCATCCTGGTCAAGGCTTTCTGGGTGCTGGGCATAGACCGCACCGTCCAGAACGTGGTTGGCGAGACCGCCTACGGAAACTATTTTTCACTCTTCAGCTTCTCGGTGCTATTCACCCTCCTGCTTGACATGGGACTCTCGGGATTCAACAACCGGGCTGTATCGGCTGATCCTGCAAGGGTAAGGATCTACTTCGGCAATGTGCTGGTAATAAGACTCTTTCTTACAGCACTATACTTCCTGGTCACCATCAGCGTTGCCTATGCCCTGGGTTACCGGGGAGAGCAGATAACAATACTGCTGGTTCTCATGCTGAACCAGGTGATGGCATCAATGATCATCTGGCTGAGGTCGAGCATAAGCGGCATGCAGTACCTCTTTATTGACAGCCTCCTTTCCGTTGCCGACAGGCTGGTAATGATTATCATCTGCTCGGTGCTCCTGTGGGGCGGAGTCACCGCCGGGGGGTTCAGGATTGAATGGTTTGTATGGGCGCAGACGGCTGCCTATTTCACGGTCATGTGCACTGCATTCATAATAGTGGTGTACAAGGGGAAGGTGGCGGCAGTGAAGCCTGATATCTCAGTTCTGAAGAGTATCATTATGACCGGGCTGCCCTATTCGGTTGTGGTTTTTGCAATGACTCTCTACTGGCGGATTGATTCGGTGATGATCGAACGGCTGCTTCCTGACGGGGCCACCCGGGCCGGTAACTATGCCCAGGCCTTCAGGCTCTTTGATGCGCTGGCAATGATTCCTGTGCTTTTCGGCGGGATACTGCTTCCCATAATGACACGCGGGCTCTCATCAGGCAGTGATATCAGGCCTCTGGCAAGGATGGCCTGCCGGATGCTCATGGTCCCGCTGGGGATAGGTGCTGTGACCCTCGCCACGTTTCCGGCAGAGATGCTTGACATGCTTTATACTTCACCGGCCGGTGATGCCGTGACCGCTTTCATGATACTGATGTTTGCCCTCGTGCCTGTAGGAGTGATATACATATACAGCACAATGCTTACTGCTTCATGGAAGCTTAAAATGCTTGGTGTAATAACCGTATCAGGCATGATCATCAGCCTTTCGCTAAACCGGATTCTCATCCCGGAGCTGGGCCCGGCAGGAGCAGCCTCTGCTGCACTGGTCACCCAGTCACTGGTTGCCGTGGCCTGCATGCTGACCGTGAGAAGGACGATGTCCGGCATTGCCGGGAACGGAAGGATTCTGCTGTTCCTGCTGATGCTTGGACTCACCTTCTTTACGGGATGGCTCCTGCGCAGAACTGGTATCCCGTGGATAGCTGCAGCTGCCCTGGAGCTTGCAACGGGCATCCTCCTGGCTCTTTTGTTCAGGTTCATTGTGCCTCTCTCCGGCATCAGACTGATTACCGGGAGGTTCGGAACAGAGTGAAGAGGGTGGCGCCATGCGCTTATACGAGACGGTAGCCCGTGACAACAACGGCAGGGAGCCGGCAAACACGCCGGCAGAGGAGCGGTTCCCAATCGCGCCAGACTCATCCACCGGCCTGACCGATCACCCGATGGACTTTAAGCTCAGCAGACTATCTCTCAATGCCTTTTTTATCTATCTTTGCGCAAAATTTCAGATGACATGATAACCAATGACCAGATACAGGACCTCGTTGAACGCCGGGATGCGTTAAGGAGGTATCTTTGATGTCGATGCCAGACTAAACGAAATCAGGGAGAAGGAAGAGATCACCCGTTCGGCCGGATTCTGGAATGACCCTAAAAAAGCAGAGGAGCTCCTGAAGGAGATATCCTCTGTAAAAAGCTGGACCACAGCCTTTGCCACAGTTGATACTGCCGTTGAGGACATGCTTGTTTTTTACGACTTCTTCAGGGAGGGTGAGGTGACTGATGAGGAGATGGGTCAGCAATATGAAAAAACACTTGCAGAAGTAGAAAAACTTGAGCTCCGCAACATGCTGCGCCGTGAGGAGGACCGCCTTGGTGCCCTTCTAAAGATCAATGCGGGTGCCGGAGGCACAGAGAGTAATGACTGGGCCCAGATGCTCATGAGGATGTACCTCATGTGGGGAGAGAAGAACGGATACAAAATAACCGAGGCATACTACCAGGCAGGCGATGAGGCCGGAATAAAGACGGTAACCCTCGAGTTCGAGGGCGAAAACGCCTACGGCTACCTCAAGAGCGAGAACGGCGTACACCGCCTGGTCCGCATATCACCCTTCAACGCCCAGGGCAAACGGCAGACGACATTCGCGTCAGTCTTCGTGGCTCCGCTGGTTGATGATGACATCGTTGTGGAGATAAACCCGTCTGACATTACCTGGGAGACCTTCCGGTCATCGGGCGCCGGCGGCCAGAACGTCAACAAGGTGGAGACCGCCGTCCGCCTCCACCATGCCCCTACAGGCATCGTCATAGAGAACCAGGAGTCGCGCTCCCAGGGACAGAACAAGGAGAATGCACTGCGCCTCCTCAGGTCACATCTGTATGAGATGGAACTCAGAAAAAAAATGGAGGAACAGGCAAAGATTGAGGGCGCAAAGAAAAAGATCGAGTGGGGTTCACAGATCAGATCATATACACTGCACCCTTTCAAGCTGGTAAAGGACCTGCGTACCGGTTGCGAGACTGGCAATGCCCAGGCTGTGCTCGACGGCGAGATAGACGAATTCATCAAGGCATACCTTATGGAGTACGGCGGAAAGGAGTGAACAGTCATGATAAAAAGCATGGTTTAATAATCTTACAACACGTTAATTTACAACCCTCAGCAACATAAATCCTGATGGATAAGAAAAAGAAGCTATTTGAACAATTCCCGCCTGTCTCCACAACGGAGTGGATGGAGAAGGTCACTGCTGATCTGAAAGGCGCGGACTTTACAAGGAGACTTGTCTGGAAAACACGTGACGGCCTTTCTGTCATGCCTTTCTACAGGGAAGAGGATCTTGACAAACTGCCTCACAGTAACCTTCTGCCCGGCGACTTTCCCTTTGTAAGAGGAGTGGAGGTCATGGGCAACAACTGGCTCATTCGCCAGGATATCACGGTGACTGATTATAAGGCTGCAAATGCCAAAGCCCTTGACATACTGATGAGAGGCATCACCTCTCTGGGCTTTGTCATTGAAGATTCTCAGTCGGTCACTCCTGATACTGTGGCAGAGTTGCTGAAGGATATTCATCCTGAGAGCATTGAGATCAACTTTTCTGTTGCCGGCGGTGCGAAGGAGCTCGTTGCCGCGCTTAAGGGATACTTAAGCTCATCCGGCGCTGCCCTGAAGCAGGTGAAGATAACCGTCCCGGCTGATCCGCTGGGCAGACTGGCTGCCAGGGGCAGGTTGTGCGTGCCCGTTGATCAGGGTCTCGATTACCTGGCAGACCTCGTCAGTGATGCGGCGGAGATACCAGGCATAAGGTGCGTGGAGCCTTCAGGAACACTCTTCAGCAACGCCGGCGCCGGTCCCGTGGCTGAACTGGCATATACACTATCTCTCGGAAACGAATATATGGCAGCGCTGACCGGCAGGGGCACTGACCCTGACACTGCAGCCAAAGCCTTCAGGTTCACATTCGGCATCGGTCCTGACTTCTTCCCGGAGATAGCCAAGCTGAGGGCAGCCAGGATGCTCTGGGCAGAGATAGTCAGTGCCTGGGGCACGAAGGAGTCCGGATCAGCCCTGATGCATATACACTCGGTCACCGGCAGGTGGAACAAGACCCTTTATGACCCGTATGTCAACATGCTGAGGACGCAGACCGAGGCTATGTCTGCTGTTCTGGGAGGCGCCGAGTCAGTAACGGTGGAACCATTCGATACGGTGTTCCGGAGCGCAAACGACTTTTCGGAGAGGATCGCCCGCAACCAGCAGCTTCTGCTGATGGAAGAGGCGCATCTCGGGAAGATTGCCGACCCCGGAGCCGGATCATATTATATAGAGGAACTGACCTCAATGATAGTCAGTGAGGCCTGGAAATTATTCCTTGAGATTGAAGAGGAGGGAGGATTCCTTGCAGCCCTTCGCAAAGGGATGATACAGCAGCGCATCAGTGAGGCTGCAGCAAAGCGCAAGGCTGACATGGCAAGAAGAAAGGAAGTTCTTCTGGGAACAAACCAGTACCCTGATTTCACGGAGGATAAGGCTCCGGAGCATGATCCCGGGAAACTCGTTACTGAACAGACGCCCTCTTCGGAGGAGGTCATGCCTGTTATTCCTGCCCGTGGCGCAGATGAGTTTGAGAAGCTGAGGCTTGCAACGGAGAAGTCCGGCCGCAGGCCGCTGGTTTTCATGCTCACCATTGGCAATCTGGCCATGCGCAGGGCAAGGGCTCAGTTCTCGGCCAACTTTTTCGCAGTGGCAGGTTATGAGGTAAGGGACAACAATGGCTTTGCAAGCGTTGCCGAAGGTGTCACTGCAGCCCTGGAGGCAAAGGCAGACATAATTGTTATCTGCAGTTCTGACGATGAGTACGCCACACTGGCGAAAGAGGCCTTCACTGCAACCGGCAGAAAGGCTCTCTTCGTGGTGGCCGGAAACCCGCCATGCATGGAAGAGCTCAGGGCCGAAGGAGTGGAGCACTTCATCAGCATCAAATCAAATGTGCTTGAGACACTGCAAATGTTCAACAGGATACTGGGAATAAACTGACGGGAGATGAGCAAAAGACCAAAATTTAATGATATTGACGTTCTGAAGGTGACCGTGCCTTCAAGAGACAAACAAAAGTGGGAGAAAGAAAACGGTATCAGCCCGCAGTGGGAGACGCCTGAGAGAATAATCCTGAAGAGCGTTTATTCCCGTGAAGATCTGAAGGGCATGGAGCACCTGCACTATGCTGCCGGTATACCACCCTATCTCCGCGGACCCTATTCGGCCATGTACGCCATGAGGCCGTGGACCATCAGGCAGTATGCCGGATTCTCCACCGCTGAAGAGTCGAACGCCTTCTACCGGAGGAACCTTGCTGCAGGCCAGAAGGGACTTTCGGTTGCCTTTGACCTTGCAACACATCGCGGATACGACTCTGATCATGAGCGCGTTGTTGGTGATGTGGGGAAAGCCGGTGTGGCAGTTGATTCGGTACAGGATATGAAAATCCTGTTTGACCAGATTCCCCTCAGGGAGATGTCGGTATCAATGACAATGAACGGAGCGGTGCTGCCCATTATGGCATTCTACATAGTGGCAGGGCTGGAGCAGGGGGCAAAGCTGAGTGAGTTGCAGGGCACCATCCAGAATGATATCCTGAAGGAGTTCATGGTCCGCAACACCTACATCTATCCGCCTGCATTCTCGATGCGGATCATTGCCGACATATTCAAATATGCCTCCGGGAACATGCCGAAGTTCAACAGCATCTCTATCTCGGGGTATCACATGCAGGAGGCGGGCGCCACGGCGGATATAGAGCTGGCCTACACCCTTGCCGACGGGCTTGAGTACCTTCGCACCGGGGTGAATGCCGGCATGAACATTGACGACTTCGCACCGCGGCTTTCATTTTTCTGGGGCAGCGGAATGAACTTCTTCATGGAGATAGCCAAGATGAGGGCTGCCCGAATGCTCTGGGCAAAGATCGTCAGCCAGTTCAACCCGAAAAATCCGAAGTCACTGGCGCTGCGCACCCATACCCAGACATCGGGATGGAGCCTTACCGAACAGGATCCGTTCAACAACGTGGGCCGCACCTGCATAGAAGCCATGGCTGCAGCGCTGGGCCATACCCAGAGCCTGCACACCAACGCCCTTGACGAGGCCATCGCCCTGCCTACCGACTTCTCGGCAAGGATAGCACGCAACACCCAGATTTACATACAGGAAGAGACCGGCATCTGCAAGGCGGTTGACCCATGGGCAGGCTCGTATTATGTTGAAACACTTACCCATGAGATAGCCCACCGGGCATGGGAACTGATAGAGGAGATTGAAAGTCTTGGTGGCATGGCAAAAGCCATCGAGTCAGGCATACCCAAGATGAGGATCGAGGAGGCAGCTGCCAGGGCACAGGCAAGGATAGATTCGGGAGCGCAGACCATAGTCGGCCTCAACAGGTACAGGCTGGACAAGGAAGATCCGCTTGAGATACTTGAGGTTGATAACAGCGCAGTGCGCGAAGCTCAGTTGAAAAGACTTGCCGAAGTGAAGGCCGGACGCAACGAAGAGGATTGCCGCAGGGCTCTCGATGCCATCACCCGTGCAGCAGAAACCGGTGAGGGCAATCTGCTTGAACTGGCCGTTGATGCTGCATCAAAGAGAGCAACACTGGGTGAAATATCATACGCATGTGAAAAAATAGCAGGGAGGTACAAGGCTGTGATTAGAACAATTTCAGGGGTTTATTCATCAGAGTACAAATCAGATTCTGATTTCGAACAGGCAAGGGCCATGGCAGCTGAGTTTGCCACCCGGGCGGGAAGACAACCCCGCATAATGGTAGCCAAGATGGGGCAGGACGGTCATGACCGCGGAGCCAAGGTGATATCAACCGGATATGCCGATATAGGATTTGACGTCGACATCGGACCACTCTTCCAGACCCCGTCAGAAGCTGCACGACAGGCAGTTGAGAACGATGTACACCTGCTCGGGGTCTCAAGCCTTGCCGCAGGTCACAAGACTCTTATTCCGCAGGTCATCAGCGAGCTTAAGAAACTTGGGCGGGAGGATATCCTTGTGATTGCCGGTGGTGTCATTCCGCCGCAGGACTACCAGTTCCTTTATGATGCCGGTGTGGCAGCAATCTTTGGCCCGGGCACATCAGTGGCAAAAACAGCAAAAGAGATATTAACCTTGTTGTTGCAAACGGTATGATGAGAACAGCTTTCGCCTTGCTGTCAGTGGTGGCCATCGCTCTCCTTGCCGGCTGCAGCGCCGGCCGGAAGAATGTGGCAGTAGCCGGGGAACCCTCTGCTGCAGTAGCCGCAGAACAACAGCAGCCCGAGGCACAGGTTCCGGATGTTGCCCCCTTCGGCAATGCCGCCCTTGCAGGGAAACCGGAAGGTGATGAGGGAGCCGCACACGTATGGGATTTCCGCGATGCCACCACATGGCTGCTGGGAGAATTCTTACCCGGGATGCTGAACAATCCTCCGCATTCAGAATGGTATCATGAAGGCTACGCCGGTTACCAGCCTGACCAGGAAGTAATGGCGGAATTAATGGAAATCGAAAAGGATGACCTGACAATCACAATCGTAATAGGAACATGGTGCCCCGATAGCAGGAGAGAGGTTCCGCGCTTTATGAAAATTGCTGACCTGTGGGGATTTCCGCATGACAGAATCAAATTCATTGGGGTTGACATAAACAAGGTGGCACCACTTGAAGATTACTTTCAGCTGGCTATTGAAAGAGTACCGACATTTATTTTTTATAAAAAAAATATTGAAAAGGGACGCATCATTGAAGTTCCTGAGACGTCTTTAGAACAGGATACAAGAAATATCCTCAAAGGAAATTAGGAACAATTAATACATGAACCAATGGAAGAAGAAAAATCCGCCGGACAGTCGTCAGGAACAGGAATGGGTGTTGGCGCCCTTGTAACCGCCATAATAGCTTTCCTGCTGGCAGTTATTCCATGCGTAGGCCTGGTTGCTGTAATCCCGGCAGTGATAGCCATTGTCCTTGCCATAATAGGGCTCTCAAGACCCCAGGTTAACCAGGGGATGCTCGTTGGCGGACTTGTAGTAGGCATTATCGCCCTGATGATATCAGCCTCACAGATCTTTGTCCTCGGCAAGATTGCAGAAAAATCGGGCAGCTGGGCAACGAATATCGAGAAGGTTATAAGGAATGTTGCCGATGACATCGAGGATGAGTTCGGTGACCAGGAGGTGACAATCAAGATCAACAAGGATGATGAAACCGTGGAGATAAAGTCTTCCGGAAAGAGGGGTGATCTTGAGGAGAGGCTGGAGGAGCTTGAAGGGTCTGTTGACACCCTGAAGAGCCGCTCTGACACCACAAAGGGAGAGTGGTGAGGCCAAACCGGGCTGCAAGGCCGTATCTGATACTTAATCTTATACTTGCCGGAGTAATCCTGTTGATCATGGGTTACTCCCTTTTTTATTCGCCTGAGGAGGATGAGTACCCGGTCCCATGCATTCATGAGAAACTGACCGGTGAGCCATGCCCCTCATGCGGTCTGTCGCATGCATTTTCACTTATCGTCCGCGGCAGGGTTGATGAGGCGCTGGAGTGGAACAGTCAGTCGCTCAGGGTGTTCATCTTTTTTGCACTTCAGCTTGTGATGCGTTCCGGTCTTGCAGTGACGGCCATGTGGGTGAAGCGGAATCTCAGGGTGGTTGCCGTTACTGATGCTGTCATATCCGGCGTGATGACCCTGGCTGCCTTTTGGCCGTTTATCAGGATGCTGTGGATCAGCCTGTTCTGAGATATGAGGAATCTCTCCCGCCCGGCAGTACCCCACTCACTCAGCATCATCTCCCTCACACAGAAGTGAGTTGATAGCATCATAGACAAGGTGGCTCTCAAAGCCTTTTCCCAGTGCATATCTGAGAAGCTTTCCCTTGAGATCAAGCCTGTTTTTTGCCTTTATCCTCCTGCGCTGATCGCTCAGGATTTTTTGCAGCAATTGCAGGTATTCATCTTCATCAATTGCTTCCATCCCTGATGCTATGGCTTCCGGGTTGATCTTTTTCTGTTTGAGTGCCATGCTGATCTTTACGCGCCCCCACAGGCTGTGCCTGAAATGGTCAAGCACGAATGCCCTGCTGTAGCGTTGTTCATCAATGAACTTTTCCTTTATCAGCCTCCCGATGATACGGGTGCGTGTCTCAGCGCTGTCAGCACCCCAGCGTTCAAGCAGCGCCTCGATATCACTGATACAGTATTCCCTTGCCGAGCAGGCTCTCATTGCCCTTTGCAGCAACTCATCCATCTCTTTCTTTTCAGCCATATTTCTCAGCTTTGATAAATCTCTCTTTTCCCCTTATATCCCTTATAATCCGCACCTCACTGTAGCTTTTCGGTGACAGCAGTGCAGCGGTCTCTCCTGCAAGATTCTCATTCACCTCAAGCCACAGGGTTCCTCCGGGCAGGAGACGTGTTTCAGCCACGGCTGCCATGGCCCGGTAGTAAAGCAACGGATTGTCATCAGGCACAAACAGGGCTTCATGGGGCTCATGATCAAGCACGTTGCGGTGCATCATCGCCTTCTCGCGCATGGTGATATATGGCGGATTGCTGACGATGATACTGCTCAGGGGTATCTGCAGGGGGTCATCATTCAGGATGTCAGATTTTATCAGTGTCACGGCTGCTCCGTTGCTGCTAATGTTTCGCCGTGCCATCTCCAGTGCTGCGCCTGACAGCTCTGTTGCCGCAACAGTTGCACGGGGGAATGCCATGGCCATGGCAATTGCCATGCACCCTGATCCTGTGCAGATGTCGGTGACGGTGCCGGTGAAGCCGCTGTTTTCACTTATGATCATCATGGTCATCTCCTCTGTCTCGGGTCTTGGTATGAGAACACCCGGCGCCACCTCAATCCTGTGTCCGCAAAACTCCGTATAACCAAGGATATACTGCAGCGGTTCGCCGGCTGCGGCGCGTGCCACGGCATTCTCTATACGGGCGGCGGCACCAGCCTCCGGGACACGCTCTCCAAAAGCCATCTGCGCCGCCCTGCCCATCCCGGTATACTCACCTATGATGGCTGACGCCAGCGCCGCAGCCTCCTCCGCAGGCCATCCCGCCTTAAGCAATTCAGTGATACGACCACGGATTTCGCTTATTGTTTGTACCTTTCCGTCCATGATTCAAAGATAGGAAATTGAGCTCATGCCCCGACCTGATGACCTGATATGGATGAGACGCGCCCTGCAGCTGGCAGCAATGGCTGAGGGATGCACCTCACCCAACCCCATGGTGGGCGCGGTGGTAGTGCATAACGGCGTCATTATCGGAGAAGGGTATCATCTGAAAGCTGGCACCCCCCATGCGGAGGTGCATGCCATCAATGCCGTCAGCGATCGCACTCTGCTGCCATCCTCAACCATTTATGTCACCCTCGAGCCATGCTCACACCAGGGACGCACTCCCCCATGTGCTGACCTGATAGTCAGCAGCGGCATACGCCGGGTGGTTATCGGCGCCGCAGACACCAACCCGCTGGTGGCAGGCAGGGGGATTGCCCGCCTGAGGCAGGCAGGAGTGGAGGTGATAACCGGTGTGGCGGAGGAGGAGTGCCGCCGTCTCAACAGGCGCTTCTTCACCTGGCATGAAAAAAAGAGGCCATACGTGATACTCAAGTGGGCCCGCAGTGCAGACGGTTTCATCGACCGGTGCAGGAAGGAATCTGACCCGCCAGGGCCAACCTGGATCACAGGGATGGCAGAGCGCGTTCTCGTCCACCGCTGGCGCGCCATGGAAGATGCCATTCTCGCTGGCGGAGGAACCATACGTGCTGACAATCCATCGCTGACCGTCAGGTACTGGAGCGGCCGGAATCCGGTACGTATCATCGTCAGCCGCAGCGGAAACCTTGATCCTGATTCGTCACTCTTTGACGGGAGAGCTGAGACGGTTCTCTATACCTGCAACGGACAGGCGCAATTCCGTAACACCAGAACCGTCACACTGACGGGCGCTGAACCGTTTATCGGCGAGGTGCTGGCAAATCTGTGGCAGGAGGGCATACAGTCACTCTTTGTTGAAGGCGGAGCATACATCATAGGCAGTTTCATTGAATCGGGGCAGTGGGATGAAGCACGGCGATTCACCGGCACTGCAAGCTTCGGTGACGGGGTGCCCGATCCGTTCCCCGGATTCACTCCCGGGGAAACAGTGCTTTTTGACAAAAGTATTCTGGAATTCGCGTATCATTTTTAGGAGAATTCCGTATAATTAATGTTAATAACTGCTTTTATATTAGTAAATATTAATTCGTATTTTTGAGACCCGACCGGGAAAGGACCTAAAGTTATGCAGCAAGCATTCATTGTTCATGTTACAGAAGCCGTTACCGGAAACAACCGGCAGAAATCCGGTTTCTGCATGATAACCAGCCTGAAGGATGAAGACGAACCATTCTTCTTTGTAAATAAATAATCTGATGCGAGGACGAGGCAGAAACTCCGGCAGATCTATTATTATCCTGGCATTACTGCTTCTGTCTCATGTTATACTTATTCCGCGGCTATCCGGTCAGACATTCTATTTTGAACAGTATGGCTCCAAGGAGGGGCTGAGCGCCTCCAAGGTTTATACAATCATACAGGATGCCAACGAATTCATCTGGCTTGGTACCGGTAGCGGCCTCACCCGCTTTGATGGCCTGCACTTTGAAAACTTCTCCACTTCTGACAGCCTTGCTCCCGGAGGTGTAAAAAGCATCTGCGAGGACAGTCGCGGCAGACTCTGGCTGGGGCATATCGGAGGGGGTGTCTCAATAATAGAGGACAACATAATCAGACGAGTCTGCTTTTCCCCTTCCATTTTCATCGGGGTTGATTCTGCCCGTATCAGAGACCCGCTGAAGCCCATAAACAGCCTGACGGGAGATATTACCGGAATCACTGAATATGGTGGTTCAATCTGGGTCTCAACCTCCCGCAGCGGAGCGTTGAAGCTTGACATGCCCGGGCATGGTGTCAGGGTGATGACCGGCCAGCAGTACACCGGCCGCCAGGGACTCAGCAATGATGCCTTCGGCCTTTATGCCGATCACCGCGAAAACCTCTACTGCATCACCGACGTGGGCATCAGGAAGTATGACCATGCAAGTGACAGGTTCATTCCTTTCCATCCGGAAGGACTTACACGCTACTTCCTGACAACAACCATCTTCGAGGACTCCCGCGGCAACATGTGGTTCGGCACCTTCAACGGCGGGCTTTACAGGCAGGACAGTGAGACGGGCAAGATGGGACTGTTTGATACCCGCAACGGCCTCTGGGGCAACTTTGTCTCATACATCCTTGAAGACTATCGCGGCAATATCTGGGTAGCCTCAATGGAAGACTGGGAGAGCAGGGGAGGGATAACGGTATTTTCACCGGAGGGAACAGTTGTCTACAACAACAGCAACGGTCTGCAGGCACAGCATATCCTCTGCATGATTGAGGACAAGGAGAAGAATATCCTGATAGCTGACCGCGATGCCGGCCTTTTCATTTACAAGGGTGATCACTTCGCCTCGTTCATGGCGCCGCGGTTCATGCCGTCAAATGATGTCTTCACCCTCGCCCAGGATCATACAGGCAGATACTGGTTCGGCACCGGCAGTGGCCTCTCGCTCTACAACCCCGCCCTTAAAGAGGATGACCGTGTCAGGCTCAGGGGATTCCCGCCGTCGCTTGAGGAGACACAGATAAGCATCATCAGGCCTGACAAGGAGGGGAACGTATGGATTGCCACGGCAGGCGACGAAGTCTACCGCTATGACACTGATGATAAGAATTTCCGGTATGACCTTGACCTTAACGCCAGCCTCCGCCCGCTGAGAATCACTGCCATGACCACTGACCAGAGAAACAACCTCTGGATCGGCACTGACGGGGCACTCATCATGTGGGATCCGCAGCTCAAGAAAAGCACGAAATATACCCGGAGCGACGGCCTGACGGGAAACAATATCACAGCCCTCTTCTGTGACAGCCGGGGCTCACTCTGGATAGGCACGGAGGAACAAAAAGGCCTTGCCAGGCTCAACCCCGGGAACGGCACTTTCATCACCCTGACCTTCAGATCAGATGTGCATCCGACAGCCATCACCGAGACTCCTGACGGAATGATCTGGGTGGGGACAATTGACGGACTCTACGGCCTGAGCAATGACACGGTGAAAAAGAAACTCACCGAGGCTGAAGGGCTGCTGATGAATTCAATCAACCTTCTTCAGCCTGACAGGTCCGGCAACCTGTTCATCGGCACCAACCTGGGGCTGAACAGGTATGACAGCAATACCGGCCGGATATCATCATTCACCGAAAAGAGCGGATTCACCGGAATTGAGACAAGGCCCAATGCTTCATTTGCCGATGACATGGGCGATCTCTGGTTTGGCACTTCCAACGGGGCCATGAGGCTCTCTCCCTCCATGTTACCTCCGGTGGTGACAGAACCGGCAACACATATATGGAGAACCCTGGTCAACTATGAGGTCTATCCCATGCATGACGGAATAAGGCTCCTCCACACCCAGAACAGGATAATTTTTGACTTCCTGAGCATCTGCCTTGTTAATCCCGGCGCCGTGAGATACCAGTTCATGCTTGAGGGCGCTGACAAGGAGTGGATCACCACTGACCAGAACAGGGCGGTCTACTCGTCACTCAGACCCGGCAAGTATATCTTCCTGGTGAAAGCTTCAAACAATTACGGTTTCTGGAACGAGGTGCCGGCAAAACTGTCATTCTCCATCAGGGGGCCGGTATATCTGACATCCTGGTTCATCATACTCTGCATAGCCGTGGCAGTGGCTGGTGTATATCTCTATATAAGCCTCCGCGAGAGAAAACTGCGCCGGGAGAAGGAGCATCTTGAGCAGAAGGTTAAGGAGCGCACTGCCGAGGTTGTCAGCAAGAGTCATGAGCTGGAGGAGAAGAACAGGGACACCACCGCCAGCATCAGGTATGCAGAGAGGATACAGGCAGCCATGCTGCCCCCGGAGAATTACTTCAATGACACCTTCGTGCTGTTCATGCCGAGAGACATTGTCAGCGGCGACTTTTACTGGATGTATGACACCGGCTACAAGCAGTATATTGCTGCTGTTGACTGTACCGGTCACGGCGTTCCCGGCGCCTTCATGTCAATAATAGGCCACAACTCCCTCAACAAGATTGTCAGGGAGAGTGGTATTGAAAAACCCTCTGACATACTTGACCACCTGAACATCGAGGTGGTGCATGCCCTGCTGCAGCGCAGCGAAAAGGCTGTCAGGGACGGGATGGATATCTCGGTTATCTCATATGATATTCTCGAGCATACCGTTGAGTATGCCGGGGCGTACCAGCCCCTCTATCACGTCCGTGACGGCAAGGTTACGGTATACAGGGGTGACCGCTTCCCGATAGGAATGATCGACGGCCAGGCCAGGAAGAGTTTTACCAACAACCTGGTGGACGTAAAGTCCGGAGACATGCTCTATATCTTCACAGACGGCTTTGCCGACCAGTTTGGCGGGGAGCACGAGAAAAAGTTCAAGACCCTGAAAATCAGGTCGCTGCTCTCTGAAATCTATATGTTTTCCGTTGAGGAGCAGAAGCGCCGTCTTGAAAAAGCCATCAGGGAGTGGATGGGTGAACTGGCACAGGTGGATGATATCCTGTTTATAGGTACCAGGGTACCTTAAATCCGGGTCAGCCCTGCAGACATATCTGATGGCTCATGTTTCCGGGTCAGCCCTGCAGACATATCTGATGATTCAGGTTCAGATCCTGGCAATCGTCTTCGGGTCTGCATACCACCCGGTGTAATTGACAATAGCCGGCACAACCTCTTCGGCAGTGGTGACTATCTGCCAGATATCCTTGTGTTCCAGCCTCATGAAGTGGCCTCTGACCATGTGGTCAAAGAACTCGATGAGGTGGTCATAGAAGCCGTTGACATTAATGATTATAACAGGTTTATTGAACTGGCCGAGCTGCTTCAGTGTTATCACCTCGGTGAGTTCTTCAAGTGTGCCCACGCCTCCCGGAAGCGCCACGGCAGCATCGGACATGGCAAAGATGGTCTTCTTCCTCTCTGACATGTCAGGGGTTACAATCATATCACTGACGCCGCTGTGCCCCCATCCTTCATCCATCATAAAACCCGGGATGACGCCGGTGATGGAACCGCCATTAGCCATGAGCGAATCGGCAAATATTCCCATCAACCCTATGCCGCCACCACCGAACACGGCATGTACCCGGTGCCTGGCGAATGCCATGCCCAGTTCTTTGGCAGCCTTCATGTAGGCAGCGTCAATCCGGCTGCTGGAGGCTGCAAATACACATACCTTCATTATGGTATCAGAGCAGGGGAGTGAGTTTGGCCTCGAAGGCTGAGCGGGCAGCTGCGCCCACCTGCTTGTCAACCACCTCGCCGTTCTTGAAATAAAGCACTGTCGGGATATTCCTGATCGTAAAGCGGCGGGCAATTCCCGGTGAACTTTCGATATCACATTTAACGACCAGGGCCCTTTCCCTGTAAGCATCTGCCAACTGTTCGATGTATGGCGCTATCATTCTGCAGGGTCCGCACCATTCAGCCCAGAAATCGACAATAACCGGTTTGTCTGACTTCAATACAACCTCATCAAAATTGCTGTCGTTAACTTGTTGTGTCATAATATTATACGTTTCTTAAATTGCTTTTTTTGCGTTCCAAAGATACCTAATTTACTTTAAACCCCAGTTCAGGATTATCTTCAATCCATCCGATAAGTTCATCGGTGATTCCTGCCTTTATGCTTCGCGAGAAGAGCGGGATGGTAATCCGCTCGTCATGGTCAATCAGCAGGAATTTCAGGGATTTGTTTCCCGGGTTTTCCAAGATGACTGACTTCAGGTTTTTAATGAATTCGGGATTAACCAGTTCCGGTTTCAGTTTTATTGTAAGAGAGGTTATCAGGTCTTCCCTGACTGCTGTCAGAAGGTGTATCTCCTTTATCCTGAATTCGAGCTCCTCTGGTTTGTAATGTCTTCCCTGCACCCTTCCTTTGACAAGGAGCTGGTAGTCATTCCTGAAGTAGTTGCTGAAGGCAACATAATCCTTGTCGAACAGCAGGAAGGAGAATGAGTCGGTATAATCCTGAAGTGTGAACCCACCGAAGGGTTTTCCGTTTTTGGTCACTCCGCTTCGGGTATCGCTGACAATTCCTGCAACGCAGACGTCACGGTTTGCGAACTCGCTCAGGTTCTGAAGGTCTGCCAGGCTTGCATTGCAGAATGTATTGATTTCCAGCTTAAAGTCGTCAAGAGGGTGTGATGAGAGGTAGATACCGATAACCTCCTTCTCCTTGTTCAGTTTTTCAAGCTTAGACCAGTCGGGGCATGGTGCCGGTTCGGGGCGCACAAGGTCAAATCCTCCGGTATCACCGAAGAGAGACTGTTGAGTGCTGTTTCTGATGTTCTTGACGTTGTTGCCGTAGCGGATGAGGCTTTCGAGGAAGCTTGAGCCCTTGCCGTCTGCGGCGAAGTACCGTGCTCTGGTCATATCCGGCAGCCCGTCGAGGGCGCCTGATACCACCAGGGCTTCAAGCATTTTCTTGTTGACGGTATTCAGGTTCACCCTTTCTGCAAGATCATATATGTCTTTGTATGGCCCGTTCTTTTCCCGTTCCTCTATCAGGTGAAGCACTGCATTCTCACCCATTCCCTTGATGGCGCCCAGCCCGAACCTGATGTTGCCTTTACTGTTGACGGTAAACTGCAGGAGGCTTTCGTTGACGTCAGGCCCCAGCACTTCTATTCCCATGCGCCTGGTCTCCTCCATCATGACGGTGATCTTCTTTATGTCATTGATGTTCCGGCTCAGTACTGCCGCCATGAACTCAGCCGGGTAGTTTGCCTTGAGGTATCCTGTCTGGTAGGCTATCAGCGCATAACAGGTGGAGTGTGACTTGTTGAAGGCATATTGGGCGAATGACTCCCAGTCAGACCATATTCTGTTTATCGTGTTCTGGTCATAGCCGTTCGCCTGGCAACCCTTGATGAACTGCTCCTTCAGCATGTTCATGATGTCGAGTTTTTTCTTGCTTATTGCTTTGCGCAGCGAGTCGGCCTCGCCTTTGGTAAAGCCGCCAAGTTCCTGTGAGAGAAGCATCACCTGCTCCTGGAAGACAGTGATGCCGTAGGTCTCCTTCAGATACTTCTCCATTGCCGGCACCACGTACGAGATCTTCTCTTGACCGTGTTTACGTCTGATGAACTGAGGTATGTAATCCATCGGGCCGGGGCGGTAGAGAGCGTTCATGGCGATGAGATCGCCAAACTGGTTTGGTTTCAGCTCGCGGAGATAGCGTTTCATGCCGACAGATTCAAACTGAAACACACCTGTTGTCTCGCCGTTGCTAAAGAGTTCATAGGTAGCCCGGTCGTCAAGTTCCAGGGTCTGAAGATCAATGGTTATGCCCTTTGATTTTTTTATATTTTCAACGGCATCCTTCATTATCGAAAGTGTTTTCAGCCCCAGAAAGTCCATTTTCAGCAGGCCGACAGGCTCAACGTGATTGCCCTCATACTGGGTCACATAGAGGTCTGTATCCTTTGCCGTGCAGATGGGTATATGTTCAGACAGGCTATTCTTGCCAATGATTATACCGCAGGCGTGCACGCCGGTCTGCCTGATGCTTCCCTCGAGCACCCCGGCATATTTCAGTGTCTGTGCCACCAGCGGATCCTTTGAATCCTTCTCTTTAAGGAGTTCAGGCACCTCTTCGTAGGCTGCCTTCAGTGTTACCCCGGGCTTGTCGGGCACCATCTTTGTCAGTCTTATTGCTTCCGGCAGTGGCAGTTTCTGAACCCGTGCAACATCCCTGATAGCCATCTTTGCGGCCATGGTGCCGAATGTGATTATATGTGCCACACGGTCATGACCATATTTTTCAACCACGTACCTGAGCACCTTTTCACGTCCGTCTTCGTCGAAGTCGATGTCTATGTCAGGCATTGAGATGCGGTCAGGGTTTAGAAATCTCTCGAAGAGGAGGTTGTATTTTATCGGGTCAATGTCTGTAATCCGGAGGGAATATGCTACAGCGCTTCCTGCGGCGGAGCCTCTGCCCGGCCCCACCCATACGCCCATCTCGCGGGCAGCCCTCAGAAAATCCTGCACAATCAGGAAGTATCCGGGGAACTTCATATTTTTTATTACCGAGAGCTCAAAGTCAAGACGTTTCTCTATTTCGGGTGTGATAGTCTCCCACCGCTCTGCTGCACCTTTCATTGTCAGGTGCCTGAGATACTCGTCCTTGTCGGCAAATTCCGCCGGTATGGTGAATTCCGGCATTATGGGCTCGCTGTTGAGATCATAATATTCAACCTTGTCAGCCAGTTCCACAGTGTTGCTGACCGCCTCTGGCATATCGGCAAAGATGCTGAGCATCTCTTCTGCGCTCTTCAGATACTCCTGTTTGGTATATCGAAGCCTTTTCGGGTCATCGAGGTCCTTGCCTGTATTGAGGCAGATGAGACGGTCATGGGCCTCGGCGTCATCCTTCATTATGAAGTGGACGTCATTCGAAGCAATTATTTTAATATTATGTTTTGCAGCAAGTTCACGGTATGCAGCTATCACCCTTTGCTGCTGCGGAAAGACGGTGACGTCTGCTGTCGGGTCAGTTGTTTCATGGCGCTGCACTTCAAGATAGTAATCGTCGCCGAAAATCTCCCTGTATGAAAGGATGGCTTCCTCTGCCTCCCGCATGTTTCCTGCCAGTATCTCCTGGGCTGCCTCACCGGCTATGCAGGCTGAGGAGGCTATCAGCCCCTCCCGGTGTTTGAGGAGAAGCTCCTTGTCAATACGGGGCTTGTAATAGAAGCCTCTTATCCAGGCTTCGGAGACCAGCCTGACCAGGTTCTGGTAGCCGGTTTTGTTTTTTGCCAGTAATATGAGGTGGTCACCGGAGCGGTCCTCTATCGATGTTTTGTCTTCAAGGCTTGTCCGGGCCACATAGATCTCACATCCTATAATGGGCTTTATTGATTCTTCGGTAGCGGCATCATGAAACCCTTTCACACCGAACATGTTACCGTGGTCAGTGATGGCAATGGCCGTCATTCCCAGTTCCCTGGCCCTGCTGACCAGAGGTTTTACTGCTGCTGCCCCGTCAAGAATGGAGTATTGTGTATGTACGTGTAAATGAACAAATGATGACATAAAAGTGCTAAACGGGTTTTTCTCCTCACCAGATTACAAATCTAAGGAAAAATAGAGATTGTTTATGTCCAACTTATTTCATGCAAATATTTTTTCTTATATTTACCTGCTTTATTTGAAACTACATTTTGTTTAGTATTAACCTAATCTAAGAGTTATGAAAAGACTACTTTCAGTATTTTTCTTGCTTTGTGGATTACTGCTGACTTCTGCTGCCCAGCAGAAGACAGTTACCGGAATGGTTACTTCCTCTGAGGACAACCTCGGGATACCAGGAGTAACCGTTTTGATTAAAGGAACCACAATTGGAGTAGTTACCGACGTAGACGGAAACTACTCAATTCAGGCCTCACCGGGCCAAATTCTTGTTTTCAGGTTTACCGGTCAGAAAACGCAGGAGGTCACTGTAGGTGCTGCCAATACAATTGATATTGTAATGCAGCCTGACCTTCTTAACCTCGAAGAGGTTGTTGTTGTGGCATACGGTGTTCAGAAGCGTGAAGCCAGCACGGGATCGGTAGGCGAAGTAAAGAGTTCGGAGATTCAGAACGTTCCTGAGACAAGTATTGAGAAAATGCTTTCCGGAAAGGTGGCTGGTGTTCAGGTAACTGCAACATCAGGGCAGCCTGGTGCAAATACCCAGATTCGAATCCGTGGTATCAGCTCAATCAATGCAGGCTCGGAACCCCTGTACGTTATTGATGGTATTCCCGTGATGTCAGGTGACCAGAGTTTCTTTACAAACACAGGTAATGCACTTGCTTCACTCAACCCGAATGATGTTGAGTCAATGACGATCCTCAAGGATGCCGCTGCCTCAAGTATCTACGGTTCAAGGGCAGCCAACGGTGTAATTCTCATTACTACCAAGTCAGGTAAAGCCGGTGCTGCAAAGATGAATTTCCGTGCATCATATGGTGTTGAGCAGATTGCCAATGACAATGGTTACAGGCCACTCACGGCAGAAGAATACCTTACCTTCCAGAGGACGGCTGTGATAAATGCAGGTGGTAACCCTGATGATCCGTCAAACTCGAAATACTATTTCCCGAATTCTCTTCTTGACGGACCTATTACTGACTGGATGAAAGAGCTCACCCGTACAGGCAGCATCTATTCTGCAGAGCTGAGTGCACAGGGTGGCAGCGACAGGACCCAGCACTTCTTCTCAGGTTTGTATGACAAGCACGAGGGTATTGTATACGGTTCTGACTTCACCAAGTTTTCCATACGTTCAAACGTTGACCATCAGCTGAACAAGAAACTGAAGCTGGGTGTCCGTTTCAACGGAGCATATTCAGTTGCAAACGACGTTCCCATGCAGTCAATGTACTACGTGAACCCGCTGTTTGCCATGATGATGATCAAGCCATTCACTCCGATCAGGAATGATGACGGTACATATAACCTGATTATTCCGGAGAATGCCAATGCCAACCCGCGTGCCACTGCCGAGTATGACCCGCAGTGGGAAAAGCAGTACAGGCTCAACACAAACGGATTCCTTGAGTATCAGATTATAAAGGGTCTTACAGCAAAGACAGCCAACAGTATTGAATTAACTGACGGTGAAGGTGTAAGATACTGGAGCCCTGAGGCCAACTATGGTGAGACACTGGGTTACCTTCAGACCTCAAGAACCAAGTATGTACTGCTTACAACCTCAAACACCCTTAACTTCGACAAGGAGTTTGGCTCGCATAACCTCTCAATTGTAGGCGGTCAGGAAGCTTCAAAATTTGACTATAACGAGTACTATATCGTATCTCCCAACGTAGACCCGAATATTCCGTTCCCAAACACGGCCACCTCGGATGACGATGATGCGGATTATTATGAGACAGCATACACCATAATGTCATTCTTTGGTGTTGCCCGCTATAATTACGACAATAAGTATTATCTGCAGGCAAGCCTCAGGACAGACGGTTCGTCACGTTTCGGATCAAAGAACCGCTGGGGTACCTTCTGGTCAGTGGGTGCATCATGGAACATTCATAAGGAGCACTTCATGGACAATGTAGAGTTCATCAACATGCTTAAGCTTCGCGGAAGCTATGGTATCAGCGGTAACTTCAACATTGGCAACTATGCCCAGTATGGTCTTTACGGTGCAGGGCAGTACAACGGAAACTCTGTTATGGTTCCCACCCAGCCATCAAATCCTGATATTGGATGGGAAAACAATACCGGTTATAACGCAGGTCTTGACTTTGCATTATTTGACCGCATCACCGGTTCATTTGATGTGTACTCACGCAAGACCCTGGATATGCTTCTTGCCTATCCCCTGTCACGTACATCCGGTTTCAGCTCCATAACAACCAACATCGGGTCAATCAAGAACGAAGGTATTGAGTTTATGTTGGACGGGACGCTGATCACAGGCAATAACTTTGAATGGTCTGCCGGTTTCAATGTTGCCCATAATAACAGTACAATTCTTGACCTTGGCAAGGATGAGCAGTTCATCCCTGGCAATAACCGCCTTGTACATAAGGTAGGTGAACACCTGTACAGCTTCTACCTGTATGACTATGCCGGTGTTAACCCGGCCAACGGTGACGCCATGTGGTATAATGAGAATGGTGAACTCACCAACAACTATGCTCAGGCCAGAAGAATCATAGCCGGGACACCTGAACCCAAGCTGACCGGTGGTATTAATACCAAGCTGGCAGCCTATGGCGTAACACTTGACGTCAACCTTGAATATAAGTGGGGCAATCTTGTATCCATTGAGGAGAACCGTTATGCCAACTCTGACGGATACAGCTGGCCCAATACCGGTGCAAATACCCAGCTCGATTACTGGACTACACCCGGCCAGATTGCAAGAAACCCGAAACCGATAGCCAACAACACTACCAGTTCAAACGGCTACCGCAGCACAAGATGGTTATATGACGGCTCATACCTGAGGCTGAAGAATATCACCCTCTCATACAACCTGCCCAGGGCAGTTGTTAACAAGATGAAAATGCAGAACCTGAGGGTCTATGCTAGCGCAGTGAACCTGTACACCTTCCATAACGTTGACTTCTGGGATCCGGAAAGAGGCGTTGACGGATGCGGTTTCGGTATATATCCGATGTCCAAGAAGATCATAGGTGGCATTGAGGTATCATTCTAACAAATAAATCGATGACGCTATGAAAACAAAACACTTAATACTTTTAATGGTAACCTTTGCAGTACTTTTCACTGCTTGTGAGGATTTCCTTGTCAAGGAGCCCCGGTTATCCCAGTCAAACGAGCTTACACTTTCCACCTATAAGGGCCTTGATAATGCCACTGGTGGTGTATATTCCCAACTGTGTGGTTATGCATGGTACGGATCACAGTTTGTGATCACAGCTGACATGAAGGGTGGTAATGCCAAAAGGGGTTCTGTAATATCAGGACGGTATACTGATGAGTATCTGTGGAACAACACTCCTGCATCAACATCAGGGCTTTGGGCAACAGCTTATTCTACAATTGCAAAGGCCAATAACGTGTTGGAAGTAATTGACGGCGGTTTCACCGAGACCGGCGTTGAAGAGGCTCAACTGAACGTGCTTAGGGGCGAGTGCCTCTTCATGAGAGGTCTTGCTTACTTTGACCTTGCACGCATGTATTGCCAGCCATATTCGGCAGGAACCACTAACCTGGGTGTTCCGGTTGTGCTTGTAACGGAAAACGGTTATCCCGCCCGTAATACGGTTGGTGAAACTTATGACAGGGTTGTAGCTGACCTTAAGGATGCTATCGCTCTCCTGCCGGTCACCAACAAGAGAGGAGATGATGCTGCATACGCAACCAAGGTGGCTGCTCAGGCGCTTCTTGCCAAGGTTTACCTCTATATGGAGAACTGGGCGGAAGCTGCATCATATGCCACCACGGTAATTGGTACTGCAGGGCTTTCACTCTTCACCGCCGATGACTACACCACATGGGATAATAAGGGTTACTGGGGCAGTGGTGGCCCGGGTAAAGAAATTATCTTCCAGGTTGACGGCTCAGAAGGCAACTCCTCACATCCCTGGTGGGATGCAATATCCTATATGATGGATCCGGGCGGCTACGGCGACTGTGCTGCATCACTTGATGTACTCAACCTTTACGAAGCCGGTGATGTGCGTGCTGACCTGTTCCTCCAGCCGGATGATTATCCTGGCGAATACTGGAGCCTGAAATATCCGGGACGTCTTGGAAGAACACCCCACCGTGAGTTCAATGTGCCAGTTCTCCGTCTGGCAGAAATGTACCTTATCCGTGCTGAGGCTATCCTTAACGGAGCTTCAGTAGCAGGAGCAACCGCACTGGACGACTATAACGCAATCCGTACAAATCGCGGACTGGCAGCCGCAGGTGCTGTCACCCTGAGTGATATCTACGCTGAAAGAAGAAGAGAACTGTGCTTCGAAGGCAATGAATTGTTCGATCTTGCACGCACACAGCGCTCCCTTGTCAGGAATGATTATACCGGGCTTTCAAACAAGGATATCCCATTCACCGCAGGCGGAACAGCTCTTGTCAATTATAAATGGGCTATGCCTATTCCTCAGGCGGAGATTGACGCTAATGTCAACTGCGAACAGAATCCGGGTTATTAACATTAAACTCGTAAATTATGAAAAAGATAATTTCCAACTTACTCATTCTCACAGTTGTCATGTTAATGACGACCTCGTGCGATGATAAATATCCTTTAATTTTTGATGATTCAAGCACCATCGTTGGAATGAGCCAGGCCACTCTTTCAGTCAAGGAAGATGCAACAGGTTCATTCACAATCTACCTTGGCGCTGCTCAAGGAACAGAGGCTACAGATGTCACTCTTTCTGTCTCTGTTGAAGGAATAGGCAAACCGGCAGTGGAGGGAACAGACTTCACCCTTTCAACAAAGAATCTGAATCTGCCTGTAGGCCTTGCATCGGTAACGGTTACCCCGATCGATAATGACATTTTTACCGGCAACAAGCAGTTTAGAGTCTCTATTGCCTCCAACAGTAAAAACTATCCGGTAGCGGTTCAGAATTCAATCCTGGTAACCATTGTTGATGATGAACATCCGCTTAAAACATGGCTGGGCACATTTAATGTTACTGCTGTCAGTTACGGAAAACCAGGTGCTTGGGATGAGGATTGGACAATCACCACCAGTGCAGTTGAATCTGATAATAACAAGCTTAACGTTGTTGGTATTGCAGGAACCTCAACCCCGGTTGTGGCAACCCTCAACACTACTGACATGACAATTGAGATGAAGTCTCCGAGCGCCCTTGGGGAAACCTACGGCTATTCCAGCGGATCACTCTACTACGCAACTGATGAGATTCTTGCAATTTCCAGCGGTTACCTTACTGCCGGCATGCTTGAAGCTGCTTCATCATATAAAATTACTGGTACCATTGAGGCAGACGGAACCATCAAGATTGACAGAATGTGCATTGTTATTGATGCCTATGTCTATGCATGGGACTGCTTTAATACAACCTGGACAAAGTAAACAGAGACCGGACAGGTAATTAACTGAATTAAGAGGGTGTTTTCCATTTACCGGGAACACCCTCTTTTTCACCTCTGTAAATTTCGGTATATTTGCACCTTTGTTTCAAACAATGCTAAGACGGTTATTCATATCACTTCTCTTTCTGCTGCCCGTTGCAGCGGGTGCACAGGTTGTCACCAGGTCTCAGATGGCAGAAACGGCCAATGCCTTTATAAATGGATATCTTGGAAGCGCTGTTCATAAAGTATCTGGTATAAGACCAATGTCTGTCGCAGGTGGAGATGCAATATTTGTGATTGACCTTCTGCCGGAAGGCTGGCTCCTTATGTCAGGAGACTACTCTGCATTGCCGGTATTGGCATTCTCCCTTACCGGAACTTTTACTGAGCCATCTGAAAGCGAAAAGGACAACAGGTTCGTCTTCCTTTCCGGATATGCAGATCAACTAAAGCTTTCTGTTACCGCGAAAAGCTCTTCAAGGGATCCCAGGTGGGACCCTGCATATTACTTCAATAAGTCAGCTGTTGCAAGCACAGCAGAGGTGATTGTCTCACCGCTGATCAAGGTCACCTGGAATCAGAATAAGGGCTGGAACCGCTTCTGTCCGGAAGACCCGGACGGCCCCGGAGGACATGTTTACGTGGGATGCGTGGCTGTGAGCATGGCACAGGCAATGAGTGTCTTCGGTATACCGGAGCATGGTAAAGGTGCCAGACAATATGATCACCCCACGTACGGAAGTATTTATGCCGACTTCAGTTCTGCCACCTATGACTGGGCAAATATGAAACTTGCAATGCCTGATGATAATAATGCACTGATCCTGTTCCACTGTGCCGTCTCAGTAGACATGGATTTCAGCCCTGCGGGATCAGGTACCCTTACGTCTGCCGCCGCGGCAAGCGCACTGAAGGAGTTCTTTTTCTTTTCCAAAAGGATAGCCTTCAAAAAACGGGGAACCAATACTGCTGAATGGAAGGCTCTGCTTGATGAGAATCTTCTTGCCGGAAGGCCGATTATCTATTCCGGTTTCCCGGGAACCGGAGCATCGGGGCACGCATTCAATATCGACGGAGTATTTAGAAGCAACTACTATCACCTCAACTGGGGATGGACCGGTGTTGATGACGGTTACTATACCATTGACAACCTAAAACCCGGCAGCTCCGATTTTACGAAGGATCATACAGCCATTCTGGGTATACAACCTTATTATTATCCCACTGACGTGGCCCTCTCTGACACCGTGGTACTGTTAAGCAATCCGCCCGGAACGGCAATAGGCAAATTCACCGTGGTTGACGAAGCCACTGATAACTCCTATGACATTGTCCTCGAATGTGACTCAACCCTGACAGGAACTGAGTGGGTGCCTGATTACTATCTTGACGGTGACTCGCTGAGAATGTCACGTTCCTTCGAGGTCAGCGATGGCCCGGCAGACACCATAACTTTCATAGTGAGCGATGCGCACGGAAACAATATCAGGGCTGCAAGGCTGCTTCGGCTCACAGCTTCGCTTGCTGCCGGCGATGGCTGGCAGGAGGATGCTTTCACAGTCTGGCCCGTGCCCTTCACAGACCGGTTTATGATTGAACTTCCTCCCGAATCAAACAGGATTTCGATAAGAAATATCAGCGGCGCCGAAATGGCCGGAATGGTTCCGGAATCTGACATAATAACAATTTCCGGCGCCGGCTGGCCTTCAGGAATCTATATTGTCACCGTCACAACGGCCAGGGGAAAACAGCATTCAAAAACCATTGTCAGGTATTGAGAGGCAAATTTTAATATGCAGAACTGTCGGCAGGTAAAAATTAACTTGTATATTTGCACCCTCGTTTAAAAAGAGTAACAATAAATTAATTCTTTAAATGTCAGTAAAAATCAGATTAGCTAGGAAGGGCCGCAAGAAGCAGGCCTTCTACCACGTGGTGGTAGCAGATAGCAGGTCGCCACGTGATGGCAGATTCATTGAGAAGATCGGAACTTATAATCCGCTCACTGACCCGGCAACAATTGAAATCAACTTCGAGAGGGCACTGGAATGGCTGCAGAATGGTGCGCAACCTACGGACACCTGCAGGGCAATCCTGAAGTATAAGGGAGTAATGATGAAGAAGCACCTGCTTGAAGGAGTAAGAAAAGGTGCTTTTGACGAAGCAGAAGCTGACCGCCGGTTTAATGAATGGCTGAAGGGCAAGGAAGAGAAAATTGAACTGAAGAGGTCAGGCCTGGAGAAGAAGGGCGAAGAGCTGCGCAAGAAGAAACTTGAAGCTGAAAAGGCAATCAAGGAGGCCAGGGCAGAAGAGCTCGCCAAAAGGGCGGCAGCCCTTGCCGCTGAGGCAGAGGCAGCAGCAAAAGCTGCTGAAGCAGCCGAGGCTCCTGAAGAGAGCGCTGCCGAAGATGCAGCCGGAGAGGCTTCGGCACAGACAGAGACTGAAGCGCCCGCAGAGGCAGAGACAGAAGCTCCCGCACAGACAGAGACTGAAGCGCCCGCAGCTGAAGCTCAGGAAGATACTGCAGAAAAGACCGAATAGGGTCATCTGCCCCCTGCCACCTGATTATGAGAACCATTGGCAGAATAACAAAAACCCACGGCTTCGATGGAGCCGTGGTAGTGAAGAGCAGGAGAGCCATCACAGGGGATCCGGAACAGGGAGAACCGGTATTCGTCATTACCGAAGGGATACCGGTTCCCTTTTTTACACGGGAAGCATTTTTACCTGCCCCCGATACTATGATAATATCGTTTGATGATTACCTCACTGCAGAGTCTGTGGCGCACCTCCGCGGATGCGAGATGCTTTCTGAAGGCGCCGGAGAGTCAGGTAATGATCTCATGGCGCTGGAGGGATTCACACTGACTGATACAAACACCGGCTTGTCAGGCATAATAGATGATTTAATACAGAACCCCGGCCAGGTTATTGCCGTGGCTGTTATAGAAGGCCGGAGGGTTTATATCCCTCTCCACCCTGACCTGATTGTTTCCGTTGACCGCAGGCACAAGACAATCACGATGACCCTCCCGGAAGGTCTGGTAAGCCTTAACGACTGACAATCCTGCCTCTTTTTTGATTTACAGTGCAGCATAGAACATTTTGCGCCGTCTTTCTGTTGTAACCAGATAAAACGGAGCAGCTATGAAAAGAATCCTGATTTTCTCATTATTAACGATTTTCGCCGCCCGGGCTTCATTTGCTCAGACAACCTGTACCGAAAAGAGACAGCTGTCAGGCTTTGATGAGGTAACCTTTGCCGTTTCAGGCGAAGTGCTGATCAGCCTCGGCAGGGATTTCAGCGTTGAGCTGGAAGGAGACAGGGATTACATCAGGGAGATCATTACCAGAGTTGACGATGATGAGCTGATAATCAGACGGGATAAATGGTTTGATTTCAGAAACAAAAAGGTTACTGTAAGAATCACCATGCCCGCCCTCGATGGTATCAGCATTTTGGGCTCAGGGAGCTTAACGGTAATCGATCCTCTCATGGGGGATGAGCTGGATGTGGCCATCAGTGGCAGCGGCAAGGCGTTTCTCCGTGATGTGTCACTCAGGGAAGTGGAGTGCGACATATCCGGGTCAGGCAGTCTCAATCTCACCGGGAACGGCACCATCAGGAAACTGGAAATCTCAATTTCAGGTTCGGGCGACTATGTGGGGGATGACACCACTGTTGGTATCATGGATGCCAGGATTTCCGGCAGCGGCAGTTGCGACTGCCATGTGACTGAGATGCTGAGAGCCTCTATCTCGGGCAGTGGCAATATCAGATACTCGGGTGATCCGAAGATTGATGCTACTGTTACAGGCTCAGGCAAGGTGCTGATGAAGTAATCATCTGCGCAGAATCTTTACAATACCGTTACCGGATATTCTGATGACCGGAGAGGGTGTGGCCCTGCTTCGGTCATCCTGTCTCCAGAGGCATACATAATCTGCCGCGGCCTTAACCTCTTCACTTATCTCGTCATATATTACGGGGCTGCTGCCGCCGCTAATGTTTGCCGATGTTGATACCAAAGGCTTCCGAAGCGTTTCAATGAGCGCATCGCAGAACGGTTCCGCGCATATGCGCACACCTACTGACCCGTCGAAAGAGGCAACCCCCTCAGCCAGGTTCCTTCCCCTGTCATAGACCACCGTCAGGGGCTTCTCCGAGAGCTCTGCCATCTCTATGGCCACTCCGGGAGGGTTTTCGATATACCTCTCAAGCATCGCCACAGAGTTCACAAGTATTATAAGGCTCTTGTTCTCAGCTCTATGCTTTATCTCATAAATCTTGCGTACAGCCTTCGCGTTGGTGGCATCACAGCCCAGCCCCCAGATGGTGTCAGTGGGGTAAAGTATTACCCCGCCGGCCCTGAGAACCTTCAGGGCAGCAGCCAGATCGGTTCCGAATTCACTCTTCATCCCTTTACGCTGAACGGTCATACACAGTTTTTTATAAAGTTAAAAAACAATAATAACTCTTATTTGCTTTCTCTATCTGAAATCAGAAGATTAAATTTGAGACAGACCAAAAAGAACCATTATGATGCGTAAAATGCTTGCCTTTGTCATCCTTGCTGCTTCAGCAATGCTGGTCAGCGCACAGGACAAAACCGGTTATCAGCTTCCTCCTGAAGCTATTGTCTCACTCCTGGATGCTCCGCAGACCCCGTCTGTAATTCTTAGCTCTGACAATCAGACGATGCTGTTGTTATATCGTCCGGGGTTACCATCCATCGCCGACCTGTCGCAGCCTGAACTGCGTCTGGCAGGGATCAGGTTCAATCCTTCGACCAATGGTCCCAGCCGTGTACAGGGAATGATCCGGATCTCTTCGATGAAGAGAGACGGAACGCAGTTGGGTGATCTGAAAGGCCTTCCTTCCGGTGCCAGTATGGGAGGGGTTACATGGTCACCTGACAACAAAAGGTTTGCTTTCACCAACACCACTGACAATACAATTGAACTATGGGTTGCCGATGCTGCAACAATGACGGCGCAAAAAGTTGATGAAGGGCTCAACTGCGTCCTTCAAAGGGATATTACGTGGCTGCCTGATGGTTCGCTGATATACCTGCGCACCCTGCGCGACAGGGGACCAGCTCCCGAATCCTCCAGGGTGCCGGCGGGTCCTTCGGTTCAGGAAAGCGAAGGAGTCAGGGGAGATTTACGGACATTCCAGGACCTCCTGCAGAGTGTTGACGATGAAAAGATATTTGAATACTATGCCACTTCCGAGCTGGTAAGATGGGATGGCACGTCGGCAGCCTCCTTTGGCCGTCCGGGAATGATCACAGGTGTTTCGCCCTCGCCTGACGGGAAGTGGCTCCTTGTCTCCATTATCGAAAGGCCATTCTCGTATTTGGTTCCGTATTACAATTTCCCGTCACGGACAGAGATATGGGACCTTCAGGGAAAGATGGTCAGGCTGATGCTTGAGACTCCGCTCCGTGAAAGCCTGCCCAGGGGATATGATGTTGTCATACCTGGTCCCAGGAGCTTCAACTGGCGTAATGACAGGCCGGCATCGCTGATGTGGGTGGAAGCCCTTGACGAAGGCGATTACCATGCAAAGGAGATGCAGTACCATGATCAGGTTTTCATGTTCGAGGCACCCTTTACCGGCGAACCGGCACCTTTCATTGCCACGGAAAAACGGTTCCAGGGAATTATCTGGGGCAATGAAAACCTGGCTATCCTGATGGAAGGATTGTCAAAGTCACGTGTCAGGGCTACATCAACGTTCAGTCCTGCCAGTCCGCAGGCCACTCTTAAGAAGTTATGGGAGCTTAATTCAGACGACAGGTACAATAACCCCGGGATGCCGATGACTGTACCCAACGCATGGGGAAGGTCAGTATTACTGATTACAGACAGGGGCAGGAGTTTGCACCTGTCAGGTCAGGGTGCATCACCGGAGGGTGACAGGCCTTTTGTAGACAAATATGATCTCAGGACCGGAAAGACAACCAGGCTGTGGCGTTCAGAGGCTCCGTACCATGAGACGGTAAATGAGTTTCTTGATCCTGCCCGCGGCCTTCTTCTGACCGTGAGGCAATCCGTTTCTGAGGTGCCGAACTATTTCATACGTGATCTGAAGAAAGGGACCCTGAAGCAGGTAACGCAATTTGAGAATCCCTATCCGCAGATGGCAGGTGTGCATAAGGAGCTGGTCACCTACAAGAGGAAGGATGGCATTGATCTTTCATTCACCCTCTACCTCCCGGCCGGATATGACAGGGTCAAGGACGGTCCGCTTCCCACCATACTTTGGGCTTATCCGCGTGAGTACAATGATCCCTCGATGGCAGGCCAGGTGAGTGGTTCACCCTATACCTTCACACGCATCAGCCCGTCATCAGTGCTTGTTTACGTGACCCAGGGTTATGCCGTGCTGAACGATGCCAGCTTTCCCATAGTCGGATTGGAGGGGAAAGAGCCCAATGACACGTTTGTGGAACAGCTTGTTGCCAATGCCGAGGCAGCCATCAACAAGGCTGTTGAGATGGGTGTCACTGATCCGAAGCGGGTTGCAGTCTCCGGCCATTCGTATGGTGCTTTCATGACCGCACACCTGCTGTCGCACTCGAGACTCTTCGCTGCAGGCATTGCCCGCAGCGGTGCCTATAACCGTTTGCTGACACCGTTTGGGTTCCAGAGTGAGCGCCGCAGTTTCTGGGAGGATCCTGAATTATACCTTGAGATGTCACCCTTCACCCATGCAACAAAGGTGAAAGATCCGATACTGCTGATCCATGGCATGGCTGATAACAACCAGGGTACCTTCCCGATACAGAGCGAGAGGTACTATGCGGCACTCAGGGGAGCAGGCGCTGTGACAAGGCTGGTGCTGCTACCACATGAGTCTCACGGATACTCGGCACGGGAGTCACTCCTCCACATGCACTGGGAGTACCTCAGGTGGCTTGACAAGTACGTGAAAAATAAAGAATGATAACTGCAGTTTTGTTTATGTAGTGTTAAAAAACTGATTAGTTTTGTTCAAATTTAAAAAACCATCTTATGATTGAAGCTCTTTTCTGGATTGCACCCGTTGCATCGGTGCTTGCTTTGCTGTTTGCATGGATTTTCTACAGGAGCATGATAAAGGCTCCTGCCGGTAATGAAAGGATGCAGGAGATTGCCGGATACGTCAGTGAAGGCGCCATGGCTTATCTCAAGCGCCAGTACAGTGTGGTATTTAAGGTGTTTATGATACTTGTGGTACTGCTTCTGGGTCTGGCATATCTCGGTGTTCAGAACCCGTTTGTGCCGCTGGCGTTCCTTACCGGGGGTTTCTTCTCCGGACTATGCGGTTACCTCGGAATGAAGACAGCTACCATGGCATCCTCAAGGACTGCCCAGGGAGCATCAGTCTCATTGAACCGCGGGCTTAAGATTGCTTTCCGCAGCGGGGCTGTTATGGGGCTTGTTGTGGTAGGCTTCGGCCTGCTCGATATAGTGCTCTGGTTCCTCATCCTTAACTACTGGGTATTTACGCCGGAGCATATGGTTGAGGGCTGGACATGGATGGGCCTGACATTTGTCCATCCGGGAACTGATCAGCATGGTAAGATGATTGAGATTACCGCAACCATGCTAACATTCGGAATGGGTGCTTCCACACAGGCTCTCTTTGCCCGTGTGGGCGGCGGTATCTTCACCAAAGCTGCCGATGTGGGCGCTGACCTCGTCGGAAAGGTTGAGGCAGGTATCCCCGAGGATGACCCACGCAACCCTGCAACCATCGCTGACAACGTCGGTGACAATGTGGGTGATGTGGCAGGTATGGGTGCTGACCTTTACGAATCATATGCAGGATCAATACTCTCAACGGCTGCCCTTGGTGCGGCACTGCCGTTACTCAGTGCCAATGACCAGATCAGGGCAATCGTCTCACCGATGATCGTTGCCGGTGTGGGGATACTGCTGTCAATCGCCGGCGTCTATATGGTACGTACAAAGGAACAGGCCACTCAGAAAAACCTTCTGAACGCATTGCTGCTCGGCACAGGAGGCAGTTCTGCACTGATCCTGGTAGCCGTAGGCATTCTGGCATTTATGGGCTGGATTTCATGGGGTGTATTTGGAGCTGTGGTGGCAGGGCTTGCAGCCGGTGTCATAATCGGACAGTCTACTGAGTACTTTACTTCGGATGAGTATAAACCGACAAGAGGGATCGCGAAACAGACCCAGCAGGGTCCGGCAACAACCATTATTGAAGGGATGGCAGTAGGTATGATGTCATCATGGGTGCCGGTTCTTACTATTGCCATTGCAATTATTGCAGCATACGGATTTGCAGGCGGATTCACCAGCTTCGCAGACGGTGTCTATGGTATAGGTTTCGCTGCCGTGGGTATGCTTTCAACACTTGGTATCACGCTTGCCACTGATGCTTTCGGGCCCATTGCCGACAACGCAGGCGGAAATGCCGAAATGTCAAATCTGCCCAAGGAGGTGCGTGAACGCACTGACGCCCTCGATGCACTTGGTAACACAACAGCTGCAACAGGCAAGGGATTTGCAATAGGATCAGCAGCTCTTACCGCAATGGCCCTCGTTGCTGCATATATTGAAGAGGTAAGGCTCTGGCTCGGCAGAACGGCTGACAGTGCCCCGGAAGGATTCAAACAGATAGGTGATGTCCTTTTCTACAAGAGCCATGTCCCAGTAGATGTTCCTGAAGGCATGACTGCAGTGATGACCAGCAACGCCGGTATAATGGACTTTGTAAACGCCTATAACCTGTCGGTTCTTAACCCGCTTCTTCTGGGTGGTATCTTCATAGGTGCCATGATGGCATTCCTTTTCAGCTCCCTCTCGATGAAAGCTGTCGGACGTGCTGCAGGAAACATGGTTGACGAGGTAAGACGCCAGTTCCGCGAGATACCGGGTATCATGGACGGAACAGGCAAGCCCGAATATGCAAAGTGCGTTGCCATATCAACCAGGGGTGCACAGCGCGAGATGCTGTTTCCTTCGCTCCTGGCAATAGCAGTCCCGACTGTAACGGGGATTGTACTTGGTGTTCCGGGTGTGGTAGGACTCCTTGTGGGTGGTATGACTGCCGGATTTACCCTGGCCTGTATGCTGAACAATGCTGGCGGCGCATGGGACAATGCCAAGAAATTCATTGAGAAGGGCAACTACGGCGGTAAAGGGAGCGAGTGTCACAAGGCAGGTGTTGTTGGCGACACCGTTGGTGACCCGTTCAAGGATACTTCCGGACCGGCACTGAACATCCTCATCAAGCTGATGTCAATGGTTTCAGTTGTGCTCGCCGGCCTTACGGTTATGTGGAGCATAATTGGCTAAACCTGATTAAACGGTTTCAGTTGTGCCCGCCGGCCTGAGGGTCATGTCATTCATTCCGAAGTTTGAAGATATTGAGGCTGCCTTGAGGCTTATAAGGCCGTATGTGCATCGTACACCGGTGCTTACCTCAAGGCAGCTTGATGCCATCAGTGGCGCGAAGCTTTTCTTCAAGTGTGAGAACTTCCAGAAGACAGGGGCCTTCAAGTTCAGGGGCGCCACCAATGCGGTGCAGAATCTCACGGAAGGCCAGTGTGCCGCCGGCGTGGTGACGCACTCGTCGGGCAATCATGCTGCCGCCCTCGCTCATGCGGCAGCGATGCGCGGGGTGAAGGCCTATATTGTGATGCCCTCCTCGGCGCCCGGGGTGAAGAAGAGGGCGGTGGCAGGTTATGGCGCGGAGATCACCTTCTGTGAGCCCACGCTGGCGGCACGGGAGGCCGCCGCCGCGGAGGTTATTGAACAGACCGGCGCCACGATGGTTCATCCCTATGATAACTTTTACATCATCGCCGGTCAGGGGACCGCGGCAATGGAGCTGGCTGATGAGATAGCGGACCCTGATGCGGTCATTGCCCCGGTGGGCGGCGGCGGCCTCCTCAGCGGCACGGCCATAGCAATACGCCACATGGCTCCGCATGCAAAAATCTACGGGGCCGAGCCGCTGCTGGCCGACGATGCGGCCAGATCACTCCGCACAGGCGTCATACAGCCGGCACTTCCCCCACGCACCATAGCAGACGGACTCCTTACATCGCTCTGCGAAAGAACATTCACGGTCATAAGAGAGAATGTTGACGACATCCTCACCGTCACCGAGGAGCAGATAACAGAGGCCATGACCCTGATGTGGACGAGGCTGAAGATCGTCGTGGAGCCTTCATCAGCCGTCCCCCTGGCTGCGGTGCTTGCCAACAGGGAGCTGTTCAGCGGCAAAAGAAGTGCAATTATTGTTTCCGGCGGGAATGCTGACCTGTCGAAACTTCCGTTCGGTCAGCGAGAATGACTGGTACTCATTTTTTCCCTTACTGATAAGCTGACCTGTCAAAACTTTCGTCCGGTCAGGGTGGATAACTGATACCTGTTCTTTCCCCTGGCAGATAAGCTGACTTGTCGAAGTTTCTGTTCAGTTAGTGCGGGTGATTTTCATCTACTGCTTCCGGCGGGAGATTTTCTCTTTTGGAACCGCCATCCGGTCAGCGCGCCTGAAATAGGCAATGACCGGGTAGTGATCTGAATACCTGACCTTGACAATGTCAAAATCAGTACACTCAATTCCTTCGCCGTAGATGATATAGTCTATCCGGTTGGGCGGGTACTTGCCGCGATAGGTAAACCCGGCCCCGTAACCCGCCTCCACAAATGCATCGTTCAATCCGCGGCGCATAACGCGGTATGTATATGAAACCGGCGTGTCATTGAAATCGCCTGCAACAATCACCGGGTAGGGCGACAACTCCATGTGTCTCCTTACACGGTCAACCTGCAGGGCACGACTGGCAAATCCCTGCATCAGGCTCTTGTAAATATCTGAGATGTTATCCATGGAGCGCCCTCTCTCCTCACCGGCAAGCTCGCTGAGCAGATTCCTTTCCATGCGCCGCAGGCGAAACGACTGCAGGTGGTTGTTGTAAACCCTGAAAGTGTCAGTGTCAACAACGATATCGCTGAAGATGGTCAGTGATGATGACCCCGGATGAATGACATCGCCCCTGTAAATGATCGGATAGCGTGATATGGTAGCAATACCGTACCGGCTGGCCGTTCCGCTCTTTATCAGTTTGAAGTGGGTGTATCTGTTTCCTCCCACGCCCTCCTTAAGTTTTCTCTCACCAACTGCCGGGTCACCCCTGACATAATACTCCTGCAGGCAGATAATCCCCGGATTCTCCTTCCTCAGAAGCTGAAGCACCCTGCTGTGGGTGTTCTTCTCGTCCGACTCATAATTATTGAACAGACGTACGTTGTAACTTAGTAACTTAAGGTCATGATGCTCCTCCTTCCCATGGTTGGTGAACCTGATGAAGTTGTGGATATACCCGAATCCTGCCGCAAGTGCAATTGCAGACAGCAGCGCATACCATTTCCTGAAGAGGATCCAGACGATGACCATGATAACGTTCATGGCAGCGATATAGGGGTATGCAAGCCCGAAAAGGGCAGGGAATGCTATCGTTGCAGGATTGATATAGATTGAAATGTATGCCAGCACCAGGAGGATAACCAGTAAAAGGTTGACCGCCAGCAGTGTGTTTCGCGTGAAGCGCCTGATACCGCTATCCTTTTTTCTGGCTCTCGCTGAAAAGAATCGTTTTTTCTTCCTTCGTGAGACTGTCATAACCTCCCTTAGAAATTTTGTCGAGTATATGGTCTATCTCCTTCTGCCTTTCGGCTTTTGCGGAGTTGTAATCGTAATCGGTTTTCGTCTTTTTTGTATTGAAGGATGCTCCGGCCCTCTTGTATTTCACCCTGAGCCCTTTCCCCGGTCTGAACAGATTGACAAAGAAGTCGAGTATCCTGCTTAGCCATGCTCCAAAATCCCTGCCATTTCTCAAACCCTGCCCGTATGCAAATCCCATCACCGCACCGCCGATATGGGCGATCTTGCCACCGGTATTAACCGAAAAATCAAATACTGAGGTGATAAGGAAGGTTATCAGTGCCAGGTATTTAAGTTTCACCCTTCCGATAAACAGGAGGTGCAGCTCGAGGTCGGGAAGGTAGACAGCCGTGGCTATTACCAGCGCCATTACCGAGGCTGAGGCGCCCAGCGCGATTGAGATATTTACCGCTGACGCGAAGGCCGGGAAGAGATTGAAGACAATGATGTAAAGAAGCGCCCCGGCAAGACCTCCCATTATATAAACTGAGACCAGCTTCCGCTGATCGAGGTATGCCAGGAAAATTTTACCGAACCAATAGAGCCACAGAAGGTTAAAGAGCAGGTGAATGAATCCCTGGTGGGTAAACATGTAGGTGACCGGGGTCCATGGCTTGAAGACCAGGGCGGAGGTAGATGCCGGAACTGCCAGGTTCGATATTACTGCCGTTGCCAGGCCGGGATTGGAGGTAAGGACCCCTATTACTTCAATGATCTTGATAAACAGAAAGATGGCGCCGTTAATGTACATCAGCCGCGTCAGGGTGGAGCCACGTCTGAATGAGCTCTTTATTTCGTTCCAGATGCTCATCAGTAAAGGGTTTTAGTTGTCTTGCGCCAGTACCTTATGAGGATGTAGCCGAAGATCATCCCTCCGAGGTGGGCGGTATGGGCTATTCCGCTTCCGGGACTGGTGATGGCAAGGTAAAGCTCAATGGCAGCATACCCGATGACAACGTATTTTGCCTTAACCGGAATTGGCGGAAATATGAACATCAGCTGAGTGTTGGGGAATAGCATCCCGAAGGCCAGCAGCACACCAAAGACGGCGCCTGATGCTCCCACAACGGGTACGTTGAGAATCGAGTTAAGCCTTCCCATATGGCTGTCAGTGAAATTCTTGCCCTGGCTGACCGCATCACCGCCAACATCATATATGTATTGAATCTGCTCGGGAGAGAGTATTGCCATCACCTTGTTGTACTGGATCCATTGCACAAGCTCGAAGAAGAAGGCTGCGCCGAGGCCTGTCACCAGGTAATAGAGCAGGAACCGCTTCGGTCCCCACACCTGCTCGAGTATCCTTCCGAACATCCATAGTGCGAACATATTGAAAAACAGATGAATAAATCCGCCGTGCATAAACATATGTGTTACTATCTGCCATGAGCGGAAGAACTCCGATTTAGGGAAGTAAAGCCCCAGCATGCCGTTCAGGTTGATGCCTGAGGTCAGCCTGAGCAGTTCATTAAGCAGGAGCATAACCACATTGATGATGATGAGTTTTCTCACCACCGGGGGAGTTCCTGAAAGTATTCTGTTCATCTTGTTGTTTTCACATATTTCAGTCCGCAAATGTAGCCATTCTGCCCGAATATCAGCTGAATCTCCGGTCAAGCTCCTCGAGGGTGATGATGCTCATCACTATTTTGCCTGAGGGAGAGTAGTTTGGCAAAGAGCAGGCAAAGAGCATGTCAAAGAGTTCCTCCATCTCTGTGTCTGTCAGCGGGGTGCCGTACTGGATAGCTGAAGCCCTGGCCATGGAGAGGGCAATCCGTTCGCGTTCACCTATGGCCGGGTCTTCCATTGAGTGCTTGTATTCAGCGATGATTGTTTCGAGCATCGACAGGGGGCTTGCATTGCGGCTTGCAGCGGGATGGCCGGTGATAGTCACAATGCCTTCCCTGCCGGTTGTTATCTCAAATCCGAGCATCCTGAGCTGGCCGGCGATCTCTTCAATGATAACCATGTCTGCCGGGTTGAGCTCCACTTCCACCGGGAAAAGCGATATCTGTGCAGGTTTCGGGCCGTCGTCGAGCGAGGCAAGGTACTTCTCGTAGAGCACTCTCTCATGCGCTCTCTTCTGGTCAATCATCATAATGCCTGAGATCACATGGCACATTATGTAGCGGTTCTTCACCTGGAAAAAACGGCGCTGGCCTGTCACCTCTCCGGCATCTGCTGATTGCCCGCCTGATATTCTGTCTCCGCTCCCGCTCTCATCCTTGTCTCCGCTGCGGGTGGTAATGGTGAAAAGCGACTCCCAGTCGCGGGGAGGATTGCGTTCGGCATCCCATTGCCATTTCGTTTCAGGTCTCTGGTATTCGGTTCCCTCGAAGGGATTGAAGGTGTGTTCAAACTCTATCTGCGGCACCGGTGGAGGAGCGGTGTTGCCAATGATAACGGGAATCTCCACAGCGCTCTCAGGTCCGAAGTCAAGCGACGGAACAACGTTGAACCGGCCCAGCGCCTCACGGACGGATGCCAGCATGATCTGCCAGACAGACCTCTCATCCTCAAACTTGACCTCGGTTTTGGTGGGGTGAATGTTGACATCTATTGTTGCCGGGTCGGCGGTCAGGTAGATGAAGTATGCCGGCAGCGTCTCCGGAGGAAGGAGGCCATGGTAAGCTTCAAGCACGGCGCGGTGAAGGTATGGATGCCGGATGAACCTGTTGTTCACAAAGAAGAACTGTTCCCCGGCGGAGCGGCGGGCATTTTCAGGCTTCCCCGCGTAACCTTTTACAGTCACTATGGAGGTGTCGGTCTCCACGCTTACCAGATTCTGGTTGTAGTGTTTACCGAACAGTCCTGCTATACGCTGACGGTGATTTCCCGCCGGCAGGCGGTAAACCTCCTGGTCATTGTGGGTAAGGTTGAACCGTATCTCGGGGTGTGCCAGCGCCACACGCTGGAACTCGGTGATGATATGCCTGAACTCTGTTGTGTCTGACTTCAGGAATTTGCGGCGGGCGGGGACATTGTAAAAGAGGTTCCTGACGCTGAATACTGATCCCGCGGCGCATGAGCATGGTTCCTGTCTGGTTACTCTCGAGTTGTTTATCTCAATGAGTGTTCCTGCTTCCTCTTCTTCGCGCCTTGTGCGCAACTCGGTCATTGAGACTGCTACTATTGAGGCGAGTGCCTCGCCCCGGAATCCTTTGGTAGTTATGATATAGAGGTCATCAGCTGATGAGATCTTTGAGGTAGCGTGTCTTTCGAATGCGAGGCGGGCATCGGTCTCGCTCATGCCGCAGCCGTTGTCAATCACCTGTACCAGGGTGCGTCCCGCATCGCGGATAACGACGCTTATCTCCGTGGCTCCTGCGTCAACGGCGTTCTCAGTCAGTTCCTTGACCACCGAGGCCGGGCGCTGGATAACTTCGCCGGCTGCTATCTGGTTGGCGACGGAGTCGGGCAGGAGCTTTATGATGTCACTCATGCAGTGCGATTAAAAACGGAGGTAAAGATAGACTACAAAAGCCAGAATAATTAGTATCACAATCAGCCTGATGTTGGAATGTTTCTGCACTCTCTCATGTCTGCGGTTGAAGTGTTTTCTCATGTCACCGCGCATTATCCTGGAGCGGTATGGTTGTTGGGCTCTCTTCTCCGCAGCTTTAGCGAAGGCGGGCTGTCCGTCCTCCGTAGTTTCAGTGGAGGAGGACTCAATATTTTCTGGTTCTTCCCCGCTTTTTCTCCTCTCTTCCTCATAAGCCCTGCGTCTCTGTTCCAGTTCATCCTTAACCGGATCATAGTACCGTGGCTTGTAGTTGAAGCCGCGGGGTTTGTTCTGTTTGAAGAAACTCGGGATAGCCATTGTGCTCTTTTTGCAAAAATAGCAAGAAAACGGTTAACGGGGAATTTCAGGCCGCTTTCCCGGAGTTAAAGGTAGTTCACTTTTTATTACTTTTGGGAATCTAAACCTTGTTCGGGAGCGATGAAGATTCTTGTAACCCATGCGGGGACATCAGGGCAGGCGGCCGGTATGGCTGAGCGTGTGGCACGGGTATTGACCGGTCTGGGAGCTGATGTAACTGTCAGGCCCATGAGCGGTGTGGCAACGGTAAAGGGTTTTTCAGCTGTTGTTGCAGGGAGCCCGGAGCATGGTGGATGCTGGGTTCCGGAGGCCATTGAGTTTGTCAGGCGAAACCGGTCGGTTTTGAGCAGGAAGCCGTTTGCCATATTCACTGTCGTTTCGTCGCAGGATATGGATAAAGGTGCTGAGTCGAGGATGGTGGTCATGCAGTACACGGCTCATGTGAGAAGTATGGTTCACCCGATGAGTGAAGGTTTTTTCAGTGGTGAAGCTGAAGAGCGGGAGTCACTGCATCCTGGTGAGCGGTCGAGGTTCAAGTTGCGGCTTTTGCTCGGGTTGCTTCGCGAAGGTGAGTCACGGAGTCATTCGGAGGTTGAGACCTGGTCAGTCCGGTTGCATGAACAGCTGGTCAGGTTAATCTCCAGGAAATCAGGCAACAGGCAGTAGGCGGGAGTGGGCAGGCAGTTCTCAGCGCACGGCAGACAACAGATGGCGGGCGGTTGGCTGCAGGTGGTTAGCGTTTGGCTGGAGTAAGGTCTGCAGGTTTCGGTTGGCATTTGGCAGCGCGCGGCAGGGGGCAGGTTGTTCGCGCTTGGCGGGAGTGAAGTCTGCGGTCATAAGTCAGCGATAGTGCAGTCAGTAGTTTTCACTATTGATCTAACCTTAAATGAGTATTGCAGACACTCCTCAATAAGTTTGGGTAGTGTCTTTTGTCTATATGAGTGATTTTTTATGTTTTATACGCAATCCTGTACATACTCGTAGTTTGATCAGGTTGCCGGTAAAGGAATATCTTAAATTATTGTTTTTTTACTTCCTTTGGGCCATTCCATTTGGGGTGTTAGCTGCCGTTGTCTCTGATCTCCTGGGAATGACTTCAAAAGTTGGCCAAATAGCTTTTCCGAGACAGATTTACTATGGAATAATCATAGCTCCCATAGTTGAAGAGACATTTTTCAGACTGATGTATATCTTCAATAGAAGGAATCTTATCATTCTTTCTATAGCCTCTTTGTTAATGGCAGTATTCTTTATGGTGAATGGCAACATGCTAATGACGATAGCTTTTTGTTCATTAGTCTTTCTAACCGGTTTGTTATTATTCTTTTCAAAAGCTGTGAGATTTATTTCTACAAGCATTTCAGTTTTTTCTTTTTTTAATTGCCATTCTCTTTACTTTGATACACCTCGGAAATTTCCCGGGGATGGAATTCCATAAAATATTACCTGCACTGTTAGTGGTTATACCACAGTTTATTGCAGGAATAATACCGGGGTATTTAAGGATTAGATATGGGTTTATTTATGCAGTTGTCTTTCATTTTGTTATAAACCTGACTTTATTATTTCAACTTTAGTCAGTCGATCGCTTTCCCTTGCGCGAACTATTGACATTAATAAAAACTCTTCTTAAATTTGAAATGCTGCATTTTTAAGATAATTAATATGTTATTGGTAAAGTACATATCTCATTTGCAAAGAATGGATTATCTCATTGCAGTGAAAATGGCGGGATTAATAGGCGAATTTTTTCTATTGTATGGAATAGTTTCGATAGTGTGTAAATTTTGGACATTGAGAGATTTTCAGAAAAGGGTCTTTCCCGGCAAAGACGACAAGACTTATTGGAGAAGGGCAATAACCCTCAAACCAGTTGGTGTTTTCTATATTTTGCAAGATTTTTTTTAAAGGCTAATTGTAAATACTTTAGCATTCAACAGAGTGGTTAGCATATTGATGAGGTTGTTTTTCATATCATCAGAGATTAAAATAGCAGCAGTTGTGCTCTGCTGTAATTTCTTTTGAGTAAGGTGAATGGTTCAATATTTATATCTTCCTTTGCCTCCGGACAACTTGCGGCAATTGCCTGTTAATATGTGTAAATGTATAAAACTGTATTTGGTTAATCTTTGAGGGAAGATGTCTGTAAAGAAGCAGGGATACTCTTCAACGAGGCTTTATTTAAGGCTGGAATCAAGAACTGTGAAAGCGAATATTGTCACACTTCTGAGATGACTTGGTAATTCATTATTGATGGTGTGTTGTTGAAAAAATAGGTCTTAGCCTATTGAAATTGAGATATTTGGCCAATTAATCCATAATAATTAATTTCATATAATCATAGAGATCATACTTGTAGTTTTGTTCGTGTTAATCATGGTTGGTGTGTACTATTTAAAGACCAGATTGCCCATAAAGGTTTTACTTCCATTATCTTTATTATTTGGGATCGCTCTGCTTATCTGGCTCTGGGTTTTCCGGGAAGGGGAAATTCCTGCACGGATAATAATCACAGTAGTAGTACTAAGTGGATTGTATGCAACATTTAGAAAACGGAAACCAAAAGAGGTGTAAAAACAGGCTTTTGGGGGTGAGTTCTTTGAGGACTGTTTAAATTATGGATTCATAAACTCATTACTGTATCGCCTGATTTCTTTATGGCTAGCAATTTCACTGGCATTGTCTTTATTGCTAAGCATTGGGATCGGGAGGTTATTTGCCATCATGGTTGAATTGAAAATTAATCTCTCAAAATAAAGGTAGATCATGAAACTAGTTAATATCATTCTTTTTACAGGATTATTAATTATTGCAATCTACTTGTTGTATAAGCTGATAGCAATTGAAGAGTTAAGCCGAACAGATAATATCTTAATGATTGTCTTTTTGGCAGGTTCACTTCTTCATTCTGCAGCAAGGTACTTACTGAAGAAGAAAAAGGGAAAAAACAATTCCACTCACTGACACGGTAAATCCTTTAGAAATGGGTGTCTCAAAAAGGCACCCTTTATCTTTTATGATTACTGTTCATTAGTGGGCACTTAAAACCCACTGATTATTAATTGATTATTATTAAGTTCTTTAACATTATTGTAATCACATTTCGTAAGTGTCTCTTTTACAGGCGTTTTATCCAGTAGTGAGATGCTGAGGATCTGTAATATTTCGTAGATTGAACGTCCAACTTTCAATTTGAAACCAACCAGAGCAACCAGACAATAAGCGATGATTGCACAGTATATCTGGATCTTCACAGCATTGATAGTAGTTCCCCAGAAGGCTTTTATTTTAAGATGCTGCTTCATCCATTTGAAAAACATCTCTACTTCCCATCTCTTCTTATAAAGGAATGCAATCTCAGTGGCATTAAGGTCCATGTTGTTGGTCAGGAAAACAAGGTGCATCATTTATGCCCTGGCTTACTACTTTGGGAGATACCGAAAAGAGGGCGGTATAATCCTGGTGTTTATACTTCACTCACTGGATAATTTGCTGGCTTCTCTTTACAATATCTGTATAGGAGTGTTCGCAAATGGCTATCTTTAACATGACTTGTTAAGGGTCGACTATTTGAGATGTAAAACTTCGATGAAGATCTGCTATCTCAGACACACTGATTGGTACACTAACAAATAATAATCTGACATGAACACCAGCAGAAGAAGGAAGATATTGTGGGCAGGATTAATCCTGAGCATCATTTGCCTTATTCTTTCATTGACAGCACTCATAATGCCACCTTCCGGCCCATACAGCAGAGTGGCAATGACAGGGACCTGCATTGTGGCATTACTGATTGGAATGTCGTGCATTCTTCAACTCAGACGAAAAAATCCGTAGTTCCCGAACAACTCAGCTAAAATGAAAATAAAACTCCAGACTCACTCTGGTGTTAATGGTCATGATAATCATGGCTTTCTTTACAAAATTGTTTTCGGATCCAAAAGTTGAAGACCGCAGGTGCTTAATCATTACGGTTATCTTGCCATTAGTCACCGTTTTTATTTAACTTTATTGTTGAAACCAATTCAGTCCTGATGAATCAACTGGTGCTTAGAGACAAGGTTCAGGAATATCTCTTCCGGTTTCTGGGAGTACTGACACTGCTCAGTGTCGGGTTACAACTCTTCATTCAAAGTCCCAAAACAGCCATCTTCTGGATGCTGGCTGTGGTTTTTATCCTGGTTGCCATCTTCTTTCTGACCCTGAACTTCGGCACCATCATCAACCAGATCACCGCTGACCGTGGAATACTGACAATCAGATGGAATACAAAAATCTTTAAAAAACGTCTCCCCATTGACCAGATCGCTGAGATCACGGAGGATGAGAGATACATCCGGATAACCATGAAAGACGGCAGTAACATCCGCCTTCACGTGAAACACATGGATGCCGACAAACGCCGGGCAGCACGCAAATTCCTGAAGGAGAACACGGGACTGTAGAATCCGCTGCATTGTTTACTCTGAACCGCACCCTGCCGGCCGGCAACTCACCCTGCCACCGGATGATTTCTTTGACTTCAGGAAAATCATAATACTCCATCATCCAGTCCATAGGATTTCCTATCTTTACAATAATAAACCTTACTGTCATGAAACAGCTTGTACTCAGGAACTCACTCTATGCACGGATATACCGCTCGCTGGGGATCGTCTGCCTGATCATGGTTATCATAATAATCATTACCGGTGATAAAAATGAGTGGTCATTCTGGATCCAGATTTTAGCCCTGCTCCTGCTGGGGCTGGCATTCCTCAGCCTGAACTTCGGAACACTCGTTAACAGGCTGACAGTCGAAAAAGGTGTGCTGACAATAAAATGGTACACTAAACCCATGAGGATAATCCTGCCGATACATGAGATCGATGAGATTATGACCGACGAAAACTTTGTCCGTATCGTGATGAAAACAGGTCGTATCATCCGGCTCCCGACGAGGTTGCTTGAGTTCGAGGAGAAACAGGCCGTCCGGAAATTCCTGAAAGAGACAACCGGCTTCTGAAATGTATGCGCATACTGCTCTTCCTCGTTTTTACAGCACTCGCCCTGAGCTTGTCTCTTGAGGCGCAGCGGAGTATAACCGGCTCATCTGCCGCAACTGCAAGGATCACCGTCAGCGGCTTCGTCACCGATGCTGGCAGCGGCGAACGAATGATCGACGCCACCGTTTATGAAAGAGCCTCATTCGCCGGTACCACCACTAACAACTATGGATTCTACAGCCTGCCACTGCCTGCCGGGAAGGCTGAACTGATCGTATCATACCTGGGCTACAGGCCTGACACCCTTGTCGTACAACTATCCCGTGACACGGTTATCAACTTCAGCCTGGTTATGTTATCAAGCGAGATAGCTGCCGTTACAGTTACGGCCTCCGGCCGGAGGGCGAAGATCGAAAGCACCCAGATGAGCATGATAGACATCCCGGTGGAGAAATTTCTCAAGTTGCCGGTGATCTTCGGCGAAGCCGATGTGCTGAAAGTGATACAACTGCTCCCGGGTGTGCAGTCGGGCACCGAAGGATCCACCGGCATCTATGTACGTGGAGGCGGCCCTGACCAGAACCTTTTTCTCCTCGATGGAGTACCTGTCTACAATGCCAACCACCTCTTCGGATTCATGTCGGTATTCAATCCCGATGCCGTCAAATCAGTCCAGCTTTACAAAGGCGGATTCCCGGCCCGGTTCGGTGAACGCCTGTCATCAGTGGTTGACATACGCATGAAAGAGGGCAACGAGAAGGAGTTCCATGGAAATGTCTCCGTAGGGCTGATATCATCCAAACTGTCACTTGAGGGGCCGATAATAAAAGACAAGACTTCATTTGTCATCTCCGGTCGACGTACATATTATGATATCCTTACCAGGCCGTTTATCATGAAATTCAACGAGAATCAGAATGACAAGACAAACGCAGGTTATTATTTCTACGATCTCAATGCCAAGATCAACCACAAGTTTTCGGAGAAGAGCAGACTCTATCTGAGCTCGTACCTTGGACGAGACAGGGCATACATGAGACACACCTCCAGGTCAAGTTACCAGAGTGAGGACGGAGAAAAAAGGTTTGAATACAAAGATGATTTCGGACTGGGTTGGGGTAACTTCATCACTGCCCTCAGATGGAATTATCTGATTACCAATAAGTTGTTCAGTAATACTACCCTTACCTTCAGCAAATATGATTTCGATGTGACAATTGAATCGTCTGTTGAGGATCTCAATTCAAAAGCAAAGGGAGTGGATTACTTCAAGTATTTCTCCGGGATTGAGGATGTTGGTGCAAAGACAGACTTCGACTACTACCTGTCGCCAAACCATTCCGTGAAGTTTGGCGCCGGTTACACATACCATCACTTCAAGCCCGGCATCACCACTTACAGGTTTAATTCGGGCATAATTGGCGAAACCGGGCTTGATACCGTTGTGGGAGACATGAAGGTGAGAGCCGGTGAGTTCATTATGTATGCCGAGGACAACATCGACCTCACCCCGAAGCTGAAGATGAATGCCGGCGTTCGCCTGTCACTCTTCAACGTTCAGGACACAAGCTATTTCGTCTTTCAGCCGCGGCTCTCGCTCCGGTACATAGCCACCAATGACCTGTCGTTCAAGCTGTCATATAGTAAGATGGGGCAGTTCGTACACCTGCTTACCACTTCTGCCGTAAGCCTTCCGACGGACCTCTGGCTGCCGGTTACAAAGCGGTATGAGCCACCTGTCTCGCATCAGGTGGCACTGGGATCAGGATTCCTGATACCCGGAGACCTTGAGGTATCGGTGGAAGCATTCTACAAGACCATGGATAACCTTATTGAGTACAAGGAGGGAGCCTCCTTCGGAGGTACGGGTGAAGGATGGGAGTCGAAGGTGGAGAAGGGCAGGGGATGGGCCTACGGATCAGAGATAATGATTGAAAAGAACTACGGAAAGCTGACGGGATGGATAGGATATACTCTTTCATGGACCCGGCGCAAATTCGAGAATCTGAACTATGGGAACACTTTCCCGGCGAAGTATGACCGAAGGCATGACGTGAGCCTCGCGCTGACATATAAGTTCAATGACAAGGTTGATGCCGGACTGGTATGGGTATACGGAACAGGGAACGCTGCCACGCTGGGAGCTTCACAGTATCCTGGTGATAATCTCTTTGTACATGATTCACGGTATACTATGATTACTGATTTTCCCGGGCGCAACAACTATCGTTTACCATCTTACCACAGACTCGATCTGGGGGTAAACCTTCACAGACAGAGGAAAAACGGAATTAGCACATGGAGCTTCTCGGTATACAATGCCTATAACCGGCTCAACCCGTTCTTTGTCTACTGGGGCGAAGAATGGGTGGAAGAACCCGATCCGGATAATCCGGGAGAAAAGATCTATTACACCAAGCCTGAACTGAGAAAGGTGACTGTCTTTCCGATAATACCGTCCGTATCATATTCATTCAAGTTCTGATGGCCATGAAGAATATAAGGAAAAGAGTTACCCTGACAGCCATGAAGATTCCGGGGGAACCAGTTCTTCTGGCTGCCGTGAAGACCACAAGGAAACCAGTCACCCCTGGTGCCGCGAAGAGCACGGGTGGAATAGTCGCTCTGGTTGCCCTTATGCTTGTAGTGCTGATGCTTGCCGGTTGCGAAACGGTGATTGACTATAAGGGCCCTGAGACCGAGCCAAAGGCAGTCATCTATGCCCTTCTTGAACCGGACAGGTTTATTTCGGTAACGATATCGGAGAGCCATTCTGTCTTCCAGATACCATGGAAGCCAAGGCAGATCAGGGATGCTACAGTACGGGTTTACCGTGACGGTAAGCTTTTGGAAACCCTTGCATACCAGGGTTCCGACCCGGCTGATGAGAACGCTCCTGTGAGTCCCTACTCGAAGTACACCTCTGAAACAAATAAACCGGAATACGGGCATGTCTACCGTATTGAAGTTATGATTCCGGGATACCCGGCGGCTTACGGAGAGACAGAGCTGCCAGCCCCGGTGGCTGTTGAGTTGGCTGACACCACATACAGTGATATCGGTTACGGCAACAGGCGGCTGACCGTGAAACTGCGCTTCCGCGATCCGGCTGACGGGAAAAACTACTACAGGTTAACTGCACCGTCAACAAGGGGGAACTACTATGGTGACCACGGCCAGCCTTATGATCCTGAACAAAAGGTTTATGTCCGCATCAATGACCTCAGCTACGGTGCCCTCGGCGATCCGATCATTTCACCAACGAAGGAGGATGACCTCCTGGATATTTACCCTCAGAATGAGTATTATATCTTCACTGATGATCTTATCCCCGGCAAAGAGTACACTCTCAATCTTGAGTACAACGGATTTCATTTCAGTACTGAGCATTACGAGTTCCTCCGCGCATTCTTCAGGTTGAACTCAATAACCAGGGACCTTTATCTGTACCTTCAGTCATATTCGGCTTATAACCGGACAGCGGACAATCCGTTTGCTGAACCCGTGCCGGTCTATTCCAACATTACCAACGGACTGGGGATTGTAGGAGCACTTTCATTTTCACAGGATTCCCTGATAATAGGAGAGTACCCGGTTGAGGGGGTGCAGTATGAGATGCAGCTTTATTGACTTTCCCCCAAAAAAATCTCACTTTTTCTTGCAGGAATAAAAAGCATTATTTTACTTTGTAGTGCAAAGTACTACGAAATACAATGACAAATCAGACAGATCAGCATCTTGAAGATATCCAGGCCATCAGGAGGCTAATGGAGTCTTCCTCCAGGTTTCTTTCGCTCAGCGGCTTGTCCGGTATTATTACAGGAGTTCTTGGCATTGCCGGAGCATTGGGGGCACAGCTCATCATCACCAGGATTTGCGCTCCTGTTGACTGGTATGCACGGCCATTTGCAGAGGGTCCGGACGGAATCCGTGAGTTCCTTCCCCTGTTTGTGATGATGGCTGTGATTCTGATACTGGCGTTTTCCGTTGCAGCATTCCTTTCAACCCGGAAAGCCCGGAAAAATGGCATCAAAGCATGGACACCCGTCACCAGGAGGATGCTGGTGAGCCTTCTTATCCCACTGGGCACAGGCGGATTGTTCATTCTTCTGACAGCCGCAACTGTTCCTGCCGGTGTCATAGTAGCGTCAACCCTGATCTTCTATGGACTTGCCCTTATCAGTGCCGGGAAATTCACTTTCGGCGAGATACACTGGCTGGGAGTGCTTGAGGTGACTGCAGGTCTCTTCTGCCTCGCACTGCCGCAGTACAGCGTGTTGATATGGGTTCTGGGATTTGGACTCCTGCACATTGTCTACGGACTATTCATGCATCTCAGGTACAGGGGATGAAACAGATACTTGCAAACTTCAACAAGGTCTTTGAGAGCCGCGTCAGGCTGGGTATCATGTCACTGCTGGCGGTGAATCCCGGCATGGACTTCACTGGCCTGAAGGAGACACTTGCAGTCACTGACGGCAACCTGGCCAGTCATTTGCGGGCTCTGGAGGAGGCCGGTTATATCAGGATGAAGAAGAGCTTCATAAACCGCAGGCCCAACACCCGTTACTCAATCACAGATGAGGGGATGGAGAGCTTCAGCAGCCATCTGAAGGCGCTCGAGGAACTTATCAGAAACCAATAAATTTTTTTATACCTATACTTTGAAATACAAAGTACTTTAATCAGCTCAATAAAAATGGAAACAGAAAACTTAAAACAGGAAAAATGGTATGAGTCGATGACCTTCAAAATGGTACTGATCGGAATAATGGGTCTGTTTTTGCTCATTCCGCTTGCGTTGATAAAGGATGTGATAAGGGAGCGTTCGGCGAATGCCGAGACTGCCCGTACCGAGATTGGCCAGACCTGGGCGTCGGCCCAGACGGTAACCGGTCCGGTGCTGAATATTCCGGGAACACAGGTTATAGATAAAGACGGCAACTTCATAACTACAACCATGCATATCCTTCCCGATGAACTCAGGGTCAACGGTGTGCTGGAACCTGAGATAAGGTACAGGGGGATTTATGAGACTGTTGTATATGAATCAGAGATAGAAATCTCCGGCAGTTTTACCATTGCAGGATTTGAGCAACTCAATGATTACACCTGGGAGTGGGACAAGGCCTACATATCATTGGGGGTCTCCGACAATAAAGGGATAAGTAACAAGGCTGAGCTTTCAATCGGGGGAAGGGTCATCAGCGCCATTCCCGGTGCGGGGCAGAGTGATCTGTTTGACAGGGGTGTCTCTTTCCCCTATTCCATTGATTCTTCAAAACTGGCAGAATCAGGAGGGGAGTTCACTCTTGAGTTGCATCTCCGCGGAAGCAGCAGCATAGCCTTCTCTCCTGTGGGGCAGACTACAAAGGTTGCTCTCTCTTCAAAATGGAACGCACCCAAATTTACCGGTAATTTCCTTCCTGCGGAACGGAATGTGACTAACGAAGGGTTCACGGCCAGCTGGGTTGTGACCCATCTTAACAGGAGCTTCCCGCAGGTGTGGAAGGGCAAACATTATTCCCCGGCTGATGATGCCTTTGGCGTTGACCTGATTCTGGAGGCAGACCATTACACCAAGGCAGAGCGCAGCGCCAAATACGGTCTCCTTTTCATCGCTCTCACCTTCCTGGTACTGATAATCATTGAACTGCGATTTTCCCGGAGAATACATATCTTCTATTATCTGCTTGTGGCACTGGCGCTTATCATGTTTTTCTCACTGCTTACCGCCTTGAGCGAGCATGTCGGTTTCAATCCTGCCTACCTCATCTCCGCGGTGGCCACCATCGGTCTTTTAACCTTCTTTTTCAGGTCATTGCTGGAGAAGGGCTGGATGACCCTGCTCATCAGTGGCCTGCTGACAGGACTTTACGTGTTCATTTTCTTCCTGCTTGCAATGAAGGATTATGCGTTCCTTGCCGGCAACATTGGCCTCTTCGTGCTTCTGGCAGCGCTGATGATCATATCTGCCAGGTACAGGCTCTTCAGGTCGTAGTTTATGCAGGGCGCAATGCCTCCGGCACCCGCCCGCGAATTCTCACTGCAAAGGGAGGACGGTTGGGTTTCCCTCCTCCCTTATCCCCGGCCTCTTTCTCCGATGCAAGACGTCACGCATCGGGGAGAGCTTTTAATAAGGGAATGATTTGATTTGCCTCATGAGGATTCTCAGCTTTTTCGACTAACTTTCAGCATCGTTTAAACTGACTGATCAATGATGCTTAAAAGGTATATTGAAGAAGTGGGGCCTAATAAGTTCGACCTGGTTATTATCGGCGGAGGCATCACTGGTGCTGCCGTTGCATATATCGCTGCTGCGCGGGGCCTCTCGGTTGCTCTCTTCGAGAAAAAGGACTATGGAGGCGCCACCTCGGCAGCCACCTCGAAACTCATCCATGGCGGACTCCGCTATCTCGCCAACGGCGAGCTGAAGCTGGTACGTGAGTCGCTCCGCGAACGACGGATTCTCGGCAACATAGCGCCGAACTTCGTCTACCCGCTCCCTTTCCTCCTTCCGATGTACAAGCGTTGGCGAGGCAATATCTGGAAGATGCTCATAGGAATGTACCTCTATGACCTCCTCTCATACGATAAAAAGGATACATGGGACAAGAGCAAGAAACTGGAGAACCACCGCCTTATAAACCGAAGGAAAACCATCAGGGTAGAGCCCAACCTGCTGAAGGAAAACCTGCGGAATGCCTTTTACTTCTTTGATTATCAGAGTATTTTCCCTGAACGCCTGACACTGGCCTTCATCAAGTCGGCTGCCGAATATGGTGCTTCGGTCTCCAACTACACGCCTGTGGAAGGATTCATTTATGGAGAGGGGAGGAAGATCACCGGAGTCAGGGTGAGGGACCTTTTCACCGACCGGACCAGGGAGGTATATGCCAACCTGGTAGTCAACTGCGGAGGCACCTGGGCTGACAAGATACTGAGCCTTGCCTCCGGCGAAGGAGAGGTTAAACACCGTGTCAAACGGTCGGAAGGGATACATATCATCACAAGGAAGATCGCGGGCAACCATGTGGTCTCACTGCAGAAGCCTGACGGAGGTCATATGATGATCATGCCCTGGCGCGAACACTCGCTGATAGGTACAACCGACAAGGAATTTTTTGGTGACCCTGACGACTATAAGGTTTCGATGGAGAGCATTGATGAGATCATTGAAAATGTAAACACCAATTACGGCCGGAAGATTGCGCGTGAAGATATTATTCATGCCTATGGCGGTCTTCGTCCGCTGGTAGATGACCAGACGAAGGGCTCCTACGAGACCTCCAGGAAATATGAGGTCTATGACAATGCTGCTGACGGCATTGAGGGGATGATCACGGTGGAGGGTGGCAAGTACACCACCAGCCGCAGCCTTGCACGCGAGGTGCTGAGGCTGATCTCGCTGAAGCTCAACCGCACCCTGTCTGATCCGGTCTCCGACAATCTATACCTGTCGGGTTGTGAGATACGTGACATGAGGCAGTTCATGATCAGGCAGCACCTCAATTACAAGGATTTCAGCCGTAACACCGTTGAGTATGTGAGCAGGAACTACGGTACCGAGAGCCAGGTTGTCTTCCGCATTGCCCGCAGTAACACCAGGTTTGCCGAGAAGGTCACTCACGACGGGGAGATACTTGCCGAGGTGGTCTACGCGATACAATACGAGAGTGCCAGGACACTCCGTGATATCATGCTGCGGAGGACCGGTATCGGCACACTGGGCAATCCCGGCAAAGCGATGATTGAGAAAATTGCCTCGCTGGCGGCCGGAATGATGGGTTGGAGCGAAAAGAGAAAAGAGGATGAGATTGCATCACTCATGAAGGTTTACGATATATTCTGACATTATGGAGAACGGGAACAGTTACCGTCACATTCTGAAGTGGGGAGACAAGCATGAGGAGAGCATAAGCCATCACATGGCTGAAGTGATAAAGGAAAAATTTGGCCTGCCGGAAGCGGATTTTAAAAGAAAGCACCTGCCGGGAACAGAACCTGTGAAGATTGATAAGCCTTCGATGCTCAAACCGGCCCAGCTTGATTTTTTCAGGAGTGTTTCGGGTGCGGAGAACATAATGACAGATGATCTGTCGCGGGCACGTTTCTCATGTGGAAAGTTTTACGGTGAGCTGCTTGATCTGCGCTTCGGCCTTGTGCCTGACCCTCCTGATGGAGTGGTGGCTCCCCGTACTCATGAAGAGGTGGAAAAAATAATCAGTTACTGCAGTGACGAGGGGATAGCCGTTGTTCCCGCAGGCGGGCTATCATCCGTGACGGGTGCCGTACGCGCACCTGCAGGAGGCATCGCACTTGACCTCACGAAGCATCTCAACAGGGTGCTGGCTGTCAATAAAGTAAATAAGACCGTTACCGTGCAGGCCGGCATATACGGGCCGGCGCTTGAAGAGGAGCTCAACAGGCAGGGTTACAGCTGCGGTCACTTTCCGCAATCTTTTGAGTATTCAACCGTGGGAGGCTGGGTCTCCGCCAGGGGGGCAGGACAGGCATCGACGGGGTACGGCAAGATTGAAGACATGCTGGTGTCGGTCAGGGCTGTGACACCCGCCGGAGTGATAGCAACAGGTGATTTCCCGCGTACTGCACAGGGCTGGGATATCTTCAGGCTCTTCGCCGGTGCGGAAGGAACACTGGGCGTTATCACCGAAGCCACGCTCCATATCTTCAATTATGCTCCTGAAAACACTGCCTCCGCCGGTTTTATATTCAGATCATTTGAGGCAGCCGTTGAGGCTATGCGCACCATTATCCAGGCTGAATGCGGCAAGCCACACCTGTTCCGGATCTCTGATCCTGACGAGACAGATATTGCATTCCGGACAAGCGGGTTCGATGGCACCCTTGCCGACAGGGTGCTGCAGATGCTGGGATTCAAAACCGGCAGTCGCTGCCTGATGTTCGTGACGGTTGAGGGAGAGAAGGAGTATACAAGGTTCGTTATCAGAAAGATAAAAAGGAAAGCCAGGGCAGGGAAGGGGATGTACATAGGAACCACTCCGGTCAGGAAGTGGCTGGAACAGAGATACTCCAGCGCCTATCTGCGTGACCCGATGATGGACCTGGGCATCATGACCGACACGCTCGAGACTGCGGTTACCTGGGAGAACCTGCTGAATGTCTGGAAGGCGGCGCATGATTATGTTGCACGCCGGGCAAAGGCTTTCATGATGATTCACATATCACATGTTTATGAGAACGGCGCCAACCTCTATTTCACCTTCCTGAGTCCTATGGAAAAAGGAAATGAGAGACATGATTTTACCACTTTTCACCGCGGACTGGTAGAGACCATCCTGAAACACGGTGGCTCAATCTCGCATCATCATGGTGTGGGCAGGGTTCTGGCGCCGTGGATGGAAGGGCATCTTGGCAGGAGCTCCATGGAACTGCTAAGGGCAGTGAAGAAACACCTTGACCCGAATAACATAATGAATCCCGGCGGTACGCTGGGCCTTTAACAACCTGACATGAAATCATCTGATGAACTGATATTGTCTATCGACTTCGGCACCCAGTCGGTACGTTCCGTGCTTATTGACCTTGAAGGAAATGTGCTTCAGCTGGCAAAGGTTGAGATTGAGCCTTATTTCTCCGTGGCTCCCGGGTGGGCCGAACAGTACCCCGAGTACTTCAGGGACAAGATGTTCGAGTCGCTTCGCAAGCTCTTCAGCGAGACCACTTACAGCAAGCATCTCATAAAGGCAGTGACACTCACCTCGCAGCGATCGACGCTGATAAACCTCGATTCTGAGGGGAAGTCGCTCCGCCCGGCCATTACATGGCTTGACCAGCGGCTTAGTGCAGTGGGGAAGTATCCCGGAAAGATTATGGATCTGGCCCTGAGGCTCATTGGCATGAGGGAGGCTGTTCATTTTGCCGTCAAGAACGGCGAGTGCAACTGGATTATTCAGAATCAACCGGAGATATGGGAGAAGACCGGAAAGTATCTCCTTCTCTCCGGCTATCTGACATGGGCCCTGACAGGAGAGTACCGCGATTCGGTAGGGTGTACGGTTGCTTATCTGCCGTTTGATTACAAGACCCAGAAGTGGACCAGCAGGAAGCATATGAACTTCAAGATGTTTCCTGTTGACAGGGAGAAACTGCCAGACCTGGTTAAGCCCTCTGAGGTGTTGGGGACAATCAGTCGCGAGGCTTCGGAGCTGTCAGGCATTCCTGCCGGGCTGCCGGTGATAGCTGCTGCGGCTGACAAGGCCAGTGAGGTACTGGGCTCCGGAGTCATCAAGCCTGATGTGGCATGCCTCAGTTATGGCACCACGGCAACGGTGCAGACCACCCACAGCAGATATCACGAGGTGATACCGTTCTTCCCGTCATATCCCAGCGCCGTCCCTGACTGCTTTAACACCGAGGTGCAGATATACAGGGGCTACTGGATGATCAGCTGGTTCAAGAATGAGTTTGGCCTGAAGGAGATACAGATGGCCGAGCAGACTGGCGGTTACCCTGAGATCTTCCTTGATGACATGGTTGACGATGTGCCGGCAGGCTCAATGGGCCTGATGCTCCAGCCCTACTGGTCGCCCGGCGTAAAAGTTCCGGGAACTGAAGCCAAAGGTGCGATTATAGGGTTTGGTGATGTTCATACCCGTGCGCATGTGTACCGTGCCATACTTGAAGGGCTCACCTATTCACTTAAAGATGGACTTAACCGGACGGTTAAACGCACGAAAATACCTGCAAAAAGTGTTATAGTTTCCGGGGGAGGTTCTCAGAGCAGGCAGGCGATGCAGATCACGGCTGATATATTCAATCTTGAGACCTTCAGGCCGCACACCTATGAGACCTCGGCTCTCGGGGCGGCAATTAACGCGGCTGTAGGAATGAAGTATTACAGTGATTTCCCGGCAGCGGTGGCGGCAATGACCAGGAAGGGTGACAGATTTGTGCCTGACCCGCACAATGTGGAGATTTACAGTGAGTTGTATGAGAAGGTGTATCTGAAGATGTACCGTCATCTGCAGCCTCTTTATGAGCAGATCAGGGATGTGACCGGCTACCCGCCGAAGATCTGATGCTGTCAGTTTCATGAAGATGTTGCCGCCATTTTCAATTATCACTTCATCAGCCCCGGATTCCGTCAGCGCTGCCACTTTACCGCTGAAGATCTGTTCATTGATCTCCGCAATGGTTCATTCCTTCGGGATAACTAATTTTTAAAGTAACTTTAGACTGTCTTCAAACAAACTTCATAAGATATGTTCAGATCACTTATCACCACTGCTCTTTTTGCAATTCTTTTCTTTTCATGTGTACCGGCTGACGATCCGGCAATAGATGTGATGACATTCAACATAAGGCTTGATACGCCGCATGATGGTCCGAATGCCTGGCCACACCGTGCTGCAATTGTTGCAGAGTTTGTCAATGACCAGATTCCTGATCTGCTTGGCATGCAGGAGGTTCTCTGGCACCAGTACCTGTACCTCGATTCTGCGCTGGCAGGATACGGATCAGTGGCTGCTGGTCGTGATGATGGCCTCCGGGAAGGTGAAGCCTGCCCGGTGTTCTACCGCCTGGGCCGGTTCGACAAGATTGACAGGGGCACATTCTGGCTCTCAGCCACCCCCGATGTGCCGGGATCAATAGGATGGGGAGCGGCTCTGACACGTGTGGCGACCTGGGTGAAACTCTATGACAAAGTGAAACAGGATACAGTTCTGTTCTTTAATACTCATTTCGATCATGTAAGCGATTCAGCCAGGGTGATGAGCTCAGGTGTGCTGCTGGGAATGGTCAGGAAACTGGCGGGGGACAATAATTTTGTGATCACCGGTGATTTCAATGCGCTGCCGGAAAGCCTGGCGATTTCACGCATGAAAGAGGGTGGCTTTGCAGTCGATTCCTATCTTATCTCAGAAACACCGCCTGCAGGTCAGTCGTATACCTTCAACGGCTGGAAGGATGAGCCTCGGGAGGGAAGGATTGACTATGTCTTCGTCCGCAACGGAATGAAGGTTTTATCACATGAAATCCATCGCATTATCGAAGAGGGTGTATTCATTTCCGATCACTGGCCGGTGAGTGCGCGGGTGCGCTGACAAGGTTGTTTTCCCACGGAATATCTGGCAGGGGGATGGGGGATGCTTTACCTGAAAAGAGAGGTATCCTCGATGGGGATAAACTCTATCGGAATGTTGAATGTCTCTGAAATGTGCTGACCCCGTTCCAGTATATCATCATCTTCCTTGTCATAATACCACTTGACAATAAGCATGTTTCCCTGGTCACGCACCCGGTCTATCCTCCTCAGAACCGTTACCAGAATCTGGGTGCAGAAGCTGTTCAGGTACTCAAGGGCTATTGTAACCGTGGTTATCCGGGCCGGATTATGAAGGTAGCGGTCAATGCAATCGAGCAATTTTTCAGACGGGGCCGTTTTGTTGAGGATCATGGCCCTTCCTTTGATAACGAGCGTACCTTCAGCCTCCAGAATGACTTCCGGAGTCTTGTCTGTAGGAAATATATGGCAATAATTGCCAGCCATCATTCAGAGCCTTATCTGCCTTTACAAGTGCAAAGATAAGCAGATTGAACTGTCTGTGCAAAAAACAAAGCACCGGAATAACTGGATACACAGGCAGGAAAGGAGTGGTGTCATGGGATATGCAACAGCTGTTGTGAGCACGAGAGGCACTATCTCTTAATCAGGGAAACAGGTGTCAGGGAATATGCAACACGGTGAATCCGACCAGGTCAGGTAACGGTTATGCCCTTTTGCGGTATGCCCTTATTGCCAGTGAGAGGTATGATAATGCAAGAATGGTCAGCATCGCCATGTCACGCATGATTTCACTGAATCCTGATCCCTTCAGCATTACCATGCGGTTTATGCGCATCAGGTAAGCCACCGGATTAACCAGGTTGAACTGCTGTGCCCATAGTGGCATGCTTTCGGTGGGAGTAAATATGCCGCTCATCAGGATGAAGACCATCACAAAGAAGAATGCAATAAAGAGAAACTGCTGTTGCGTCGATGCCATAGTGGAAAAGAAAAGCGCCAGTCCAAGCACTGCCACGAGGAATATCGCCGCACATGCAAAGAAGAGGAGAAGACTCCCCTCGAAGGGTATATTGAATGCCAGCCACCCGATGCCCAGCCCCAGTGCCAGGTCAAAGAGACCGATGATGAAGAATAGAATTATCCTGGATACTATCAACTGCCATTTCATTATCGGGGTTACATTAATCTGCTCTATAGTACCGCTCTCCTTTTCCCTAACGAGATTAAATCCTATCATCATCAACCCGATGACTGTTATGAGAATTACCAGCATACCGGGCAGCATATAGTATTTGTAATTCAGTTTCGGGTTGTACCAGTACCGCGGAGAAACGGAGATTCCCGGCAATGAGCCTGTCCTGATTGCTGCCATGTTGGCGGGTATCATCCCGGTGCTGATAATCACCTCCCGGTTGAAATCGCGTATTACCGATGTGATATAGCTCCATGAGAGCTGTGCAGTGCTGGCGTTTACGGCATCGGCAAGCACCTGCAGGCGCGGAGTGGTGACTCCGGCAAGTCCCCTGGAAAAATCAGGCGGAATGACCAGTGCAATGTCGGCGTCGCCGGAAAGAAGCATCGACTCTGCCTCGGTGACGGTTGCCGGGGTGGCCGTCACAACAAAGAATGATGACCCTGTCAGTTTAGAGACAAGCTCACGCGATGCCTGTGAACGGTCATTATCAATGACGGCGAGGTCTATGCGCTTGATTTCGAATGTGATAGCCGGAACAAAGATCAGCATCTGCAATATTGGTACGGCTATGATTGCCCTGATCATAAACCGATTCCGGCGTATCTGGCGGAACTCCTTGCGCAGGAGGAAGAGAAGCTTTTTCATCTTTTGCCCTCCCTGAGTTTATTGCTGACTATCCATGTGCCAATCTCTCCGGGTCTGGTATGGAGCCTTATCCTCATCTCCCTTCCTCCCCGAGTCTTGTTTTGAACCTGCGTGCACTTATGACCATTATCAGCAGCGTCATGCCGGCGAGGATGGCCGTCTCCTTCCAGATGTATCCGAATCCTGCCCCCTTGATCATTATCGCCCGGATGATCCCGACAAACCATCTTGGCGGCAGCGCCATACTTACATAATCATAAACTTTTGGCATGTTTTCAATCGGGAAAATGAATCCGGAAAGAAGTATTGTCGGGAGCATCAGGGTCAGTAATGAGATGAAAACTGCATTTTCCGTCTTGCTGGTAGAGGCTGACACCAGGATCCCGAAGGAGAGTCCCAGCAGGATATAGAGCATGCACCCGGCTATCAGCAGAGGTATGCTTCCGCGGACCGGAAGCCCGAAGACGAACCATGTCATCAGCAGTATCACTATCACATTCACCAGCGAGAGGAAGAAGTAGGGAGTCACTTTCCCGATGATTATCTGCCATGGTTTCAACGGCGACACCAGCAGCACCTCCATGGTGCCGTACTCCTTCTCGCGGACGATGGTGACAGAGGTCATCAATGCGCATATAAGTATGAGAATGAGTGTTATGACGCCCGGGATGAACATGAAGTGGCTCTTTAGGCCGGGATTGAAGTACATACGCACCTCGGGAACTATCAGCGGCAGTGAGGAGGTAACGGCAGAAGCAAGCGATGATGAATAGTCGTTCACGATGCCGGTAATGTATCCCGTCACCAGGCTGGCTGTATTCGGCTCTGATCCGTCGGCGATGATACCTATGGTGGCGCTGCCCTCACGGGCGACGGAGGCGGCAATCTGTCCGGGGAAGATGATCGCAGCCTTGATCTCACCCTGCCTGAAGGCTGCATCAATCTCCTCATAGGAGGCGAGGTACCGCTTCACATAGAAAAATTCCGATGCCTCAATCTTCTGAATCAGCTCCTTTGATACCCCGTCACGGGCATTGTCAAGCACCGCGATGCCGGCATCCTTAAGGTCGGTGCGGACGGCATAGCCGAAGATGAGTATCTGTGCCGCCGGGATGCCGAACAGGATTATCAGGGTCCGGAAATCGCGGAAGATGTGGAGGAACTCCTTTCTGACAAATGCCATTAACCTTTTCATTCCCTGATCTTTTGAGGTCTGGCTATCTTCACGAACAGCTCTTCAACAGATGCCGTGCCGTACTGGCGGAGCAGGGCAGAGGGGGAGTCGAGGGCTACTATCCTGCCCTCACTCATGATGCTGATACGGTCACAATAGCTGGCTTCATCCATGTAGTGCGTTGTGACGAAAACAGTGATTCCACGCGAGGCGGTTTCATAGATCATCTCCCAGAACTGGCGCCGCGTAATGGGATCGACACCGCTGGTCGGCTCATCGAGGAAGACTATCTCCGGATCATGAAATATCGCCACGGAGAATGCCAGCTTCTGTTTCAGCCCGAGGGGCAGCGCCCTGATCAGCATGTCACCGTATGAGGTGAAGCTGAGCTTTTCAAGAAGCGCCTCACGGCGGGGAACGATCTCCTTCATGCTCATACCGTATATGCCTCCGTAGAGCTCGATGTTCTCACTCACGGTGAGGTCTTCATAGAGGGAGAAGCGCTGCGACATGTATCCTATCCGTTTCTTGATCTCCTCGGGCTTCTGCGAGGCGTCGATGCCGGCAACCATGACCCTTCCTGAGGTGGGTCGTGACAGGCCGCAGAGGATTCTTATGGCAGTGGTCTTGCCCGCGCCATTGGCTCCCAGGAACCCGAATATCTCCCCGCGCCAGACGTCAAAGGTGAGATGGTCATTGGCCGTGAATGTGCCAAAACGCTTAACCAGATCCTTTACCTCTATGACTTTATCCCTCTCCATCAGCTTCCCTTTTTCATCAGTTCGAGAAACACATCCTCAATGCCGGGGGTGATCTCCGTTACTTCAGCGCCCTCCAGGCCGGCACGTTCCAGCGACTTCTTCACATCATCCACGGTTGCACCTTCCCGTATATTTATATGGACTGCTTCGCCGAAAGGCTCCGGGCTGTCAACATCAGTCATTGCCCGGAGTGCCAGGAGGAGCCTGTACCTGTCGCGATGGCTCACGGCATAGATTTTCTTACCGTATGATGAGCGTATGGCTGCCGGAGTGTCTATGCCCATCAGCCTCCCCTGCTGCATAAGGGCGATGCGGTCACAGCGGAGTGCCTCGTCCATGTATGGTGTGGAAACAATGATGGTTATCCCCTCCCTTTTCAGTCCCTCCAGCATCTCCCAGAATTCAGTGCGCGAGACGGCATCCACCCCGGTGGTGGGCTCGTCAAGGATCAGTATCCTCGGCTTGTGTATCAGTGCGCAGGAGAGGGCAAGCTTTTGTTTCATTCCTCCCGAGAGATGACCGGCGCGGCGTTTCCTGAAGGGTTCTATCTGCTTGTATACCGGTTCTATAAGGTGGTAGTTCTCCTTTATGGTTGTCCCGAAGATGGTTGCATAGAACTGCAGGTTCTCCTCCACGGTCAGATCCGTGTAGAGGCTGAAGCGGCCGGGCATGTAACCGATATGATTACGCAGCTCCCGGAAGTCGCTCACCACATTGAGCCCGAAGAGGGTCATTCGTCCCCCGGTGGGTATGATCAGGGTTGCCGCGATGCGGAAGAGGGTTGTTTTACCGGCTCCGTCAGGACCAATAAAGCCGAAGAGCTCACCCTCACTGACGGTGAACGAGACATCGTCAACAGCAGTGATTTTGCCAAACCTTTGGGTTATGCTCTTTGCATCTACGGCATTCATCTCATTTATACTATACTTTGGTGCGCTGGTTTACAGCTGGTTTTCGTTATTGCCGCCGGGTCATCAGTCACTGTAAGATTGCATCGCGGAGCCAGATATCAGTTGAATATTGCCTCTCCGGGCATGCCTGACTTGATTGAGCCGTCGTTTTGCACCTCAATGGTAACCGCGTAGACCAGTGTCACCCGCTCTTCTTTTGTCTGAATGATTTTAGGAGTGAACTCAGCCTTTTCTGATATATGGGTAATTGTGCCCGTGTAGTTTTTGAATTCCTTTTTACCCTGGTCGATGCGTACGGTGCATGTTGTTCCTGTTTTCACCTCTGCCAGTTGTGCACCGCTGACCCACACCTTCAGCTTCATGGTATTCATGTTTGCCAGCTTCACCAGTGGTTTGCCTGCTGATGTCAGTTCGTGTGCCGAGGCATATTTCTCAATAACGGTTGCCTCGCAGGGAGCGCAGACGGTGCTGCGGGCTATCTGTTCATCTAGTACGGCCCGTTTGGCTGTTATGCCCTGCTGTTCTGCCGCCACTGAGCGTCGCTGTGTGGCGTTGGCCTCAGCCTGCAGGCGGAGCACCTCCATCTGTCCGGTGAGGTCATCGAGCTGTTTGCGGGTGGCGGCGCCGTCAGCGAGCATGCGGCGCGTACGCTCAATGTTGACTGACAGGTTATCCATCTGCTGGCGTATGACCGCGTCCTGCGCCGCTATGCCCGCCAGGCGCGCCTGCGCCTGCGCCGTCACCGCATCAAGCTCACCACGCTGCAACACCGCCATCGTCGTGTCGGTGACGGCGATGACGGCGCCACCCGCTACCAGCATACCCTCCGTCACATCCATGCTGATGATCCTGCCTGAGGTCTCGGCAGAGATGATCACCTCGTCAGCCATGAAGGTGCCCCAGGCATCAGCGTCGCTCTCACCGCGGTGGCATCCGGCGGCGGCCAGGAGCAGAACAATTGGTATTACCGCTCTTTTCATATTATTCCTCTGTTTTGTATCCTGTTATATAGAGATATTCCGTTTCGGCCCTGGCAATGCTTATCTTCCTGGCCGCTGCCGCAATGACGGCCTGCTTCTCATTGTTCAGCTCCGTCATGTACTGCGAGGCAGTGATAGTTCCGTTCTTCAGCTGCGATGCAGCAGCGGCAGTGATGCGGCTGCGAATCTCTATCAGCTCCTTGTCGCGACCAGCAGCCTCATGCAGAGACTCAATCTCTGCCATCTTAAGGGTTAGCATACGCTCCAGCGACTCTTCCGCTGCACCTTTCCTGATTTCCAGAAGCTGCTGCTGAATCGTCAGGGTCTTCTGTTCATTGCTGTTCTTTTTCCAGTCGTATATGTTCCATTTCAGTCCGGCACCCAGCGAGTAAAAGACGTCTGCCTTATCGGAAAGAAAGTTGTTTCCGGGTGGATTGCCATAGCCTGCCTGCATGAAACCAAAGAGCCTCGGCATCCTCTGACTCTTCAGGAGGTTTTTGGATAATTCAAGCTGCCGGCTGCGGATATCAAAGAGCTGCAGGTCAGGATTCTCCATCTTTTCATTGCCGGTTATGAAGTGATCGGGCAGTTCCAGCACGGCATATTTCAGCCCACTCATTCCTGTGAGTTGCTCCAGGGCACGAGCCAGCGCTTCATGCCTTCGATCGAGCTCAGCAGCAGCCTGCTCAGCCTTTATCATCTCTGCATTAAGAACGTCAAGGGTAACCGGCAGGAGCACACCGTTCTTCACTCCCGATTCGGCTTCACTGATACGGGCTTCCAGCTCAGAGATCAGCACCGCGGTCACTTCAGCCTGGCTTCGTACGAGGAGGATCGGAAAGAAGAGGTTGTTAACCTGTTCACGAAGACGATATATATCGGCTTCGCTTTGCTGCATATTTAGCTCGCTGACCACCCTTTCCACCTCGCGTGCGCTGCGGGTCACCCCGCCGTCCCAGATAACCTGGCTCAGGTCAACCGTGGCCCTGTACTGCTCATTCGGTATTGAGGGGAGCACCTCCGGAGGTACCGGCATGGAGCCAGGCATCTCGGAAACATCAACAACATCCGAATGATAGTTGAATGAGCCCCCCAGGTCAAGGGAGGGAAGCCATGCGGCAGCGAGGTTACGGTCACGCAGCAGTGTCATGCCCGCGTAGAGTTCTCTCTCTCCCGAGAGAGGCGATATGACGGCGGCAGAGTCGTAGCACTGCCACAGGGTTACTGTCTGCTGTGCCGTGAGAGGCAATACCGGCAGGATCAGTATCGTCAGAAAGGCCAGTCTCTTCATTTTTTCCTTTGTTTCAGGGAGTTGAGGATGAAGTCGGTGGCAAATTCCTTCCGTTCATCCATGAATGCTTTAAACCTTCTGTTTTCACGCATCCGGGGCATCATGAAGGCTATCATGTGGCGAGCCGCATAGGGGAATACCGACATTGAAACAATGGTGATCAGCAACTGCGGCAAATCACTTTTTTTATGCCGTAACCCTTGAGTTCCTTTGCATGCTTTTCGTATATCAGGTCAAGTATCTCTTCGTACGGGAATGTCTCCTTCAGTTCCGCAGCAACGGAAGGATTCCTTGCGACTTCGTTAAGAAGGAAATAGGCAGTTTGGGATTTTTGTTCAGGAAGTCAATGTGATGATCAATAAACTGTCTTATCTTTTCCCTGAAAGTGATGTCGGCAGTAACTATTGTCATGATTCTTTCAAACATCTTCTTCAGAAGCACCTGGAATACTGACATAAAGAGCTGATCCTTGCTGCGGAAGTAATAGTGCAGCAAAGCCTTGTTAATACCGGCCCTGTCTGCAATTTCCTGCATCCTGGCGCCTTCATAGCCCTTCTCTTCAAAAATATCCGAGGCTGCCCTGAATATCTTAAGCCTTGTCTGGCTGTCAGTTACTACCGCCTTTGCCATAATTATTAACTGTATAGTTTAACCAAATGAATTAACCATGGGGTCAAATATAATATGTTGTTTTATTATTTGCAAGTGAATTTTATGTGCTCCGTCAAAAATCAGAAGAATGAAAAACCTGGTAACCCTTGCAGCTTTGGGCGGCAGGTGCAAAACTCCGCCAGGGATGTGAAGAGCGGTAAATTTGGCCATTCTGACGGCAGCCCACCCTGGCGGCCTGCGGCGGTTGATACAATCCTCCTTCAGGAATCTGGCAAACTGAACGGCTGCCCACCCTGGCGGCCTGCGGCGGTTGATACAAAACCGCGCCAGGGACATGCAGAACAGAAAGCCTGGCCATCCTGCCACCTGACACCCTGCGGCCGGCCCCCGGTTTTATTCCACTGACTGTTGCATCTTATATTCCGATTGCTTAAATTTATGCTGCATTTCCTCCTTTTATTGTGCAACATAAAGACTGAGTCATGCTGGTCAAGACCTTCAGCGCTGCCGTTTCCGGTATTGAGGCTGCCCCGGTTACCATTGAGGTGGATGTCACCCGCGGTGTCCGCTATATGCTTGTCGGTTTGCCGGACACTGCCGTCAAGGAGAGCCAGCAGCGGATTGAGTCGGCCCTGCGGGCTGTAGGTCTCAGGTGGCCGGGCAGGCAGGTGGTGATCAATATGGCACCGGCAGATATCAGGAAAGAAGGCTCTTCCTATGATCTGCCCCTGGCCGTGGGCATCCTTGTTGCCTCGGAGATGGTCAGCGGCAGCCGGCTTGATGGCATGCTGATCACCGGTGAGCTTTCGCTTGACGGGGCGGTACGGCCTGTCAGGGGAGTGCTTCCCATGGCACTGAAGGCACGCGGGGAGGGCTTCAGCAGCATGATGGTACCTGCCCTCAACGCTCCTGAAGCAGCTGTGGTTGAGGGATTGGCCATCTACGGTGTCAATACCCTTGGCGAGGTGCTCAGTTACCTCAGGGGTGACATCACTCCTGCGCCGGTCACAGTCAACATAAGGGAGCTTTTCAGTCGCGAGGGAAATGTCTATGACAATGACTTTGCAGATGTGAAGGGCCAGGAGAATGTCAAGCGCGCCCTGGAGGTGGCAGTGGCCGGGAACCATAATGCAATCATGGTAGGTCCGCCCGGTTCCGGGAAGACGATGCTTGCCCGCAGGCTGCCCGGCATTCTGCCGCCTCTGACCCTCGATGAGGCGCTGGAGACAACAAGGATACATTCAGTGGCAGGAAAGACAGACAATCATATCCCGCTGATGACCTGCAGACCCTTCCGCAGTCCTCATCATACATCGTCTGACATATCACTTGTAGGCGGTGGCTCCGTGCCACAGCCGGGGGAGATCAGCCTGGCACATAACGGAGTGCTCTTCCTCGATGAGTTGCCGGAGTTCAAAAGAAGTGTCCTGGAAGTCTTACGGCAACCGCTGGAAGACAGGGTTATTACCATAGCCCGTGCCAGGCAGAGTTGTAATTTTCCGGCCTCGGTGATGCTCATCGCTTCCATGAATCCATGTCCATGCGGATTTCATAACCATCCGGTGAGGGAATGCACATGCGCCCCCGGAATGGTGCAGAGATACATGAGCCGTATCTCAGGGCCCCTCCTTGACAGGATAGACATTCACATTGAAGTGGTGCCGGTTGACTATCAAAATCTTTCAGTCACTGCTAAGGCAGAGAGTTCATCAATGATAAGGGAACGGGTGACGGAGGCACGCAAATTACAGTCGGAACGATTTGCAGGCAATGATGGCATACATTCCAATGCACAGATGACCCCGGCCCTGATACGCAGGCACTGTCACATAGATGACGCCGGAGGAAGGCTCCTCCGGGCAGCGATGGAGAAACGCGGACTCTCCGCCCGCGCCTTTGAACGAATTCTTAAGGTATCCCGTACAATTGCTGACCTCGACCGATCAGAAACCATCAGGCCTGACCACCTTTCCGAAGCCATTAATTACAGAAACCTCGACCGTGAGGGCTGGGCAGGCTGAAATTCATTTTAACTATAGCTTGTGACATTTCTTTTTATTTATTTTGTCTCATGGGAATATTGATACTTCATTTTGTCGGATTGTATGAAACTCATTAAGAAATTACGGAAGAAGCTTTCAGATGAACACCTGATGTTCGCCTACAGGGGAGAGGTGACAGGAGATAACTCCGTCAGCCTTCTGACCCTGCTGGAACGTGAGATGGAGTTTTCTGACTTCAGCATGCTGGGACGCAAACGGCTCTTCATGTTCGTCCTTGAAAACCTCCAGAATATAACCAGGCATGGCATCTCCCGGAGTGAGGACATCACCTCCCTGGTTGTTTACAGCAAAACCCCCGACGGCTACACCGTCAGCACGGGCAATGCGCTCAAAAAGAGCGAGGTCAGGGGGCTCAGAAAAAACCTTCAGAAGATCAACAATCTTGATCCTGACAAGATACGGGAGGTCTACAGAACCATGCTCCAGGATACCAAAATCGGCAAGAAGGGCGGGGCAGGACTGGGCCTGATGGAGATGGCCCGCAAGACGGGAAACAGGCTTGACTATGATTTCTACCCGATAGATGACAGGTATTCCTATTTCATTCTCAGCAAGACCATTGATTCCGGCGGTAAGGGGATTACAACGCCCGAACAGGACCAGGGCGAGAGCACGTTTGACTCTAAAAGGATAATGCAGATGGAGCGGATGATGAAGTCAAACAATATCTTTTTTATCTGGGCAGGGCCCATGACCCATGCCATCAGCAAGGAACTGCTGAACTTCAGCGAGACAACAATGCGCGAGGCCGAACTGGAACAGAATCTCCACAAGCGCGTTTTTGCCACACTCATTGAACTGCTTCAGAATGTGGCACAGCACAGCCCGGGCTTTGAGGCTGAGAAGCACTTCGGCATCCCCCTCGCCATGATACGGAGAACACCGGCATCATTCATAATCACCTCGGGAAACCTGATCAGGAAAAGCGACACTGATTACCTTACACAGAAGCTTGACATGGTTAACAGGTATGATGAGGAGGGGCTTAAGAAACTGCTCAAGGTGGCACTGATGGGACAGGATATGTCAAAGGTTTCCACCGGCTATATGGGTCTGCTGGAGATGGCCCGCAGGTCAGGAAACAGGCTTACCTACAAGTTCGATGATGTGAATGACGAATATGCCTATTACACCGTAACTGTCAGGGTGAGGGCCAAAGGATTCAAGTCGCCCGTGGCAGGTTAATCTGAATTAATCTTTTGATTGTCCGGGTGTCCGGCGGTGCCGGCACAGAAATCTCATTACTGAGTGTCCGACGCTGCCGGCTCGGGAATCTCATTGCAGGGTGGCTGAGGCTTGACCGGCACAGAAATCTCATTGCAGGGTGTCCAGTGCTGCCGGTACAGGAATATCATTGCAGGAAAACCGGCGCTGCCGGCACGGGAATATCATTGGAGGGTGTCCGGCCCTTCCCGCACAGGAATCTCAAGACAGGATGGCCGGGGCGCTGCCGGCACAGGAATCTTATTGCACAGTGACCAGCGTGAGTTCCTTTCCGTCATACACGGCATAACTCTCACGGCAGCCGGACCAGTCGCCCAGGATTATCATCCTTCTCCCATCCTCATCAAATGTCAGTGGCAGGTGCCTGTGACCGTAGATGTAATACTTCGCCCTGCATCCTGCCGCTGCAACACTTCTTGTATGCCTGATGAGCTCTTCCTTCTCCTCACCCATGAATGGAGGAGATATATGCCTTGCCAGCCTGCTGTTTTTTGACCATGCATGTCCTATAGCCACACCCCACCGCGGGTGGATGGCAGAGAAGAGAATACTCGCGATCCTGTTCCGGAACAAGCTGAAGAGCAGCCTCTCCCTGATCCTTCTGCTTCCGAGTCCTTCGCCATGGGCCAGATAAAACAGCTCTCCTCCGATGGTTGTGACGAGGGGTTCATAATGTACTGTAACGCCACATTCTTCGGCCAGGTAGCCTTTCATCCACATATCATGGTTACCGGTAAAGACATGTACCTTTATTCCGCTGTCAGTCAGAGAGGCAAGCCTGCCCAGAAACCTTGTGAATCCTTTCGGGATCACCTTCTTGTACTCCCACCAGAAATCAAACACGTCGCCCAGCAGCCAGACAGACTCTGCATCTTTTGACACCCGGTCAAGCCATGCTGTCACTCTCTGCTCGCATTCACGGGGATCAGTCCCTGCGGCCAGTCCCAGGTGAAAGTCAGAGGCAAAATATGCTTTCCGGGTTTCCAAATCACCTCTGTTTGTTGAATAACTGGTCCATCCTGATAAGCAGATTGCGCCCTGTCAGGTTGGTGTTTATTATATTGCCCTGCGGGTCATAAAGCAGGTTTGAGGGGAGGTATGTGATATTCATCAGCCGTGCATAAACCGGATTTTCCGGGTCAGGCTCCCTGACGCTGATCCATGGTATCTCCTCGTACCGTACCACGTTTTTCCATCGTTCGGCATCAGGGTCAAGACTGATCTGGTAGATTTCCAGTCCTTTCCTGTGATAGTCGTTATAGATAGACCTGAGTACCGGCAGCTGATTCATCGATTCTTCCGAGGTGGTGCTCCAGAATGAGACCAGCACATATTTTCCCTTGAGTGATGCAACGCTGACCATTTTGCCATTGATGTCAGGAAGTTCCGGTGATGAACTGGTTTCAGGCATTTGCATGGCAATGGATGAGATCCGGTCGATGTACATCTGGTTCAGCTCCGTGGTGACGTTTTCCTTAAGTGCGCGCACATGGCGCGAAACCGGATAGCGGACCGAAAGTGAATCAGATACGATCTTCAGGTACTGAAGGTCGCGGGGCTGATAAAGGACATATGTGTTTTCGTCGATCCTCTGGTAAAGAGCCTGTATTGATGACATTGAGCTTATATTCTCCACCACAAATTTGATGTTGAATTTGCGTTGTGCGTCTACAACTTCCGTGTATGCCTTCTGAAGCTCCGCTCCGCGGATATCCATATCATTTGCGCTGAGGGAGTTGTAGATATTGCTTATTGAATCGAGCCTTGTTTTTGTCACCAGCAGCTGCTGGTCAAGCATCCGTATGTCTGCCGATCCCGGCGAACCCTGCACGGTGTAATTCATTGCAACCGGTGTTTTCCCAATTTCGAGGGATATATTCTCGCCCGGCATTACCAGCAGCGCCACGAACTCATTGCCAGTGAATCTCAGCTGGTAGAACTCCGGACCCGTCACCTCGGTTACGAATTTAAACTGTCCTCTTTTTATCATGGCCGAGTCGACCCTTATATTCCGGTCAACTTCAGACTGGTCAAGGTATACCACACCTTCAGCCGGCACGGTAAAGGAACCCTTTATTACCACTTTATTTTCGTTGTTGCAGCCTGCCAGGAGAGATACGGCCAGGAGCACAGGTAAAAATCTCTTCATTCCTTTTTGATATTTCGGGTACAAATTAAACTAAAAATCGGCACTGGCTACTGAGCCTCCAGCAGTTCCTCCAGCTTTTTCTGAAGGTCATTGCCCCTGAGGTTAACCGCTCTCACTCTTCCTTCACGGTCAATGAGGAAGCTGGCGGGGATTTCGGTAAGGCCGTACTGTCTGACCACTTCCGAGTCGCGGTAACGGAGGTCGCTCACATGCTTCCACCGTCCCAGCCGGTCATTTCTTATTGCCTGGAGCCAATCCTCCTTCCTGAGGTCAAGTGATACCTGGAAGATGTCAAATCCCTTCCAGTGGTACATATCATATAGTTTTACAAGATTGGGGTTCTCCTCGCGGCATGGCGGACACCATGCAGCCCAGAAATCAACCAGCACAACCTTTCCTCTCAGGGATGACAGTCTGAGCGTGTCACCGGAAGGGTCCGGGAGGAGTATGTCAGGGAGCAGATCACCGTGCACCGGAGGCTCTCCGGTCTTTCTGCCCACGGAGACTCTCTTGCGCAGACCTGCCACGAACGAATGCAGGTCTAGCACCAGGTCAGACCCGGGGTAAAGGGCATACAATGTGGAATCGACACTATAAAAGAGCTCAGGGTTCTTTGCCGGTTCAAAAAGAGCCAGTCCCGGCACTACATGCTGGTTCAGCAGGTAAACGGGGATCATTGATGACCTGTTTTCTTCAAGGAGAGTCAAAGCCCTTTCACGGAAGTCGGCCACAATACCGGCGGCACACCTGTCGAGGCTGTCCATCAGCAGCGGACGCCGGGGGCTGTCAATACTGTCATTGTAGATATCGGTGAGTCTCTTCAGCCCGGCAACCACCTCGTCCTGGTCCTTCCTGTATGCGAGGATAACTGAAGTGCCCCCGGATCCTGTAACCGAAGATGGTCTGGCCATTGAATTCCGTTCAGCCTTCACCTCAATCTTTTCTCCCGGTTCGATAAGCATGGTGAGAAAGTCATTGTCATCCATGCTGAGCATGAAGAATGCCGGCCATTCAGTCTCCGATCTGAAGCTGAACCTGCCGTCCTTGCCCGGTATCACCGAGTCGACCGGTTTCAGGATGCCGGGTTTAACCTCTTTCAGCAACAGATATTCTCCATCTCCGGCACCATCTATAGTCCCGCTGATACTGAAGCCCCCGCGCTTGCATCCGGATAGCAGAACAGACACACAAAACAGCATCAGAATTACTTTTTTACCCATATTGTAAAATATATATTAAATTTTCAAGGCCCATATTAAATTACCATTATTCCGTTCAAACCATCTTGCCTTGCATTGGTTCTCCTTCAGCAGTGCAAAGATATTTTTTTTTCAGAGCCTTTATGGAGAGGCATACCAACGGCCGGCACATAATTAATCCCTTTTTTTTGCTTTTCTTTGCACGTGAAGAGATTTGTTATTATTATTAGAGTTAATTCTCCTGCTTTTCTTTAGCAGTAAAAACGGAACTCCAGAAAATATGGGATACATTAAATTTGACAAGGCACATGTAGTAAACCTGGAATATTCACTGACCCGCGAAATTCTGCGGAACAACAGGGCCGGAAGCTATTCGTCCACTACCATAGTCGGATGCAATACCCGCAAATATCACGGCTGGCTGGTATGCCCTGTTGATGCCATGGGAGGCGAAAGGCATGTTCTTCTATCATCGGTAGACTCCACTGTAGTCAGTAACGGTCAGAGTTTCAACACAGGTATCCACAAGTATCAGGGCGACCACTACAGCCCGAAGGGGCACAAATATGTGGAGGACTTTGATATTCAAGACATTCCCGGGATGACTTTCCGGGTGGGCAATGTAATCCTTAAGCAGGAGCGCATCCTGGTTCATTACGAGGAGCAGCTGCTTATAAGGTATACCATCATTGACACGGATGAGCCTATAAAGTTCCAGTTGAGGCCATTCCTGGCCTTCAGGAGCATTCACCAGCTGACCCGTGCCAACATGTGGGCCAACACCCGTACCGAGCCGGTGCCACACGGTGTAAAGATCAGGATGTATGACGGCTTCCCTTATCTTCATATGCAGCTGTCATGCAAGGCTGAGTTCGTGCCGGTACCTGACTGGTACTACGGGGTTGAGTATGTTGAGGAGCAGAAGCGCGGCTATGACTATTCGGAGGATCTGTTTGTTCCGGGCTTTTTCGAGATGACCGCTTCAAAGGGAGACGTTATAGTCTTTTCCGTTTCAACCAGGGAAGAGAAGTATGCAGGGCTGAAGGCCAAATTCAACCGCACCATAGCCACCAAGATTCCGAGGAGCAATTTTGGCAACTGCCTTCGCAATGCCGCACAGCAGTTTATCGAGAAGCGCGGCAATGACACCAACATTATTGCGGGGTATCACTGGTTCGGATCATGGGGGCGTGACACATTCATCGCATTGCCCGGTCTGGCGCTGGCCAGGGAATCAGAAGATCTTTACGCGGCGGTGCTTGACACGCAGGTACGCCGGATGAAGGGTGGTCTCTTCCCAAACATGGGAGACAATGACAATCCTGCATTCAACAGCGTGGATGCGCCTCTCTGGTTCTTCCAGGCGCTGTGGAACTACGGACTTGATCTTAAAGAGACATGGCAGCGTTACGGTTCTGCCATGAAGGATGTGCTCAATGCCTACAGGGCCGGAACCTCCTTCGGCATCCACATGAGGGGAAACGGCCTGATATATTCAGGCGCTCCGGGCAAGGCACTGACATGGATGGACGCAGTGGTGGAGGGTGTTCCGGTGACTCCGCGTGAAGGCTATGCCGTTGAGATAAATGCCCTGTGGTACAATGCGGTTTGCTATTCGCTTGACTGTGCCCGTGGCGCCCGCGACAGGGCTTTCGTGAAGGAGTGGGAAAAACTGCCCGAGCTGATCAGCAGCTCATTCATCGAAACTTTCTGGGATGATGAGCAGGGTTACCTGGCTGATTATGTAAAAGACGGTGAGAAGCGAAACATGCAGGTCAGACCGAATATGATCATCGCCACCTCACTCCCGTATTCCATGCTGACACTTGACCAGATGAAGAGCATCCTGGATATAGCAAACAGAGTCCTCGTCACGCCCAGGGGTTTGCGCTCACTGTCGCCGTCGGATGAGGAGTATAAGGGTATCTATTCCGGTGACCAGGCAACGCGTGACCGTGCTTACCACCAGGGTACCGTCTGGCCGTGGCTGCTCGGTCCGTTCTGTGACGGATGGCTCAGGGTCTACGGCGAGGGAGGCGTCTCACGCGTCAGGAAGCTTATAATGGGGTTCGAGGAGACACTTACCGAAGCAGGCATTTCAACCATCTCGGAAATCTTCGATGGTGATCCGCCACATTCACCCAGGGGGGCAATATCACAGGCGTGGAGCGTGGGAGAGATTCTCCGCATCTTTACCCTGCTTGAAAAAAATTATCCAGATAATAACAAATGATATGCGTGTCCTGATGTTTGGATGGGAGTTCCCTCCTCATATAGCAGGGGGATTGGGAACAGCCAGCTATGGTCTCACCCGCGGCCTGGCCTCCCACCGCGATATTGAGGTCATCTTCGTCGTCCCGAAAGCTTATGGTGATGAAGACCAGAGCATGGTGCGACTGATAGGCGCCAACACCGTGCCCGTGGCTTTCAAGAAGGTTCAATACAAGTATTTCCGGAAACCTGTGGCAAAAATAGAGGTCTTCTCCAGGCTGGTACCATATACTGACCCTGATGAGTTCTGGAAGATGACCCGGGGCGAGGTGGCTGATACCGATGTGCTCATCAGTACAAACAAGCATGGCAAGGTTGACTTCACGGGAAGCTACGGTGCCACCCTGATGGAAGAGATTCACAAGTACTCGGTGGTGGCACAGGTTATTGCTTCGGAACAGAAGTTTGATATCATCCATGCGCATGACTGGCTGGCTTATCCGGCAGGGATGGCTGCAAAGGCTGTCTCCGGCAAGCCGCTGGTCATTCATGTGCATGCCACTGACTTCGACCGCAGCGGAGGGAATGTCAATCCGGTGGTATATGCAATGGAAAAGGAGGGGATGGATGCAGCTGACAAAATCATTACTGTCAGCAACCTTACCCGTGACATTGTCATAAACAGATACAACATAGACCCGGGGAAGGTTGAGACGGTCTACAATGCAGTGGAGCCGCTGCATCACTCCGAGTTCGATATCCCCGGGAGATCCTATGATGACAAGATAGTTACCTTCCTCGGTCGTATCACCATGCAGAAGGGCCCGGAATACTTTATCGAGGCAGCCAGGATGGTCCTTTCGCGAATGCACAACGTCAGGTTCGTTATGGCCGGTTCGGGTGACATGATGGAACGTATGATGCGTCATGCCGCTGCTCTGAAAATTACCGACAGGTTCCACTTTACCGGTTTTCTGCGTGGCAATGATGTCTTTACCATGCTGAGAATGAGTGACGTATATGTTATGCCATCAGTTTCGGAACCATTTGGCATATCTCCGCTTGAAGCCATGCAGTCAAATGTGCCGGTTATAATCAGTAAACAGAGCGGTGTGGCAGAGGTGCTGACACATGCAGTGAAAGTTGATTTCTGGGACATAGAAGCAATGGCTGATGCCATATATGGTATCCTGACCTATCCGGCTCTCTCAAGGATGTTCATCATGAATGGCAAGGAAGAGGTTGACGAGCTGAAGTGGGAGAAGGCTGCCGGCCATGTTAAGAGTATTTATTCAGAGGTTTTGCAACAGACAAGATAAACGATATGAGCACATCACAGAAAAAGGCAATCTGCCTTTATTTCCAGGTTCATCAGCCATTCAGGCTAAGACGGTACCGTTTCTTCGAGATGGGGCAGGAACACTATTACTATGACGATTTCATGAATGAGTCTATCCTGCGGAAGATAGCCATAAACTGCTACCTGCCGACAAACAGGATAATCCTTGACCTGATAAAAAAGCACAAGGGCAGGTTCAGGGTCACCTTCTCGCTGACCGGAATCGTTATTGACCAGTTCAGGTTATATGCCCCCGAAGTGCTCGCCTCCTTCAGGGAACTTGCAGAAACGGGATGCGTTGAGTTCCTGGCCGAGACAAACTCACATTCACTGGCATCACTCATGAGCAGGGAGAGATATGAACTCCAGGTCAGGGTGCACCGTGAAAAGATGTTGGAGTATATCGGGTATGAACCCACTTCCATCCGGAATACCGAACTTATCTATTCTGACGAGATTGGCAGCTGGATGGCAGAGCTGGGTTACAAGGCAGTTGTCACCGAGGGCGCCAAACATATCCTCGGCTGGAAATCACCCAACTACCTGTACTGCAATGCTATAAACCCCAGGCTGAAGGTCCTGCTGAGAAACTACATCCTCAGTGATGACATAGCCTTCCGCTTCTCCAGCAAGGAGTGGTCAAGCTATCCCCTGACAGCCGAGAAATATGCAGGCTGGATAAAAGGACTGGCATCAACCTCCGAACTGGTAAATATCTTTATGGATTACGAGACCTTCGGAGAGCATCAGAAAAAGGAGACGGGAATATTTGACTTCCTCAGGCATCTGCCCGAAACAATAATGAAGAGGACACCATTTAATTTCATGACGGTTTCAGAGGTGGCAGACAACTATCAGCCGGTATCTCTTCTGCATGTTCCGTCACCCATCTCATGGGCTGACGAGGAGAGGGACCTCACCGCCTGGATGGGCAACGAGCTGCAGACGGCAGCAGTAAACAAGCTCTACAGTCTTTCCGACAGGGTTGGCAGAAGTAATAATGAGCAGTTGATACGCGACTGGGTTTATCTGCAGTCGAGTGACCATTTCTACTACATGTCAACGAAGTTCTTCTCTGACGGTGCTGTTCACGCCTATTTTAATCCTTATGAGAATCCGTACCAGGCATTCATGAACTACATGAATGTGCTGAGTGACTTCGAGATAAGACTCAATGCATTATGTCCGGTAGATGTGCATGATGAGGAGATCAACCGGCTCTCAGCTGATGTTAAGAAACGTGATCAGATGATCAGCGAGCTTCAGGAGGAGCTGGCCAGGCTTGAAAAGCAGATGGAGGCAAAAACAAAGCCAAAGGCCGCAGCCACAAAAACCAGGAGCGTTGCCACAAAGGCCGTGACAGTAAAGATTGCCGCCGAAGCTAAACCTGCTGCCCCGGAGGCAGCCGCTAAGAAGAGTACCACAAAGGCCGGGAAAGCAGCCAGGAAGGCGACCACGACGAAGAGTGCCCCGAAGGCCGTTGAAGTTGTCCCGGAGACAGCCGTAAAAAAGAGCGCCACGCAAGCCGGGGAAGCTGCCCCCCAAGCCGGTGAAGCTATAAGAAAGGCAGCCGCTAAGAAGAGTACCACAAAGGCCGGGAAAGCAGCTCCGAAGAGCGTAAAAACTGCCCCGGAGGCAGCCGCGAAAAAGAGTTCCAAGAAGAGTGCCGCGGCAAAACCCGTTGCTGCCAG
>WXFE01000016.1 GCA_009881065.1 Bacteroidales bacterium | reverse complement strand
AGGCAGCCGCTAAGAAGAGTACCACAAAGGCCGGGAAAGCAGCTCCGAAGAGCGTAAAAACTGCCCCGGAGGCAGCCGCGAAAAAGAGTTCCAAGAAGAGTGCCGCGGCAAAACCCGTTGCTGCCAGGAAGAGATCCGGCAGTAAATAATAACCGGGGTATAATTCATATGTGCAATATATCTGCGCCTCATGCGTATTAATTGAGTATTAACTATATGGAAATGAAAGCTGATTTTTTATTCGAAACTAGTTGGGAAGTATGCAACAAGGTAGGAGGAATTTATACAGTCATTTCAACCAAGGCGCTAAACGTAACCTATGAATTTGAAGATAACTATATACTGATCGGTCCTGATGTATGGAGGGACGACAAGTCCAATCCGGAGTTTACCCCTGATGACACGATGTTCCAGTCATGGAAGACCGTAGCCGCGCAGGAGGGTCTGATAGTAAAAACCGGTCGCTGGAACATCAGGGGCAATCCGCGCGTGATGCTGGTAGATTTCACGCCCTATTTCGGGCAGCAGAATGAAATCTTTGCCCGTTTCTGGGAGACCTACAAGCTTGACAGCATTTCAGGCCAGTGGGATTACATTGAGCCTGCATTATTCGGCTACGCAGCGGGAAAAATCATCGAGAGCTTCACCAACTTCTACCGTGAATATCCTCGGGTGATTGCCCATTTTCATGAATGGATGACCGGCACGGGTGTTCTCTACCTTGAGAAGCATGCCCCCTGGGTTGCCACCGCTTTCACCACTCACGCCACTGTTCTCGGTCGCAGCATAGCAGGCAACAACAGGCAACTCTACAGTCGTCTCAATGAATATAATCCGGTACAGACAGCTCACGAATTCAATGTCACCTCCAAACAGTCACTTGAAAAAATCACTGCACAGGAAGCAGATGTCTTTACCTCGGTAAGTGAGATTACCGGGCGTGAGTGTGAGGCGTTTCTTGGAAAGAAGCCTGACGTGATCACTCCCAACGGCTTTGAGGACACCTTTGTTCCCGAACCTGAAAATTTTGATGCGGCACGCAATGCAGCACGTGACAGGCTACTCTCAGTGGCAAAGGCTCTGATTGGCTGTGACCTGCCGGATGATACCCTCCTGGTCTCCACCAGCGGGAGGTATGAGTACAGGAATAAGGGCATTGACCTCTTCCTCTCGGCACTGGGCCAGGTGAACAGGAAGAGTAATTCCGGCCGACAGTGTGTTGCATTTATTCTCGTACCTGCATACCACAAGGGCCCCAGGCAGGATCTTGCCACTGCCCTTGCCAATGGCACAATGGTTACCGAAGGTGACAAATACCTGACGCACGGACTCCATTATGTGAATGATGACCCGGTGATGAACCAGCTGATACGCGAAGGCATACACAACATAGCCTCTGAAAGGGTAAAGGTCATATTCGTTCCGTCATACCTGAACGGCAATGACGGGATCTTCAATATGAAATACTATGATCTGCTTATCGGGTTCGATCTCACACTCTATCCCTCTTATTATGAACCATGGGGCTACACACCTCTTGAGAGCCTGATGTTCCATGTTCCAACCGTGACAACAAACCTTGCAGGATTCGGTATGTGGGTCGATACCTATTTCAAGGAACCCGGCAACGGATGTCTTGTACTGAACCGTACTGACGACAATGACAATGAGGTCATTGTCAGTATGGAAGAATTCATCCGCAAGTTTATGCAGATGAATCCTGAAGAGGCTGCCGCTGCACGCGGGAAGGCCTGGGAGATATCACGGATAGCTAACTGGAATACTCTTTTCAGCTATTATATCAATGCATACCGTTATGCACTTGAGAAAAGCGAAAAGAGAAGAGACCAGCCCAGGGATTACACCCGCATACTTGAAGCTACCGAGGTACAGGTAAGGAAACCCTTCCAGGCTCCTGTCTGGAAAGATATTTACGTGCAATCTGAGTTACCCGTACGTATCGCTTATCTCAAGGAACTCTCCTCAAACCTCTGGTGGTCATGGAACAGCGATGCTGAGTTTCTTTTCCGCCGGATGGACCCCACGCTGTGGGAGGAGGTTGGACACAATCCCAAGAGATTGCTGGAAGCCATCGACTACAAGAGGCTTGTAGTGCTTTCAGACGATGAGGTGTTTCTGCATGATGCTGACAGGATTTACAAGGAGTTTACAGAATATCTTGGCAGGCCTGATAACGAGGAGTTGCCCTCCGTAGCTTATTTCAGCATGGAGTTTGGCATACATCCAAACCTGAAGATCTATTCAGGCGGCCTGGGTGTTCTTGCCGGTGACTATCTGAAGGAGGCAAGTGACTCCAACGTTAATATCACGGGTATAGGTCTGTTATACAGGTATGGTTATTTCAGGCAGAAGCTGGGCCCGAGGGGTGAGCAGCAGGCTATTTATGAGGCTGAGGATTTCTCTCAGATTCCGGTTGAACCCGTGAAGGAGAGCAACGGCAATCACCTTACCATACAGCTTACCTGGCCAGGACGTATTGTGAAAGCCCGCGTGTGGCTGGCTCCGGTAGGCAAGGTTAAACTTTATCTTCTCGACACCGATTTTGAGGATAACACGCCTGAGGACAGGGCAATCACCCACTATCTCTATGGCGGCGACTCCGAGAACCGCCTGAAGCAGGAGCTGATCCTCGGCATAGGGGGAATGCGGGCTCTGCTTGCCATCGGAATAAAACCTGATGTCTACCACAGCAACGAAGGGCATTCAGCATTCATAGGCTTTGAGAGGATGCGTCACCTCATAGAGGATGAGCATCTGACCTTTGCGGAGTCAATGGAAATAATCAGGGCATCTACCCTGTTTACAACCCATACTCCTGTGCCGGCAGGCCATGATGCCTTTGAAGAAGACCTGCTGAGAAAATATATTTCACATTATCACACCAGGCTGAATATCACGTGGGATCAGCTGATGGCCTTAGGCCGCTGCCAGGATGATCATGAGCGCAAGTTCAACATGAGCTTCCTCGCAACCCGCTTCTCCCAGGAGATGAACGGAGTGAGTCAGCTGCACGGGCATGTCTCACGCGGGCTCTTCTCAAAGCTGTGGCCCGGTTACCTTCGTGACGAGCTTTACATAGGCCATGTCACCAACGGTGTTCACTATTCAACATGGGTGGCGCCCGAGTGGGAACAGGTCTACGAGAAGCTCACCGGCACACGTCATTTTGATCTGAGTGACCGTAAGCAATGGGCAAAGATACACAAGCTGGAAGACGAGAAGGTTTACGAGGTCAAGATGAAGCTCAAGAAGCGTCTGTTTGACAATATCCGCAAGCGTCTCCAGTCAGACATGCTTGAGAGGCATGTCAGCCCGCGCACTCTGATGAACATCAGCTCTCACCTGAATGAGAAGGCCCTTACAATAGCATTTGCCAGAAGATTCGCAACATACAAGCGTGCCAACCTCCTGTTCCGTGACCTCGACCGTCTCGCGAGAATCGTCAATAACCCCGAGAGACCCGTGCAGTTCATTTATGCCGGCAAGGCTCATCCCCATGACGGCGGCGGACAGGAACTCATCAGGAAAATCAATGAAATATCACAGATGCCTCAGTTTGCCGGGAAGATTATTTTCCTGGAGAACTATGATATGGATATGGCACGTTACCTTGTACGTGGCGCTGATATATGGCTGAATACTCCGACAAGGCCCCTGGAAGCATCAGGCACCAGCGGTGAAAAAGCCGTAATGAACGGAACCATTCACTTCAGTGTCCTTGACGGATGGTGGGTGGAAGGCTATCGTGCCTTCGCCGGATGGGCACTGCCAAAGAAACGGACTTTTGCCAGCCAGGAATTGCAGAATGATATTGACGCAGAAACCATCTACAACATGCTTGAGTATGAGATCGTTCCGGCCTACTACTCGAAGGATGAAAGCGGCATACCGCGTGAATGGGTCAGCTACATCAAGAACACCATGGTCAAGGTGGCTCCCGAGTTCACCATGCGCCGCATGCTCAACGATTATCTGGAGAAGTACTATAAGAAGCTGTGGGAGAGAAGCCGCAGGATGGCTGCTGATAACTATGCACTGGCACGCGAACTGGCCGGATGGAAGAGCTATATCTCAAAGGTATGGGATGAGATAGAGGTAGTTAAATTTGACATTAAGGATTTGGATAAGAATGTCTTCCGCTCGGGATACAAATACTCTACCGAGATCATTCTGGATATAAAGGATATTCCGGTGGAGAATGTCGGGGTTGAACTGGTTGTGACACGCCAGCTCAAGAACGGAGAGCATGCCTTCTTCTCGTCCCACGAGTTCGAATATGTCAACAGGAAGAAGGGACGGGTCATATACAGCGTTGAGTTCCAGCCTGAGATAGCCGGCACTTTCTTCTACGGAATCCGTATCTACGCCAGGCACAGTGAATTGCCTCACAGGCAGGATTTCTGCCTGCTGAGATGGGTTGACTGATTTCAGAGATCCATGATTGTCTTTACCCTCTCCTGCAGGAGTACCACAGCTGTTCTTGCGGGGAGGTAAAGCCTGAGGTGGTGCATAGCCGTCACCCCGTAACGTCCCTTGTCAGGTTGTGCGAAGTAGGTCTGGTTTGTGTCTATCCTGCCCTGCCCGCCGAACATGGGATCGTCGGTGTCAAGGATGATCCTGAATTTTCCCCTGACGGGAATCCCGTATCCGGTAAAGGAGATTGTCGGATTGAAGTTCATCACCGTCACAAGGTCACCGCGCCTGAATGCGATGATTTTGTCAGCATTGTTGACTAAGAGTGACTCTGTCAGCTGCAGCCGTGGCAACCCGTGCCTTTTACCGGTCTCAATCATTGCCCTGTCGAATTCATTCAGAAACCTGTACTTCAGCAGTTCATCATCTGCCAGACTCCACTGCCTGCGCGCGTATTTATAGCTCCACCCGTTTCCCTCTCTGGGGAAATCAATCCATTCCGGGTGGCCGAATTCATTACCCATGAAGGTGAGGTAGCCACCGCCTGCTGTCATGAAGGTGAAGAGCCTGATCATCTTGTGGAGAGCCATGGCCCGGTCAACTATCAGGCTGGGGGTGAAGATGCTCATTGAGGTGTACATCTCCTTGTCTGCCAGCCTGAAAATCAGGGTCTTGTCGCCTACCAATGCCTGGTCATGTGATTCACAGTATGATATCACCTTCTCCTCGGTCCGGTGCTGTGTCAGTTCATGGAGCAGGTACCCGAGGTCCCATTCCTCATCAGGGATATCCTTGACCATCTTTATCCAGATATCGGGCACTCCCATTGCAAGCCTGTAGTCAAAACCCATCCCGCCGGAGGCAACGGAGGCGGCAAGTCCGGGCATGCCACTCATATCCTCGGCCACGGTGGTGGCATCCTGGTTGAATTCATGTATCAGCTTGTTGGCAAGAGTGATGTAGACGATGGCATCCTTGTCCTGGTTGCCGTCAAAATACTGTTTGTAGGAGACGAAGTCGGATTCCAGGCCGTGATCATAGTACAGCATGCTGGTTATGCCGTCAAACCGGAATCCGTCGAAGTGGAACTCCTCAAGCCAGTACTTGCAGTTTGACAGCAGGAAATGGTTGACTTCCGGCTTGCCGTAGTCATAGCAGAGCGAATCCCATGCCACATGCTTCCTGCGTGAACCGGTATGAAAGTAGAGCCCGGGATCACCGTCAAGCAGGCCGAGCCCTTCAAGGATATTTGCCACTGCGTGCGAGTGAACCAGGTCCATTGTTACCCTCAGGCCCATGCTGTGGGCGGTATCAATCAGCTCCCTGAGATCATCGGGTGTGCCGAAGCGTGATGAGGGGGCAAAAAGACTGGAGACATGGTAGCCGAATGAGCCGTAATAGGGATGCTCCTGGATGGCCATAAGCTGAACGGTGTTGTAGCCAAGGCTTTTCACCCTGGGAAGCACATGTCTGGTAAACTCCCGGTATGTGCCGGTCCGTTCTTCTTCGGTGGCCATCCCGACATGTGCCTCGTAAACGAGAAGTGAGGGTGGTGGCGGAGGCGCCTTGTGTTGCATCACGTATTCGTTTTCAGGGTTCCACACCTGCGCCGAGAAGATCTTTGTCACTTCATCCTGAACAGCGCGGGTGGCATAGGCCGGAATCCTTTCTCCCTGACCGCCCTTCCATTTGACAATCATCTTGTACAGGTCGCCGTGCGAAAGCATTCCTGCATCGAACTCACCCACCCAGTCTCCTTCTGCCGTACGGCTGAGGGCATATCGCCCATCTTCCTTCCACTCTGAAAATGTTCCGGTGAGAATGATCGACGTTGCGTTCGGGGCATGCTCCCTGAAGACCCATCCTTCAGGGGTACGGTGCAGGCCGTACCAGTGATGTCCGTTGGCATAGTCGGTCATGGAGCGGCCACCGGTAAACAGTTTCTCACGGTAACTGATGTAGGCAAGCCGCGCCTCTATGATCTCCCTGAAGGGATCAAGCCACGGATCAGCCTTGTAAAATCTTTCTGTCATACTCTTTGCCCTGATGTTACAGACAAGATAAAGATAGGATTTTATTATTTTTGATGTCTCAATCGGGTCATGAAAGTCTATCACGGTTATACAGGCATCTCATTTAACAATCCGGTTATTACCATCGGTGTCTTTGACGGCGTTCACCTTGGGCACAGGATGCTTCTCCGGCGTGTCAAAGGGGAGGCTGCAAAAGATGGCGCTGATGCAGTGGCAGTCACCTTTGATCCTCATCCCCGCATGATCCTTTCCAGCGATCCGGGCCATCTGAGCTTCCTGACAGACCTTGAAGAGCGGACGGAGCTCATGCGGGAGACAGGCATAGACTATCTTGTGGTCATCCCCTTCACGGCTGAGCTCAGCAGGATGACCGCCCCTGAATTTATCAGTTCCATTCTTTGCCGTCATCTGGGTGTCTGCCACCTGATCATCGGGTATGACCACCATTTCGGCAGGCGCCGGGAGGGTGACGAAAACACAATCATAGAGTGTGCCAGAAGGATGGCTTTCAGGGTGACACGCGAGGAGGCATACATGGTTGAAGGGGAGGCTGTAAGCTCATCGCTCATCAGGAAGGCGCTCGGGGAGGGGAACATTGAAAAGGCCGCATCAATGCTTGGCTATGATTATTTCATCAGGGGCCGGGTGGTTTCCGGAAGGAAGATCGGCCGTGGCATGGGTTTCCCGACTGCCAACATCGCCACTCTCTCTGCATACAAACTGATACCCCGCTCCGGGGTCTATGCCGTGGAGGTTATCGTAGAGGGTGTCCCCGACAGGCACATGGCCATGCTCAATATCGGACACAGGCCTACCATCACTGGTGGTGACGGGTTATGTACCATCGAGGCTCATCTTATTGATTTCGATGGTGATCTGTACGGGAATGAAGTAACTGTAACATTCCGTCACCGGCTGCGTGATGAGATGAAGTTCGGGAGTGTGGATGAACTGTCAGCCCGTCTGACCCTCGACCGTGAGATGACCATCGCCCTGCTGGGCCGCTGAACAATTATCCCTTTTTTTGGTTAACTTTGCACACCTAAAAAATTATCATTATGTCATTCATAGACAACGATCTTAAGTACAGGGTAAAGGATATATCACTTGCCGGATTCGGCCGTAAGGAGATAGAGATTGCGGAGAAGGAGATGCCGGGGCTGCTCGCGGTCAGGCGCAAATATTCGGGTTCCAAACCTCTCAGGGGTGCAAGGATAACAGGCTCGCTCCATATGACCATTCAGACAGCCGTTCTCATCGAGACACTCAGGGAGCTTGGCGCAGATGTCAGATGGGCAAGTTGTAACATTTTTTCCACGCAGGATCACGCCGCTGCTGCCATTGCCGCTGCCGGCATCCCGGTATTCGCATGGAAGGGTGAGACGGCAGAGGAGTACTGGTGGTGTACCGCACAGGCCCTGACCTTCCCCGGAGGGAAAGGCCCGAACCTCATTGTTGATGACGGAGGCGACGCATCACTGCTCGTCCATCTGGGATACAAGGCCGAAAAGGAGAGCTCAGTTCTTGATGCAGAGCCGGCAAGCCGGGAAGAGGCAATAGTGTTTGACACACTAAGGAGGATACTGGAGGAGGATCCGCAGAAATGGCACAGGACGGTCAGTGAGATGAAGGGTATATCCGAAGAGACAACCACAGGCGTGCATCGTCTTTACCAGATGCTGGAGGCGGGAGAACTCCTGGTGCCTGCAATCAATGTCAATGATTCGGTAACAAAAAGCAAATTTGACAACCTTTATGGTTGCCGTGAGTCACTTGCCGACGGTATCAAGAGGGCAACGGATGTGATGATAGCAGGCAAGGTTGTTGTCGTATGCGGATACGGTGACGTCGGCAAGGGATCTGCAAGGTCAATGAGGTCGTATGGCGCAAGGGTCATTGTGACCGAGATCGATCCTATCTGTGCACTGCAGGCTGCAATGGAAGGCTTTGAGGTAAGGACGGTTGAGGAGAGCCTTGCTGAAGGCAACATATTCGTTACTGCAACAGGCAACCGTGATGTCATCACCATTGAACACATGGAGAAGATGAAGGATCAGGCCATCGTCTGCAACATAGGACACTTTGACAACGAAATACAGGTTGATTTGCTGAATGCATACAAGGGTATCAGGAAGATCAATATCAAGCCACAGGTTGACAAGTATCTGTTCCCTGACGGCCATGCAATTTTCCTTCTTGCCGAGGGCAGGCTGGTAAATCTTGGCTGCGCCACGGGCCATCCGTCGTTCGTGATGAGCAACTCATTCAGCAACCAGACGCTGGCACAGATTGAACTGTGGACCAAAGAGCACGCTATCGGTGTTTACAGGCTTCCCAAGCAACTCGATGAGGAGGTGGCACGTCTCCATCTTGCACAGCTTGGCGTGGGCCTGACCAAAATGACCAGGGCCCAGTCAGACTACATAGGCGTTCCCGAAGGGGGCCCCTACAAGCCTGACCATTACAGGTACTAGGAGGGTCTATCTCCTGTTCCAGACCCTTATACTGTAGCCGGAGAAGGATGTGCGGTAATTCTTGAGATAATAGTGACCGGGTCCGCTCTGCGGCAGGCCTGACCCTCCGAGTGCATAATTCGTAGAACATTCCGGGCAAATGGCGTACACGCCGTCAACAGTCACAGCCACACTCACTTCATTGTTGGCGTAACAATGCGGACATGTGCGGTCAAAGGCAGGGAATTCAAAACCATGCAGCCCGGTACTGTAGACTATTATGCCGTTGCCGTCAAAACCGGCTGTACCGAGACCAAGGTGCCTGTGGGCTGAAGATATCAGAGCGCTGGTGCCGGGAGCATTGAAGAGATCAAAAAATTCAGGATCGGAAGAAGTGATGGTGAAGTCAACCGTGATGTCAGGGATCACATCGTTCTTATCCCTGTCACAGGAGATTATAAGCAGTGTGAACAGAGAAAAGAGTAAAAAAATCCTTAAATTTGAAACTGACATGGGCTTGCTTCCGTTTCTGTAAATGTAGTTATTTTAAGTCTGACACGGCTAACGGAAAAACGAAATGAAGAGAGGGTTAGTATTATTAAGGTTTGTAGCAGCGGTAATCGTTCTGCTTTTCGTGGTGGAGGCAACTGAGTGCAATGCCCAGAAGAATGCCACCAAGCGGTTTGAGAGGGAGACCTTCGGCAAATCGCGTCGCAGCAAGCCTGTAAAGGAGAGCGGTGAGAGCAGAGCGGCTGCAAAAGCGATGAAGGAACAGGCCAGGAAGGAGGCCAGGCGGGAAAAGGAGGATGAGAAAGCCCTTAAGGAGAAGAGGGAGAGGCATTATCAGATCCAGAGCGAGGAGACGAAGATGCGGATGGAGAACAACAGCAGGAACACTGCTGACAGGTACAAGGTTAAAAGGCAGAAAGAGCGCAGGGAGCAGACGAAGCCGGAACTGAAGAAGCCACAGCAGCCGGTGCCTGACCGTGCCGGACCGAAGCCGAAGACCAAGGATCCCTCGAAGCAGCCGGTGCTGAAGCAGCAAAAGAAGAAGGCAAAGACGATTAATCCGAAAAAACAGCCTAAAATCAAGCAACACAAGGTAAAAAAATACTGAAGCAGATGGAAGATGTTGGCAACCTGATTTTTTATATACTACTGGGGATCATTGCCCTGGTAGGTTCATTCCAGGGTAAGGGCAAAAAGAAGAGTGGCAAACCGGGACCCGTGCAACGTCAACCGGGCACACTTACCACAAGGCCTCCGGTGAAAACCACGGCACAAACCGCCAGACCGGCGCCTTCAACTATAAGGCAGGAGAGACAGACGCCTTTCACCGTCAGAGAGGAGAGACCCGTTCCCGGACCTTCACCATGGACTATGCCCGCCGGACAAATAATTGAGGGGAGATATGAAGAGCCGATGGCCCGTGATTTCAGCCGGGAGGGAAACATCAGGAATGACATGGCGGGTGCCTTCAGCAGCGAAGGGTCAGTCGCATCCGGGATGGGCGAAGCCTTCGCCAATGAGGGCTCCATTGAGGATTCCATGGCTGCCGCTTTTGCTTCAGAAGGTGTCTCAGCCCTGGGTGAGCTGGCAACGGGTGATTTCTTTCAGGCTGATATAACAGATGGTGAGATAAGTGACGCTCCGGGCTATGATTATGAAGCTCTGCCCGGCACTGATATTCATAAGGAAGGATTTGACCTGAAAAGGGCTGTGATTTATTCAGCAATTCTTGACAGAAAAGAGTACTCACGTTGATTATCTGATAATTACCAGGCGGAGGGAATTTGTTTTTTATTTAGAAATTTTTTATATTTGTTCTCTGAAGAGTTCCGGTAATGCCGGGATTCTTCTTATTTTTTAACAAATTTACGGGAAATCATGTCGGAATTTGTTTATGTAACTGAAGAAGGGCTCCAGAAAATGAAGGAAGAGCTTGACCAGCTCCGTAATGAAAGGCCGGCTGTTGCAAGATTGATTGCCGATGCGCGTGATAAGGGTGACCTTACAGAAAACGCGGAGTATTCTGCTGCCAAGGAGGTACAGGGTATGCTCGAGATGAAGATAGCCAAACTCGAAGACACGGTAGCCAGGTCACGCATTATTGACAGCTCAAGGATAACTACCAAAACGGTACAGATTCTGAACAGGGTCAAGATCCTCAACAAGGCAAACGGCGCACTGATGGAATACCAGCTTGTGCCGGAGGGTGAAGCCAACCTCAAGGAGGGAAAAATAGCAGCCACATCACCAATTGCTCAGGGATTGATGGGCAGAAAAGTGGGTGAGGTGGTGGAGATCAGGGTACCTGCCGGCACCATCCCGTTTGAGATTATTGAAATATCAATCTGAAAACAAGATATCATGGCATCAATCTTTACACGCATCATCAACGGTGAGATACCCTGTTACAGGGTGGCAGAGAATGACCGCTATATTGCATTTCTTGACGTCAGGCCCCTTAAGGCCGGTCACACCCTGGTAGTCCCCAAGAAGGAAGTGGATTATATCTTTGATATGGATGATGAGGCACTCTCCGGAATGATAATCTTTGCCGGGAAAGTGGCCAGGGCAATGAAGGAGGTGATAGAATGCAACAGGATTGGTGTGGCAGTGATCGGGCTTGAAGTGCCCCATGCCCATATCCATCTTATTCCCATCTCCCGTGAGGGGGATATGCTCTTTACCAACCCAAGGGTTTCATTGTCACCGGAAGAAAATGAGCGTCTGGCAAAAGAGATTGGAGCACATGTAAAGCTCTGATCGCGGTACTGACAACAATAAAACCGGCACCTGCCATGTCCGGTCAAAAAAAAGCCCCGGTCGCTGACCAGGGCTGGAAATGAACAGTAAGCACAAAAGAAAAAGGGTGCCCCTTTGAGACACCCTCTTTTTATTATCTGCTGTCTGGTTATTTCTTACCTGCGCAGCATGGAGTGGTTGCCTTAGTGCCTTCCTTTGCCGGAACCACTTCACCCTTATTCTCGCCGCATGCTGCAGCGGACGGGCACCCGGAGCACTCTTTGCCTTTCACAGCTTCTTTCTTGCATGCATCTGCGGTTGAACCGCATATATCACACTTACCGTCCTTATTCTTATCGACAAAGACACACTCACTTTTGGTGTGCTTCTTTTCCTTAACGGTAGTCTGAGCATAGACCACTGCAGCCACAAACATCATCACGATGAGAAACAGGCTGCCAATCATCCATTTCTTCATACTTGTGCCAATTGGTTTGTTTATTAAACGGCTGCAATATAGAAAAATTTTAATTACCGTTACGGAGGTGTTATAAATATCATATCTTTGATTCTGCTTCTCGCTGTGAAGTGTTTCATATTAAAGATATTGCTGACGACTTTCTGAGTCTGTTCCTCCCGCGGCCATGCTTCTCGTGTGGTGTTCCGCTGGTCAGGGGAGAAGAGGTGCTCTGTACCGGTTGCATGCTTGACATGGCACGTACTGACTTTCACCTCCGCCGCGGCAACATGCTCGAGCAGGCTTTCTGGGGCAGGTGCATTGTGGAAAGGGCAGCGGCTTATTCGGTGTATAACCGCGGTAGCCGCATAAGAAAACTTATTCACCTGCTGAAGTACTCAGGCAGGAAGGATATCGGCATCATGCTTGGCAGGCTGTACGGCTCTGTTCTGGCGGAAAGCGGATTCACTGACGGGATTGATATGATCATCCCCGTACCGCTCGATCCGGTAAGGGAAAGGCGCCGCGGATTCAACCAGAGTAAGTGCATTGCCGAGGGAATTGCTTCACATTGCTGCCTGCCGGTAAGGAGCGATATTCTTCGCCGGACGGGCAAGTCTGGCTCACAGACAAAAAGGGGAAGGTATGAGAGGTGGGAGAATGTCGAAGGACTCTTCACGGTGACCAGACCCCGGGAGATTGCCGGCCGGCATCTGTTGCTGGTTGATGATGTAATCACCACCGGTTCAACTGTGGAAGCCTGTGTAACCGCGCTCCAGTCTGCCGGTGGTGTCAGGGTCAGCGTGGCAGCCCTCGCTGCCGCACAGAAGCTTACTGTTTGATTCTGTCGCTGTTCTTTTTTATGTAGTCGCCCCAGTTCCTGTATTTCCTCCTGTCTGCAACCGGTTTGCTGCTCTGGTAGAAGTGACACATGGCTGCTCCCAGGGCATCGGTAGCGTCAAGAACCATAGACTCTCCGCGGAAGGCAAGCAGGGTCTGCAGCATGGAAGCCACCTGCTCCTTGCTGGCCTGGCCTCTGCCGGTGATAGACATTTTGATCATTCTCGGTGCATACTCGAATACCGGCAGGTCCCTGTAGAGCGCAGCTGATATTGCCGCACCCTGTGCCCTGCCCAGCTTGAGCATGCTCTGTACATTCTTGCCGAAAAAGGGAGCCTCGATAGCAAACTCATCAGGATGATACCTGTCAATAAGCCCGAGCGTCTCCTCAAAGATGGTCCGTATCTTTCGGAAATGATCCTCCTTCTTGCGCAGGTCAATGATGCCAAGGGTGATGAGTGACGGGCTTTTTCCCGACACACTTATAAGGCCGTAACCCGTGACGGTTGTACCGGGGTCAATGCCGAGAATTAACCTGCCGCTCTGCTGATCATTCACTTCCCGATCTCTTTCGATGGACCCAGGATGAGGTCGGTGGGCAACTGGTTTCCTTCAGACCATATGGTGGGTCGCCTGACGGGCTCTGCCGTCACTGACTTCTTTCCTTCAAGCAGGTTTATTGCTGCCTGCAGGGAGGCTTCTTCGGGATCGCCAAAATCATGTGTTATGTCATCAGCAGCCCTCACATCAGGCTTTATCCCGTCATAAAAACGGCCCTGGTCATCTGAGTTCAGATACTCAAAGGTTATTGGTGCAAAGACATACTTGTAATCCGGTTTCGGCACAGCGTCAGAGGGGAACGGATATCCCCAGATGTTCATGCCGGCAGGCTTGCCATGTGTTGTGTCACCCACAAGCTTCACATCAACCCAGGGCATCAGGCTGTTGATAACCACCTCGCTGGCAGAAGCCGAACTGCGGGTGGTGATAAAGACAACACGGTCAAGGCCCAGGGGGCTCTCCGTCCTGACGAAATTGAAGCTCTCATTCCACTCAGGACCCACCAGATTGTTGTATGTCAGCTTGTAGCACACCTTTGTGGTGTCATCCCATGTCAGCACAAGGCTGGCAAGCTGCTGGGCTATACTCATGTATCCTCCGGTATTGTACCGGAGGTCAATTATGAGGTCGGTGACGTTACTGGCCTTGAAATCGGCAAAGGCTTCGTTAAGCTCCTGTTCAGACGGTTCAATGAATGTCTCAAAGCAGAGGTAACCCGTCTTGCCTCCGGTGAGGTCGAGGACCTTTGATGCCGTCACGGAGTTGATGGTGAAGCTCGACTTGACGGAGGTATAGGTCACCTCCTGGTTATCAGGATCGATGAATGTAAACGTGTTGGACGTTCCTGCCGTGGGGGGACCCATAAGGTTGTTGTAGGCTGTGTTGTTGCCCGAGATGAAGATGGGGGCAATGGCTGTGCCGTTAATCTCCTTTACTATCCATCCCCTTCTTACTCCTTTTGGCCAGAGGTCTGAGCCTTCGTAAAGGCTTACCACCCTGACATTGTTGGCATTATCAAGGCCCATTCTGATTCCGTGACCCACGAAGCTGCCCTGCATTGAAGCCATGAAACTCTCATAGTCTGCAATGAAGCTCCACTTGTCTCTCGGCCTGTATCTCACGGCTTCCAGGAGTTGCTCCGGGCCGGTGTAGTCAGATGTCTTGACAGTTGGCATGTTGCTGTACCAGAGATAGACATATTTCATCAGATCATACAGACCGTCGCGGGCCCTCTCTTCCAGTGTGGGAGTTTTAGACGGCTCCGGGTCTTTTTTGCATCCGAAAAGCAGGGGGATGATCAGCAGTGATACTATAAATACTCTTTTCATAATGAGTAAATTTGATGTAAAAGTAACAAAAAATGTGCCGGTTGATTCAGGTTTTCTTTGTCCTGTTCTGGTAAATGACGCTTCCTATGATGAGAAGCAGTCCTGCCGGGGTTGTATAATAAACGGGTTCGTCTATGATAAAGTGCAGCAGTATCAGGGAGATGAACGGAGCGAAATAAACCAGGTTGCTCACCTTGTCGGTTGTCTCGGAGAGTTGAAGTGCTTTCAGCCAGAGCCAGAAGGTAATTCCCATCTCAAAGAAGCCACAGTAGACCGATGCCGCCACCCCCCTGAAGCTCAAAGGCTGGTTGAAGGAGCCCACGGATGCCATCAGGATGATCATGTAGGCTGAACCGAACAGGAAACCGGTAAACAGTTTTACCGCCTCATCGCGCCTGTCGCGCACGTTAAGGACGAAATAAAGAGCCCAGAGGACGCTGCTGATGAGTGCCAGGATGACGCCCAGGGTGTCTGACCTGCCCGGGCTGAGCGGGGCACCCTGTGATGATATTATATATACCCCGGCGAGGCTGATTGCGAGTGCGAGGAAACTGCGGGCAGGTATGCGTTGCCCCAGCAGCGGTATGGAAAAGAAGACAAGAATGATGGGCCATATCATGTTGATAGGCTGTGCCACCTGGCCCGGCAGGCGGCTGTATGCGGTCAGCAGGATAAGATAGTATGCGACGGGATTGACCAGCCCCAGCAGGGCTGACCAGAGCAGCTCGCGGCCTGTCGTCTGCCGGAGGAGGCAGAGCTTGCCTGTAAGAAGCATTATTGCAAACAGAACTGCTGTAGATATCAGGGTGGTGATCCCCAGCATGGTCACGATGTTCAGTTCGGAAAGGGCTATCTTGAAAGCGGTAGGAATGGTACCCCATAGCACCACTGCGAGGGAGGCATAAAGATATGCCTGCTGGCTCTTTTTCATCTCTCTCAGCTGATCATTCCGAACCCGGCGTAGGGTGCCAGCACAGAGGGTATTTTTATTCCGTCAGGTGTCTGGTTGTTTTCGAGAAGTGCGGCCACGATACGCGGCAATGCCAATGCGCTTCCGTTAAGGGTATGGCAGAGGGTGGTCTGTCTGGCTCCTTTTTCACGGAAGCGGCACCTGAGCCTGTTGGCCTGGAAAGTCTCGAAGTTAGAGGTTGAGCTCACCTCCAGCCAGCGCTGCTGCCCTACAGACCATACCTCAAAGTCATATGTCATTGCAGAGGTGAATGAGAGGTCGCCGCCGCAGAGCCTCACAATACGGTATGGCAGCTCCAGCTTCACCAGGAGGCTTTCCACGTGGCTTACCATCTCGTCAAGTGACTCATAAGATTTTTCAGGATGTGCTATCTGTACTATCTCGACCTTGTCAAACTGGTGCAGTCTGTTGAGGCCTCTCACATGTGCGCCCCACGAGCCCGCCTCACGGCGGAAGCAGGGGGTGTATGCCATGTTCTTCACCGGCAGTACGGCAGCATCAAGGATCACATCGCGGTAGATATTTGTTACGGGCACCTCAGCAGTGGGTATCAGATAAAGGTTATCAATGCCAATGTGATACATCTGCCCCTCCTTGTCGGGCAGATTGCCTGTGCCGAAGCCCGACTCCTCATTGACCACTATGGGCGGTTCAACTTCACGGTAGCCGGCCTTCTCACCCTCGTCGAGGAAGAAGTTTATGAGTGCTCTCTGGAGCCTGGCACCCTTGCCCTTGTAGACGGGAAAACCCGCTCCGGTGATTTTGACCCCAAGGTCGAAATCAATTATGTCATACTTCCTTATCAGGTCCCAGTGGGGGAGGGCTCCTTCATAAAGATGAGGTATGGTGCCGCCGCTGCGCACCACCACGTTGTCATCGGCGCTTTTCCCCGGGGCTACCAGCGCATGCGGCAGGTTGGGCAGCCTGACCAGTTCTGTCTGCATCTCGTCTGAAACCACTTCCATGGTCTCTGACAACTGCTTCTGCTTCTCCTTCATAGCCACTACGCCCTGACGGGCAGCATCAGCCTCATCCCTGCGCCCTGCCTTCATCATGGCACCAATCTCACGTGACAGGGTGTTGAGCTCAGCCTGGATGGAGTCACTCTCAGCCTGCAGCTCGCGGCGGCGGCGGTCAAGATCAAGCACATTCTGTACTATCTCTGCAGCATCGAAGTTCTTGATTTTCAGCCGTTCAATGACGAACGACGATTGCTCACGAATCAGGTTGATGGTTAACATACCGGAAGGAATCTTTGGTGATAAGCGTGGTAAAATTAAAACAAAAACTCCTGAAAATATGCGCCTCAGCGTATTTTTCAGGAGTTGCTGTAAGTTGTCAGTATCCTATTCTGCCGCGGGTTTAACCGAGACGTAAGATTTGTTGTCACGCTTCTTTTTGAACTCCACGGTTCCGTCAACGAGGGCAAAGAGGGTATGATCCTTTCCGAGCCCGACGTTTTCACCGGGATTGTGGACGGTTCCACGCTGGCGAACGATTATGTTGCCTGCCTTTACTGCCTGCCCTCCGAAGAGCTTGACACCAAGCCTTTTGCTTTCTGATTCGCGGCCGTTACGTGAACTGCCTACACCTTTCTTGTGTGCCATATCGTTTTCTTTTACTGTTTATCGCTTATTCCTTCGCCGGTTTCTTTGTGCTTTTTGCCGGAGCCTTCTTTACGGTCTCCTTCTTCTCAGCCGTTTCCTTGCTGGTGGCGGCTTTTTTTGCAGGAGCTTTTTTCTTCTCTGCCTTCACCTCTTCTGCAGCCGGTGCCTCAGCAGCTTTCTTTTTCGTCTTCACCTCTTCTGCAGCCGGTGTCTCGGCAACTTTCTTTTTTGTCTTCACCTTTTCAGCTGCTGGTGCTTTTTCAGTTTTCTTTTCTACCTTCACCTCTTCTGCAATGGGTACTTCTGCAGTTTTTTTCTCTGCCTTTGGTGCGGTTTTCTTATCAGGCTCAATGGCGGCGCCTATTCTCAGAATCTCCACCTGTGTGAATTCCTGGCGGTGCCCGGTCCTCTTCTGATAACCCTTCCTTCTCTTCTTCTTGAAGATGATGATTTTGTCTCCTCTTACATGACCGAGGACCTTGCCCTCAACAACAGTGTTGGGAACAAGGGGTTCACCAATGGTGACCACACCATCATTGTCTGTAAGAAGTACTTTTTCAAACTCTACACTGTCGCCTTCAGCTGCATCAAGATGGTGAACATATATTTTCTGTCCTGCTTCTACCTTGAACTGCTGACCGGCAATTTCAACGATTGCGTACATTTTCAATCTCTCTTATGTTACTCCGTGAGGCGGTCATGCTCCTCTGTGCATGACACTTCTGCAGGCCCCGCCGGATCTTGGTTTTTCGGACTGCAAAGATATAAAAATTAACTTATGTACAAATCGGTGACAATAATTTATCACCAATACAATGTGGATAAAAAATCGGGAAGGGGAGGAGATAAAGAGCCATATTATTTATATTTGTCTTATTGGCCTGTCAGGCAGAAAATCTGGTAAACTATGCAGAATAAACTCATTCGTCTGAAGGTTATAGGCATTTCATACAGCCAGACACAGTCAGGCGCCTATGCCCTTATACTGGCGGAGGAAAACGGGGAACGGCGTATACCTATAATTATCGGGGGGTTTGAGGCTCAGGCCATAGTCATCAAGCTTGAAAACCTGGAACCGCCAAGGCCGCTCACACATGATCTCTTCCGCAGCTTTGCCGCAGCCTGTGGTGTAACGGTGGAACAGGTACTCATCAACCGGCTCCGGGAAGGGATATTCTATTCGGAGATCGTGTGCAGTGACGGCGAAAGGCGTTTTAACATAGACTCGCGTACCTCTGATGCCGTGGCACTGGCACTGAGGTTTGAATGTCCGATATTCATTGAACCTCAGATTCTGAATGAGGCCGGCATTGTTATGAGCGCCACAACCGGGGATGAGGAGGAGAAGCAGCCGAAACTGCAAAAGGAGAAGAGAGAGCACGTGAGCAGCGAATACAGCGTATTTTCCGTGGATGAGCTTAATGATATGCTTTCCGATGCAATCAGCCGTGAGGATTATGAGCAGGCGGCAGCTATCCGGGACGAGATGGCGAGAAGGAAAGGAGAAGGATAATTAATCAGGGAGAGATGAAGGTTTTAAGGATTTTGATTGCAGCAGGGCTGCTGATACCTGTGCCCCTGCTGTCAAAGGAGTACAAGGTGAAATCACCGGACGGAAAGATCACACTCCTTGCCGAGACCACGGCGGGGATTAATCTCACCGTCAGTTATGATAACAAGGAGATAATCACCGGGCTGTCGCCCGAACTGCAACTGGAAGGGGTGACCATTCCCGGACAGCGTCCGGCCATAACGAAGGCTGTCACCTCATCAGCAAATAATATGCTGGTTCCCGTGGTGCCACGGAAGAACAGCCGGGTGCCTGACATTTTCAACGCGCTTGAACTTCGCTTCAGGGGCGGCTCGTCAATTGAGTTCCGCGTTTATGATGACGGTGTGGCATACAGGTTCAGGACGGCAATGAAGGGAGACATCAAGGTAATGGATGAACAGTTTGCCTTTTCGCTTCCCGGCGGAGCCGGAGCATACTGGCCACTGGAAGAGGGTTTCATGTCACATAATGAGTGCACCTTCCACCCCGCATCAATGGATACAATCGGCCCGGAACACCTGGCCAGCCTGCCGGCACTCTTTACCTCGGGCTCGTTGAACATCCTCCTCAGTGAGGCAGACATACGTGACTACCCGGGCTTGTGGATAAACGGAGACGGCCGCGGGGGAGTGAAGGGTGTGCTTCCTGCATACCCTGCTGAAGTGAAAGCGTACAATGACCGCAACGTCTATGTGACCGGGCGCGAAGAGTACCTTGCAGTGACGCCGGGCACACGCACCTTCCCGTGGCGCCTCTTCATCATCACCCCTGATGATGCCGGCCTGGTTGAGAGTGAGATGGTCTTCAGGCTGGGAGCCCCACCGGCACCGGGAACAGACTTCAGCTGGGTCAGACCCGGAAAGGTGGCATGGGACTGGTACAACGCAAACAATATCTACGGGGTTGATTTCAGGGCCGGACTCAACAATGACACATACAGGTACTATATAGATTTTGCATCGGAGAACGGTATTGAATACGTCATCCTCGACGAAGGCTGGTACAAACTGGGTGATGTTATGGAGCAGTCGCCCGGATTTGACGTCGGTGAGCTGTGCGAATATGCCACATCGAAAAACGTGGGAATCATTCTGTGGGTTGTCTGGAAAACCTTTCATGACAAGATTGATGAAGCCCTAATACAGTTTGAGAAGTGGGGAGTGAAGGGGATCAAGGTTGATTTCATGCAGCGTGACGACCAGTGGATGGTCAACTATTATCACGAGGTTGCCGAAAAGGCTGCCAGGCATAAAATGCTGGTTGATTTCCACGGCTCCTACAAGCCTGACGGGATGGAGCGAGCCTGGCCCAATGTAATCACCCGCGAAGGGGTCAAGGGAATGGAGAACAACAAGTGGAGTACGGATTGCGATCCGGAACATGACCTGATGCTGCCCTTTACCCGCATGGTAGCCGGCGCGATGGACTATACCCCGGGAGCCATGGTAAACATGCAGCAGCGCGACTTCAGGCCGATATTCTACAGACCGGCCAGCCAGGGCACCAGGGTACATCAGATGGCTATGTATGTGGTTTTCGAGAGCCCCCTGCAGATGCTCGCTGACAGTCCCTCCAACTATAAACGCAACCAGGAGTGCACCTCCTTCATTGCCGCTGTGCCGGTCACCTGGGATGAAACCAGGGTGATTGAAGCCAGGAAGGGTGATAATATTGTCATGGCGCGCAGGCACGGTACTACATGGTACCTGGCCGCAATGAATGACTGGAAACCGTTTGTGACAGAGGTTGACCTTTCGTTCCTGCCGGCCGGTGAATACAGCATGGAGATATTCTCCGACGGAATTAACGCTGACAGACACGGAGAAGATTACAAACATATTGCCCGCAATGCTGCTGCCGGAGAAAAGATCACTCTCAGCCTGGCTCCGGGAGGAGGATGGGTGGCAAAGTTCACTCCCAAAGCCAGATAGATAGTCCGGAATTCTATGAAACAATATCTTGATCTGCTGAGCCATGTCATGGAACATGGCATTGAGAAGAGAGACCGGACAGGTACCGGTACGGTGAGCACCTTCGGCTACCAGATGCGCTTTGATCTGTCCGGGCGGTTTCCGCTGATGACCACCAAAAAGCTGCACCTGAAATCAATCATTCATGAGCTGTTATGGTTCCTCAGCGGAAGCACCAACGTGCGATACCTGCAGGAAAACGGTGTCAGGATATGGAATGAGTGGGCTGACCCTGACGGTAATCTTGGCCCCATCTACGGTTATCAGTGGCGATCATGGCCGGCAAGTGACGGCAGATCGATTGACCAGGTAAAGAACGTGGTCACATCACTGAAGAATAATCCCGACTCGCGAAGACATATCATCTCAGCCTGGAATGTAGGGGAGATAGAAAAGATGGCCCTTCCGCCCTGCCATATCCTGTTCCAGTTCTATGTGGCCGGCGACAGGCTCTCATGCCAGCTCTATCAGCGCAGCGCTGACATCTTCCTGGGCGTACCTTTCAACATAGCTTCCTATTCGTTGCTTACCATGATGATGGCGCAGGTGACCGGTTACAAGCCGGGCGAGTTTATTCACACCCTGGGCGATGCACATATATACCTCAATCACATTGACCAGGTAAAACTGCAGCTCACCCGTGATCCGCGCAGGCTTCCGGTTATGACCCTGAATCCTGATGTCATGGACATCCTCGGTTTCACCTACGCTGACTTCTCTCTTTCGGAATATGACCCACACCCAGCCATAAAAGGCGAAATTTCAGTATAAAATGATCACAATAATAGTAGCAATTGACCGCAACAACGGCATCGGATACAACAACAGGCTGTTGGCACACATCCCGGGCGACCTCCGGAGATTCAGGGAAATTACCATGGGCCATTGCCTTATCATGGGCAAGAATACGTGGGAGTCACTCCCGAACAGACCGCTTGCAGGCAGGAAGAATATAGTACTTACCGACGATGAACGTGACTACTTCAGTGGTGCAGAAAGAGCCCTTTCAATTGATGAGGCGCTGGGTCTCTGTGATCCGGGCAGGGAAATATTCATCATGGGAGGCGGATCTGTATACAGGCAGTTCCTGCCGAAGGCAGACAGGCTGATGGTGACTCATATCCACAGGGAGTATCAGGCTGACACCTTCTTCCCGAAGATTGATCCGAAGGAATGGTATGTTTCGGAACAGGAGGATTTCTTTTCGGAAGACCCCTCTGA
>WXFE01000015.1 GCA_009881065.1 Bacteroidales bacterium | reverse complement strand
CACAATATGTGGGACTAAACCTTCGGTTGGAGATGAACAGGATATACTCTCCGTCATTGGTAAAAACAGGATTGAAATCATGGAAGAGCCCGTTGCTGATGCCGTTGATGCTTTTTGTTTCCAGTCCGTAAACATAGAGCTGATACATGTAGTCTTCGTTCATTTTCGAGTAGACTATATAGCGGCTGTCAGGTGACCATGAATAATCAAAGATTGATTTGAGGTCAAGAGAAACGTCAACGTTCTCATACTCTTCCTTGTCAACCTTTGTAATTGCCTTTGTGGCCACGTCAATGTACCACAGTGTCAGGGTCTGGTCTGTCCATGCAATTTTTTTGCTGTCAGGTGACCATTTCAGTGTATGGCGGTATCCTGCTCCCAGGGAGGTAAGCTTCAGCGGCTCCTCCTTGCCGTCAGGTTTCATGACATAGAGTTCATATTCGCCTGAGGCGTCGGAGAAGAAGGCTATCCGGCTGCCGTCGGGTGACCATACTGCATCCTTGTCGCGGGCGCCGGATGAGGCTGTCAGGTTACGGACCGGGCCCTCCTTTTCAGGAAGAGTGAATATATCGCCACGCGCGACTACCAGTGCACGTTTGCCGGAGGGTGAGATATTGACACCGGTGATATTGCGGCTGACATCTTTCATATACGGGCGCCGCTCCTCCATGTCGGTAAGTATTTTCACCGGTACCCTGGCAGAGACACCTGTAGTGAGGTCAAGCTTCCAGATATCTCCTCCCAGTTCATATACAATCTGGTTGCCTCCGTAGTCGGGGTGTCTCACATCATATTCAGTGTGTCTGGTAACCTGCTCAATCTTCCCGCTGCCGGTGTCATATGACCAGATATTCAATACCCTGTCGCGGTCTGAACTGAAGTATATTTTATTGCCTATCCACATCGGCCACCTGTCTGACCCTTCATAGTTGCTTATATTGGTCTCCTTGTTGGTTTCAAGGTCATAGATATAGACCTCCTGTGCCCTTCCTCCCCTGTACCGTTTCCAGGTGGCATTATCCTGCGAGTCCTTGTTGTAGGCAATCTTCATTCCGTCAGGGGAGAAGCTTCCGCGTGCAGCATCATACATGATCATCTCTTCAAGGCCGGTGCCATCGGGAGAGACCAGGTACATCTTCACATATCGCGAGGGGCTGTTGCGGCCGGAGGTGAACATGATCTTGTTTTTGGCAGCATTCCACCCCACAACTTCATCCGCTCCGGGGTGCCAGGTGAGCCTTGTGATATTACCACCGTCAATATTCATGACGTAGACATCGGTGTTGCCGTCATATTCACCCGTGAAGGCTATCAGGCTGCCGTCAGGTGAGATTTCCGGCATACTTTCACGGCCGTCGCTGAATGTCAGCCTGCAGGCTGTACCGCCCTCTGCGGCGACTTTCCACAGGTCACCGCCACTGGCGAAAACGATAGTGTTCCCCTGGATGTCAGGGTATTGCATGAATGGGTCCTGTGCTCCTGCCGTAAATACAGGCGCAAGGAGGAGTACCATCAGTAGCCCGGCATGTTTGATTGCCCTGCCGGAGTGGCATTGGTTGTTCTTCATATAACTTGATAATTTTGGTTTGTCATTGGCCTGTGACTACCATCCAGGGCCTTACAGACCATTCGGTGATGAGTCCGTTCCTGACGTAGGGATCGCGGTCTGCAAAATCATGAGCTGCCTGTGGGGTATCACCCCTGAATACCAGCACGGCCCCGTCGGACGGTTCGGCCAATGCTCCGGCCATGAAGAGGCGACCGTCATTGCGGAACTCGTGCACCAGACCGAGGTGCTCATCGCGGAACGGAGCCCGGCGCTCAATGTAGTTCTCCACAGTCTTGTAAAACAGGATGTAAAACATACGGAAGTTATTTGTCTGTATTAATGTTATATTGTTGCAACTGATTTCAGCCGCATAATTTTTTATGACGTGACAAGTTATAAATTTCAACGGATGTCAGTAAGGCCGGAGTAGTTAAAACCATACCCTGACAAATAAATTCTTCTCAGGGAAAGGAGCCCGGATAATTTCTGAAGAGTTACTTTTGTGCCCTGATTCAGGTACCCGATCAGTTCATTGCTGACAGGAGCTGATCACGGGCAATTATTCTGATGAGACGAAAAAGTACATACAGCGGTTCGATACCTTTAAAAATAAGTATCATCTTCCGGTCACTCCGTCACCGCAATTACCGGTTGTTCTTCAGCGGGCAGAGCATCTCGCTGATAGGAACCTGGATGCAGAGGATAGCGTTGCCGTGGGTTGTCTACAGGATGACCGGCTCAGAGGTTTTGCTGGGCATTGTGGGTTTTGCCGGCTCAATACCCTCTTTTCTGCTGGCTCCCTTCGCCGGAGTGCTGATAGACCGCTGGAGCCGCTACAGGGTGTTGCTTTTGACTCAGATAATCTCGATGCTCCAGGCAGGTGTGCTTGCATGGCTCAGCCTCAGCGGAAGCCTGGAAATATGGCATATACTGGTACTGAGCGTGGCACTGGGCTGCATCAACTCATTTGACATGCCGGCACGCCACTCTTTTGTAATTGATATGGTAAACGGCAAGGAGGATATTGGCAATGCCATAGCCCTTAACTCCATGATGTTCAACGGCGCCAGGCTGATAGGGCCTTCCGTGGCCGGGATAGTCCTCGCTTCCGTGGGCGAGGGCGCCTGTTTCCTCATCAACGCGTTGAGTTACATCTTCGTCATCGCTTCGCTGATGATGATGAGAGTGACGGAGACCCGCGAAAAGAAAGAGCCTGTTCCGATGTTCCGGGAGATGAAGGAGGGGTGGGATTACGTTTTCGGCTTTGCGCCGATAAAGCATATTATTCTGCTGCTGGCACTGGTCAGTCTTATGGGAGCCTCATACCAGGTGCTGATGCCGGTTTATGCGAAGGACATACTGCAGGGCGACTCACACACTTACGGATTCCTGATGGGCGGGGCGGGCGCCGGAGCCCTTCTCGGGGCCATTTACCTTGCCTCGCGAAATACGGTTCTGAGGCTGGGACGGCTGATTCCTGCAGCTACGGCATTGCTTTCGACCGGATTAATAGCCATCTCTATCAGTAAATCATTCTTCATATCGATGTTCCTGATCTTCTTTACCGGTCTTGGGATGATGGCGCACACAGCCGCCAGCAACACCGTTCTGCAGACCATCGCCGACGATGACAAGAGGGGGAGGGTCATGAGCTTCTATACCATGGCCCTGATGGGCACTGCACCGTTCGGGAGCCTGCTGGTAGGATGGATGGCCAAAGTGCTCGGCACCCCGTGGACCATCTTCATCGGCGGTGCTGCCTGCCTGCTGGGAGCACTGGTCTTCTACCGGAGGCTGCCCGAGCTCAAACGGCTGGTCAG
>WXFE01000014.1 GCA_009881065.1 Bacteroidales bacterium | reverse complement strand
CCGGGGTCATCCCAGGCACAGATAAGGTGACTTTCCGCGAATTATGATGCCTTGAGCACCTTCATGTCCACCCTCTCGAGCTTATTGGAGGCATATTCGGTGGTGACTGTAAACTCCTTCACATCGCCTGACGGCAGTTCGAACATCGCGTCCATCATGATGGCTTCGCAGATGGCACGAAGGCCTCTTGCACCCAGCTTGAACTCCACGGCCTTGTCTACAATGTAGTCAAGGACCTCAGGGGTAAAGGCTAGTTTGATACCGTCCATGGCAAACAGTTTGACATACTGTTTTGTGATGGCGTTCTTCGGCTCTGTCAGAATGGCTCTCAGCGCCCTGGGGTCAAGGGGAGAGAGGTGGGTCAGCACCGGCAGACGGCCGATGATCTCAGGGATGAGACCGTAAGCACGCAGATCCTGGGGTGCAATGTACTTCAGCAGGTCATCCTTGTCATAGTGGTCACGTGAGCGGCTGGCAGTGTATCCCACCACGGTGGTGTTGAGCCTGTGTGCTATCTTCTGCTCTATCCCCTCGAATGCACCTCCGCAGATGAAGAGGATATTCCTGGTATCAACAGGTATCATCTTCTGCTCGGGGTGTTTCCTGCCGCCCTGCGGGGGCACGTTCACAACTGCTCCTTCGAGGAGCTTGAGCAGACCCTGCTGGACACCCTCACCTGACACGTCACGGGTGATTGAGGGATTATCGCCCTTGCGGGCTATCTTGTCAAGTTCATCAATGAACACTATTCCCTTCTCTGCAGCCTTGACATCATAGTCGGCATTCTGAAGCAGACGGGTAAGCAGGCTCTCGATATCTTCACCCACATAACCTGCCTCTGTCAGGACGGTTGCATCAACTATTGTAAAAGGTACATGAAGCATACGGGCTATTGTACGGGCCAGCAGCGTCTTGCCGGTACCTGTTTTACCCACCAGGATGATGTTCGATTTCTCAATCTCCACATCATCACTGTCAGTCTTCTGCATCAGCCTTTTGTAGTGGTTATAGACGGCTACCGAGAGAATCTTCTTTGCCCTGTCCTGCCCGATTACATATTGATCAAGGAAATTCTTTATCTCATCCGGCTTGCGGAGCTTGATGCTGTCAAGGTTAAAGCTTGACCTGCCACCCAGCTCCTCTGTCATTATATTATGTGCCTGCTCTATGCAATGATCGCATATATGACCCTCGAGACCAGCAATGAGAAGGTTAGCCTCTTTTTTGGTACGTCCGCAGAACGAGCATTTATCCATCAGGGGTATAATTAGTTTTTGTTCCTGATCAGAACCTCGTCAATCATACCGTATTCCCTGGCCTCTGCGGCTGTCATCCAGTAGTCGCGGTCTGAGTCTTTTTCAACCTTTTCGACAGTTTTGCCGGTATGTAATGCGATTATCTCGTAAAGTTCCCTCTTGGCCTTCAGTATCTCCCTGACAGCTATCTCGATATCTGATGCCTGTCCCTCTGCGCCGCCCATCGGCTGATGGATCATAATACGGGAGTGTTTGAGTGCCGAGCGTTTGCCCTTTGCGCCTGCCGAAAGCAGCACTGCGCCCATTGAGGCAGCCATGCCGGTGCAGATGGTGGCCACGTCGGCAGAGATGTACTGCATTGTGTCATAGATGCCCAGCCCTGCATGTACTGCACCGCCCGGGGTGTTGAGGTAGATCTGTATGTCCTTATCAGGATCAACCGAGTCAAGATAGAGCAGCTGAGCCTGTATGATATTGGCCACATAGTCGTCAATAGGAAGGCCGAGGAAGATAATACGGTCCATCATAAGACGCGAGAAGACATCCATAGATGCCACGTTCAGCTGCCGTTCCTCAATAATTGTCGGGGAGATATAGCTGTTGGCGATAGAGATGAAACGGTGCATCGTCATGCTGCTGATGCCTGACCGGTCAGCGGCGTATTTTTTAAAATCATTGATGTCTGGCATGGTCTGAATCTTTGATTGAATGCCAAATATACGAATTAATAGGCTTTAAGGTTTCACTTATTGCCGAATAGCTTGTTGAATTCCTCGGGTGTTACCCTCTTCTCATCCACCCTGACGGCATCAATCAGGATGCCGAGCACCCTTGTGTCAAGCACTTTTTCTGCAATGCGGCGGGCCTCCTCCTCATTTTTCAGGAAATTAATGGCAAATGATGTGACCTGCTCTTCAGAAACGTATTGCAGGCCATACTGGGCGAACTGGGCCCGGGTAAAAGCCTTCGCCTCCCCGAGAATCTCCTCGTCGGTGATCTTCACCTCATTATCCTTTGCAACCCTGTTCTTTATCAGTTGCCAGCGGATGTCTTCACGGAAGTGATCGAAATCCTTCTCTATATCCTCTGCGGTTGTTTTTTCATTGACCCTGAGCAACCATCTCTTGAGGAATTCCTCAGGCAGTTCAAAGGCGGTTTTTGCCAGAGCCAGATCGCGGGCATCAGTGCGAAGCTTGTATTCAGTCTCACGGTTGAAGAACTCCCTGATCTCTTCAGTTACCTTTGCCTCGAACTCAATGACTGATTTCACGGTTCCCTCTCCGTAGACCTTGTCCCATAGCTCCTGGTTGTTTTCAGCCGGAACGAAGCGGGATATTTCCATTATCTGTATCGAGTATTGCCCCTGGAACTCTTTAACTTCGTCCTTCTGCTTCTTTAGCAGGCCTGCAATCTCATAATCATTCGGGAATGCCCTGCGAAGATCGAACTCAACGGTATCTCCGGCTTGTTTGCCAAGGAAAGAGTTCTTTATCTCCTCATCCTTTACCATCTCCACCGACAGGGTGGCAGCATCATTTTTCACCGATCCGTCAGAAGACTCTATGATACCCTTGAGCATGTCCTTCTCCTCTGCTGCTTCGGCAGTGATGAACTCGCCGTACCTGCGGGTGTAGCTGTCAATGGAGTCGGCAATCATCTTTGTGTCAGGTTCAATGAGGTAGCGGGTGAGCTTATGCTTCTTGTTAAGGTTCACCTCAAATTCGGGTGCCAGCCCCAGTTCGAAGGTGAAGCTGAATTGATCCGATTTCTCAGGATCAAATATATGTCCGTCATTTTTCGGAATCGGGTCACCCAGGATGTCAAGATTTTCATTTTTGATGTATTCAGAAAGAGTTTCCGAAACAATGTTGTTGACCTCGTCGATCAGGACGGTGGTTCCGTACATCTTTCTGATCATCTGGACAGGCACGTGTCCGGGCCGGAACCCCTTTATGCTGGCTGTTCTCCGGTATTCTCTGAGTTTCTTTTCAACCTTCTCTTCATAGTCGGCTTTGTCAATATCAATCCTGACTGTTGCATTCAGTGCATCAATGTTCTCTCTGGTGACATTCATCTTGTAAAAGTTTACTATTGATTTAAAAACCGCCATAACCTGCGCCATGCGGCGAAGTGTCAGAGCGGTTCAGGTGTCTGGTGCGGATGAAGGGACTCGAACCCCCACGCCCTGAGGCACAAGATCCTAAGTCTTGCTCGGCTACCAATTACGACACATCCGCAAAAAGTGGTGCAAAATTAGTAAAAATTACGAAGTTGCAAAAGATGCAAAATTAAATTACCTCCTGAGTTCGAAGTTCTTACCGAGGTAGACTTTTCTTACCTGTTCATCATCAGCTAGCTGTGCAGCAGTGCCCTGTTTCAGTATCTTCCCCTCGAACAGGAGGTAGGCCCTGTCAGTGATAGAGAGCGTTTCGTGGACGTTATGGTCGGTTATCAGGATTCCTATATTTTTATCTTTCAGGTTAGAGACGATCATCTGGATATCTTCGACAGCAATGGGGTCAACGCCGGCGAAGGGTTCATCGAGAAGGATGAAGTTGGGTTTGAGTGCCAGGGCGCGGGCGATTTCCGTACGGCGGCGTTCGCCTCCCGACAGTTGAATGCCGAGACTTTTGCGTATGCGTGTCAGGCCGAACTCTTCGAGGAGCGACTCCTGCCGCTCCTTCCTCTCCTGTCTGGTCATGTCAGAGAGTTCCATGACGGCCATGAGGTTGTCTTCAACGCTCAGTTTGCGGAAGACGGAGGCTTCCTGTGCCAGGTAGCCGATACCGAGGCGTGCCCTGCGATACATGGGATAGTCGGTTATCTCGGTGTTGTCAAGCCATATCTGGCCTCCGTTCGGCCGTATCAGTCCCACAATCATGTAGAATGTGGTGGTTTTGCCGGCGCCGTTGGGACCGAGGAGACCTACTATTTCTCCCTGCTCAACATCGACGGAGACCTCGTTGACCACTGTGCGTGTCTTGTACCGTTTGACAAGATTTGTTGTGTAAAGCCTCATAGTTTCATGGTTAGTTGCCTGCAGTTTCATCCGGTTCTCCCGGCCGGCTATCATTATCGCCCTGACTATCAGGGCTCTCCGGATTAGTCCGATTCTTTTCGGCAGCTGCTTCTGCTGTCGCCTTTGTTTCTGCTTCTTTTTC
>WXFE01000013.1 GCA_009881065.1 Bacteroidales bacterium | reverse complement strand
GCCTTTTTCCTTCTGGCCGCCTCTGCCTTCGCCTCTTCTGCCGCCTCTTTCGCCTCGGCCGCCTCCCTCTGCCTGACGACCCTTGCTGCCAGAAAGATACTAACTTCATAGAGGATAAGCAGCGGAATTGACACAAGAATGAGGCTGAATACGTCAGGAGGCGTAATCACTGCTGCAACCACCAGTACCACTACAATTGCATGCCGGCGGTATTTCCTCATGAATTCAGGTGTCAGCACCCCGATACGTGCCAGGAAGAAGACAACGATAGGGAGTTCGAAGGTTATCCCGGAGGCGAGCGCCACAGATGTGACTGAACCGATATAGGATGTGATGTTGATCTGGTTGGTTACCAGGTCACTGACACGGTATGTTCCGAGAAAGTTTATTGAGAGCGGGGCTATGATAAAGTAACCGAAGATGATACCGGCGAGGAACAGAAGTGAAGCCATGGTTACGGCCCCGCGGGCATATTTCCGCTCTTTCTCGTAAAGGGCCGGGCGGAAGAACGACCAGAACTCCCGGAAGACATAAGGGAATGCCAGTATCAATCCTGCCACCAGTGATATAGTTATATGTGTGGTGAACTGACCTGTCAGCTTGATGCTGATCAGTTCCACGGGGTTCTGGTTGATGCAGAGCAACGGGACGTTCACCATGTCGGCCAGCCGGCAGAGAAGCCTGTTTGTAATAAAATCCGGATTGTTCGGGGCAAGAATGATATGATCAAAGATTATATCCTTGAACATAAATGCCACAATTGCTCCGATCACGATGGCCACCAGTGACCTTATGATGTGCCATCTCAGCTCCTCAAGGTGCTGGAGGAAGGTCATCTCACCATCCGGGTTGCTGTTCTTCGCTTTGCTTTTACCGGCCATAATCGGCGCCATTGTTGAAGCGTGTAAAGATAGATAAAACTTAGGTTTCAAAGCAATATACCCTGCTTCCTGCTGCGTTACTTACTATTGGAGGGATATTTATTCCCATAGTTGAGAAAAACTTTTGATATATATTTTTATTTAAGTTAAATTTGAGTAAAGGGTAACATGTTGGATAAACTTTGCGTAACTTGTTATATAATTATTAACGTCTGATTGCAGGCGGAGAGGAGTTGTTATATGCATACTGATGCTTCCATACACGACTATCTGAAGAGGTATTTCGGGTTTGACATGTTCAAGGGCAACCAGGGAGAGATTATTAAAAGCGTTCTTGCAGGCAATGACACTTTTGTGCTGATGCCCACCGGTGGCGGCAAGTCACTTTGTTACCAGCTGCCTGCGGTGATGATGGATGGTACGGCGGTGGTTATCTCGCCACTCATTGCTCTGATGAAGAACCAGGTTGACGCCATGCGTAACTTCAACACCACTGATGATGTGGCGCATTTTCTTAATTCTTCACTTACCAAAACAGCCATTGCCAAAGTAAAGCAGGATGTACTGCAGGGCAATACAAAACTTCTTTATGTTGCGCCGGAGTCACTTACCAAGGAGGAAAACATAGAATTCCTCAAAAGCGTGAAAGTCTCCTTTTATGCCGTTGACGAGGCACACTGTATTTCAGAATGGGGACACGACTTCAGGCCTGAGTACCGCCGGATCAGACCTATTATTGATACTATTTCCCGCGCACCCATTATTGCTCTCACTGCAACCGCCACCCTGAAGGTTCAGCATGACATACTCAAGAACCTGGGTATTACTGATGCAATGGTATTCAAGTCCTCTTTCAACAGACCCAACCTCTATTATGAGGTGAAGGCAAAACAGGACGCCACCCGCGAGATCATCAAATACATAAAAAACAATCCCGGCAAGTCAGGCATCATCTACTGCCTCAGCCGCAAGAAGGTGGAGGAACTGGCTGAGACATTGAAGGTCAATGATATCAAGGCCCTTGCATACCATGCAGGCATGGACTCACAGACACGAACCTCAAACCAGGATAAGTTCCTGATGGAGGAGGTGGATGTAATTGTGGCCACTATCGCCTTTGGCATGGGTATAGACAAGCCTGACGTCAGGTACGTCATTCACTTTGACATGCCCAAGAGCCTTGAGGGATACTACCAGGAGACCGGACGTGCCGGCCGTGACGGGGGAGAGGGGAGATGCATCGCTTACTACAGCTATGATGATATCGTCAAGCTCGAGAAGTTTATGCAGGGCAAGCCGATTGCCGAGCAGGAGATAGGCAAGCAACTGCTCCTTGAAACAGTTTCCTATGCAGAATCATCAACCTGCAGACGCCGTATCCTGCTCCATTATTTCGGCGAGGAGTACACACAGGATAACTGTGAGGCCTGTGACAACTGCCTGCACCCCAAAACCCAGTTCGAGGGACAGGATTATGTTGTCAGCATGCTTGAAACGGTGCTGGCAGTGAAGGAGAAACACAAGGCAGATCATATTGCCAAGATCCTTGCCGGGACGATGAACTCCGCCATCAAATCATACAAGCACCATAAACTGGAGACATTCGGCATAGACGAGGAGAAGGATGAGCGTTTCTGGAACATGGTGATCAGGCAGGCTCTCATTAACAAGCTGCTGGACAAGGATATAGAGAACTATGGGTTGCTCGGGCTTACCCCGAAGGGGCATGAATTCCTTGATAAGCCCCAGAGCTTTTTGCTCCAGGAGGATCATGACTACACCGAGACAGAGGACGAGGAGGCATCCTTTGGAGCGCGTACTGCTGCAGCCGATGAGGAGTTACTGAGCATACTCAAGGATCTCAGGAAGAAGATAGCGAAACAGGCCGGTCAGCCTCCCTATAATATTTTCCAGGACCCCTCGCTGGAGGAGATGGCAATTCAGTACCCGGTTACCCTGGAGGAGTTGCAGAACATCACTGGCATCGGAGCCGGCAAGGCGCAACGTTATGGCAGGGAAGTGGTTGAAGTGATCAAGAACTATGTAGCTGACAAGGAGATCATCAGGCCACAGGATATGGTTGTGAAGTCGGTTGTCAACAAGTCGGGTCTCAAGGTTTACATCATTCAGAGCATTGACCGCAAGATGCCGTTCGAGGATATTGCCGACGCCAAGGGCATTGAATATGATGAGCTTCTGACAGAGATAGAGGCCATTGTGGGCGGCGGCACGAAACTGAACATTGATTACTATATAGATACTGTTATTGACGAGGACCGTCAGGAAGATATCTACTCATATTTCATGGAAGAGGCTGAGAGCGGTTCCCTGGAGGAGGCTATCAATGAACTTGCCGGCGAGTTTGAGGAGGAGGAGATCCGCCTGGTACGTATCAAGGTGCTTGCGGAGGGGAATTAGGGACGCCTTCGGTTATCAGCTGGCAGTCAGCAGATTTTTTTGCGGTTGGCGTATCCGGAAGTGTGGCCCGGATATCGGGAGAAGTATTTATTGCACATGGTGCATTCTGCGTAGTGGTTCGGGTGCCGGCAAAGCAGTTTGTTGCGCCTGGCGCATTCAGCATTATCCACCCTGCTTGTTTTTACCCTGGTATGTTTATCGCCTCCTGAATCTCCTCGACGACGGGAACAGACTCATCACAGCCACCGTCACGAACCAGAAGGGGTATAATATCTCTGACACCATGAACAACACCGCTTTCACCCTGGCGCCTCTCTTCTTCAATTCGGTGGCAATCAGCAGATAATCGGGCAGAGCTTTGACGCCGTACATTACAGCTGCCGGCAGCAGGTATTCAACAGACATGCAGGCAGTTACTACGGCGGTGGCGACGGCGGCGTTGCACGCCGCCGTGGCTGCGGCGAGGGTGAGAGTGGCAGGGTCACGGTAACGACCGGCTTTTGATGCCCATCGTGCGCGCTGGCGCAGCAGAGCCGCAGCCGTGACCGCACCGGCGGTCACCGCCGCCGCCGCGTTGCTGCCCTCATGCCTGACAGTGCCGCCGTCACGCTTCACGGCATGAAGCAGGAACATGTCATCACCTGACGGCAGGTCGGGATGCAACTCCTCTGCGTGACGGAGGTAGACATCCCTGCGAAATGACATGTTGGCTGCATTGCACATTACCGGGTGGCCCGGCACCGTGGAGGCTTCGGTTATGGCCTGCAGCGCAGCAAACTCATAAGCTCCGAAACCGTGCCAGAAACCTTCAGCCGGCTTCTGTATAACCGGTGCGAGAACAACATCCGGCCCACCACTGGTATACCATGAAGCATGCCGTAGCACCCATTCCGGCCCGACAACACAATCAGCGTCAGTAGTCAGGATAACCTCACCCGATGATTTTTCAATTCCATATCTCACTGCCCTCTTCTTGCCTGAAAAAGGGTTGTAAATAAGCCTTATACGATGAGCAGACATGCCCTTGTCAGCCTCAATGAATTCACTGGCTGCTACCGGGGTCCGGTCAGTTGAATTGTCATTGACAATAATTATCTCAAGAAGGCCATCCGGATAATCCTGCTTCACCAGGCTCCCGAGGAGGGTTTCTATATGTCTCTCTTCATTGCGTGCTGCAACAATCACACTTACCGCGGGCAGTCCTGTTGGCTCCTGTGGAGCCTCAGAAACACCTGCTCCATGAAGAGCGTCAGTTTCAGGAACCCCTCCGTTATCACCGGTTAACGGATGCTGTCCGGTCATGCTGGCGGCCATAGCCTCACCTGCTTCGGGCTGTCCTGCATCCCCTGCATCTGCACCATTACTGCGCCGGGCAATGCTTGCCCACAGGGCCAGAAGTCCAGAGGAGTAAATTATTACAGGTATTACAAGCCACCACATGACAGACTCCTGTTACACCATCCACTTGAAGGTCCGGTAGTGGTTTCCGTCCATTCCCATAGCCTCGTAGACCTGCTGTGCTAACACATTATCAGCCTCAACGTAGAGGCGCAGGCCGGCTGTTCCACACTCCATTCCCTCAGTCTCTATGTAGAGGCGCAGGCCGGCTGTTCCACGCTCCATTCCCTCAGTCTCCATGGCCATGGCCTGATGAAAGGAGATGATGGCGGGGGCGTCATCGGGGGTTGCTTTGCGGATAGTAATCATTGCTATGATGTTTGTGGCATTATCTCAGTTTGCAATTCCTGATGCTCTGCGCGCACCGGGTTTTTCGTATCAGTGATCTGCACTTC
>WXFE01000012.1 GCA_009881065.1 Bacteroidales bacterium | reverse complement strand
CTTGCCGGAGCAGTGCTGCTGGTGGGAATAGCATGGCTTCTCAGGATGTATATCAGCAAAAAGAATGAAGAGGCTCTGAGCCAGATGTACATGGCAGAGCAGTATTTCGGACAGGACTCACTCAGGCTGGCTCTCAACGGTGACGGCAACAATCTTGGCTTTATCGATATAGCGAAGGAATACAGGAGCACCAGGTCAGGCAAGCTTGCCAACTTTTATGCAGGAGCATGCCTTATGCATCTCGGTCAGTATGAAGAGGCAATAGGCTACCTGACCAAATACAAACAGAATGATGAGGTTATCGCGCCACAGGCGAAGGGTCTGATTGGCGATGCGCATGTTGAGCTTGGCGACATGGCTGCAGGAATAAAGAATTACCTTGAGGCCGCCGACATGGCTGAAAACGCGTTCCTCACCCCCATCTACCTCATGAAGGCGGGAATGCTCTACGAGAATGAAGGTAAATGGAGCGATGCCCTCAAACTATACGAGCGTGTGCAGGATAAGTACCCGGAAAGCAACGAAGGCCGGAGCATCGACAAGTATATTGCCAGGGTCAAACTGCACATCAACTGACAGATGGCAACCCGCGATCTTTCATATTATGATCCCTCAGGCGTTCCCGATGCCTCGGAGATGAGGTTTGGCATCGTGGTGTCCGACTGGAACAGCGAGGTAACCCATTCACTTCTTAACGGTGCCGTTAAAACACTGAAGCGCCACGGTGTAACGGACGACAATATCATTGTCAGGCATGTCCCGGGCACGTTCGAGCTGACTCTCGGATCGCAGTGGATGGCTGAGTATGAAGATCTTGACGGTGTAATTTGCCTGGGATGTGTCATTCAGGGTGAGACACCTCATTTTACATATATCTGCCAGGGGGTGACCCGGGGTATCACCCAGCTTAACCTTGACTATAACATACCCTTCATCTTCGGCGTCCTGACAACGCTGAACCTGGAGCAGGCTCTTGACAGGGCCGGCGGCAAGCATGGCAACAAGGGCGATGAGGCAGCTGTGACAGCCATCAGGATGGCTGCACTACAGCGGCAGATGGAGGATTAACCTGCTGTTTACTGCCCCTTAATCTGCCGGTACCGCTAATCACGGTACACCTGATCAGCTATAGGATTAATTATGCACCCGCCTCATTCAGTGCAAATCAGGAGCAGAGGTCAGGATGGCTATTCATTGTATCTATCTCCTGCAGAGCAGGCTCCAAGGCAGAGGTCAGGATGCCGCTATCTCCTGCAGAGCAGGCTCCGGGGCAGAGGTCAGGATGCCGCTATCTCCTGCAGAGCGTCCTGTACGGGCAAAAGGTGCAGCGCCGGCGGAATGCTGTCATCCGGTAATCCTCATCGGCCGAGAAGATATTATTCAGTGCCAGGTTCAGATGTTCCCTGTATTCATTCATAAAGCTGCCCCATTCAGAGATGGCACTCTCCGGCCCTTTCAGTCCTGTAACCGGTGCGTATGGTGAAAACTCATCAGATGACAGCTGCTGAATCCAGTAAATTGCCGGAAGCACCATCTTTCCCGGGTGGCTTTTCTCAATCAGTGTACAGTAAAGCAGCGCCTGCAAAAAGGCATCATTACGTTTTTCCTTTTCCTCATCGAACAGTCCCTCTGCCGTAAACACTTCGCGCTTTGGCGCACCGGTCTTGTAATCTACAACCCTTACAGCCCCTCCGGTGAGATCTATCCTGTCTACCCTGCCTCCCAGGGTTATTCTCACTTCTTCTCCACCGCAGACAACTGTATGCGCACCTGAGAAATCTTCCTCAAGGTGAAGAAGAGTCATATCCGGATTAACACCATCATATTCAAGCAGTTCCCTGGCATATCGCTCAAGCACGTCGATTATTATCACTCCCCTGCCTGACATCAGAGTCTCCCTGTCCCACCTCATCTCATCCATGGCAGCGGAAATGATTGTCTCTCTTATAATCTCACGTGACCGGGACAGTGCGGCAATCTTACGACCGGCATTGCTTTCTCCTTTCAGTGGCCCGTATAGCCGGTGCAACACCTCATGCATTATGTTGCCGAACCGGCGCTGGTCAATCTCCTTTTCAAGTACTTCCTCCTCGGGCATATCGCACACATATCTGTAATAAAAGCGCATGCGGCAGTTTAACCATGTATTGATAGCACTGGGTGACAGATACTTGCCCTCACTATTTCCCTCACGGTAAGTTTCGAAAAGAACCATGTTATGGGCATCGGTCCTGGTGAGTGTCTCAGATATCATCCCGCTTCGGCCGACGCTGATATTAACCGTGCGATGCGAGGGTGCAAAGAGCGGACTGTAGCTCATCCTCACGAGGTAGCGGCTCATCTCACCGCTGTTCAATCCCTGTGCAGAAGAGTTGTAAAGAAACCATCCCTTCTGTGGTTTGCGCAGCAGCCTGAAGAAATAGTATGACCATATTGATTCATGCTCGTTTACAGTGGGCAGTCCGAATGCGCGCCTGATATTATATGGAATGTAAGTGTTGTTGTAGGAAGTTCCCGGAAAGATTCCTTCATTAAGTGAAAGGAGGATTATATTTTTGAATTCCAGGGCTCTTGTCTCAAGGACACCCATTATCTGTATCCCGCGCAGCGGTTCACCGGAGAATGGGACAATCATCTTGCGGAAGATGCGGTCAAGCAGCCTGAATGCTGTGTCAGGCTTCAGGTCAAGGCTGTACTTGCTGATGAGGTTGGCAAGCCGCATTGTGCTGCTCATAGCCATCCTCAGATACTCGCGGTCAGTGCTGAGCTTCATTTCGTCCTCTTCCGCTGCGAAGGAGGCCTCCTCAAGCCGTCCCATCACAAAGACCAGATACTCAGGCATCTGTGCGCCACTCTCCGGCACTTCAAACAGGAAACCTGAACGGAACCTTTCAGTCAACAGGGAGGCGCTTACCCTTATCATATTTCCTTTTATTATCTCCCTGACAACCGTATCCCCGTCGCTGCCGGCAAGCAGCCTGAAGTACTGGTGTCTCAGCAGTGCCAGCACCTCGTCACTGCGAAAGGAAAGTCCGCCGCTGCCTCTCCTGGCTGAACGGATGAGTGACATCAGTTGCTTCAGGAACGAGTAAAGCGGTGTAAACCGGAACGGATGACCCATAGTCACGTTCACCTCTTCCACCGACTCCGGCAGGGAACCAAGAACAGGCATCAGCAGTTTCTCGTCAGCAAGGATCACGGCGGTGGATGTCAGGTCGTCGCTGCCGGTTATGCCTTCATTTTCAAGCAGCTGTGCCACCATGCCAGCCTGTGCCGTATCAGAGGGTGTATCAATGATATGCCATTCACCGGCGGGTGGTTCATGTCTGCACGAAGGGCTCTCCTCCAGGGCGCTGCCGAAGATACGCCTGTTCTCCCTGATGAAAAGAGATGCCTTGTGCTCAGGGTCATCCATGAAAAAGTGGTCATCATCCCAATAGAAATCTGCAACACCCAGACGTTTCAGATGAAGGAACAGGTTTTTTTCGCAGGTATTCAGGGCGTTGAGACCTACTATGTGCCATCTCCTGCCCTCCGGCACATTCAGTTTTCCTGCGATTGCCTTCTCAGCCACCTCGCGGCAAAGCATTCCGTCACCGGCCATGCCGCGGGCCTTCAATGCCTCTCTGTACCCGTTATAAAGCGGACCGAGTTTCTGCCAGACAGACCTGAATTTTGAGCGGGCTTCGCTGCCGGAAGAGGCAGGATTGAAAGATTTCCAGAAACCGCGTATAATTTCAATCTGTTCATCTGTAAGGCCGCCGAACTTCTCATCTATCTCCTTCAGATCGGAGATGTTTCTGTAGAGCTTTTCGGCATCAGCCATATAAAGATCGATATCATTGAAGTCGGTTATAATCACTTCTCCCCACGGCCAGAAGTCGTCGAAGCTCATCTCCCCTCCGAACTGTTTCCTGAAGACGTTGTAAAGTTCAAATATCAGGGTTTCCGTATCTGCAGGCACGAGGTCAGTGAATGACCGGAACAGGTCACTGACAGTCATCATTGACGGGGCCCACGACGGTTTGTCATTCAGCTTTGCCAGGGCACGTGCCAGCCATAGTCCTGCCCTCCGGCTGGGGAGTACCACCGTCTGCCTCTCCATCTCGCTGCCGTGCTGTGCATGGAGCCTCTGTGCCACTTTCTCCAGGAAATCCATTCTCACCTCTTTTTGCAGAGCCTCCCCTGCCATGTATTCCGTTCTTCAAGCCGTTTTTCGAACAGCCCGAATATTTCATTGCTTCTCATGTGCCAGTCACGCGGATCAGCGAGCATACGCGGGGGCGCTTCTCCGCTGATGCGGTCAATCATTATGCCGGGCGAGAGCCGCTCCGTGAAGGAGATCACCAGGTCAAGATAATCGTCAAGTGAATAAAGGTCAAACGCGCCGGGATTCTGCTCATATTCACGGGCCATCGCTGTTCCCTTCACCAACTGCAGCTGCCTTATCTTGAGCGATGCAAGCGGCAATGATGAGATGACCTCCGCACTGTCAGCAATGGCGCGGCGGCTCTCGCCCGGCAGTCCGAAGATGAGATGCGCCCCCGCGTAAAGTCCCCTCAGCGAAGTCTCCTCCAGGGCTTGCACTGCCGTGGCGAAATCATGCCCCCGGTTAATCCTCCTGAGCACATCATTATTAACCGATTCAATCCCATATTCAATCATGACGAAATAATCACGGGCCATAAGCGCCAGCCAGTCAAGCAGCTCACCGCTGATGCAGTCAGGACGGGTACCTATGACAATGCCAGCCACCAAGGGGTGGTTCAGCGCCTCATTATAAAGGGCAGTCAGTCTCTCAATACCTGCGTATGTATTTGTATATGCCTGGAAATATGCAATATAGTGTTTTGCACGACGGTATCTCAGGCGGTGAAAGGCTATCCCCTGCTCTATCTGTTCCGACACACTTTTATCAGGGGTGCAGTAACCAGGTATGAAGGCCTCGTTATTGCAATAGGTGCATCCACCGTAACCAAGGGTTCCGTCACGGTTGGGGCATGTGAATCCTGCGTTTATGCTCAGCTTCTGCACCCGTCCTCCGACAAGTCCGGTAAACCAGTCAGCAAAGGAGTTGAATCTTCTGGCCGTTCCCCAACCATATATTGTTTCTCTGTTCATTCCTCCTCTATTGCATCCTATCCCTTTTCCCGTCTGCCCTTCATCCCCGGAAGCTAATCATCTGCCTCCTCTATTATGTCCTTTTCAACATACCACAGCCACGACCTCACATCACTGTATCCCATCTGCAGAAGTAGCTGGCGGTAGTCGGCAGCCTGCTGTTTGTGTCGTGGCAACGGCTCTCCGAACTTATAGTCGATTACCGTCACTGTGTCACCGCTTATCATCACCCTGTCAGGTCGGCGGGCGGCGCCCGTGGGGAGTATGATTGTGGCCTCGGTCAT
>WXFE01000011.1 GCA_009881065.1 Bacteroidales bacterium | reverse complement strand
TCATAGGTGACGGATGCTCACTTTATCCCCAGGTGTTTATAGGGGAGAATGTCAAAATCGGCAGGAACTGTACACTTTATCCCGGAGTGAAGGTGTACCGTGATAGTGTGATCGGTAATGATTGTATAATCCATGCAGGGGCAGTGATAGGCGCTGACGGATTTGGCTTTGCCCCCGTCACCGATGCCAACTTCATGAAGATACCACAGATAGGCAATGTAATACTGGAAGATAACGTGGAGATCGGGGCCAACACCTGCGTAGACCGTGCCACCATGGGCTCAACGATTATCAGGAAGGGGGTCAAGCTTGACAACCTTATTCAGGTGGGCCACAACTGCGAAATAGGGGAGAACACCGTCATAGCCGCTCAGTCGGGGCTGGCAGGATCGACTATCGTGGGAAAAAACTGCATGTTTGCAGGGCAGGTGGGTCTGGCAGGACATCTGCGGATAGCCGATGGTGTAAAGATCGGGGCACAGTCGGGCATAATGAGCACAATCAGCGAAGAGAATGCCACTTACCTCGGATACCCTGCAACCAACAGCAAACAATTCCTGAAAACAACAGTTTATCTTAGAAAACTTCCTGATCTGAGCAACAGGGTTGATGCTCTAGAAAAAGCAGTTGAAGCTTTAAAAAACAGCTAGTTCCGAAAAACGGTCTAAAGGAAATGATTTGAACATCACACAGATGTAAGGTTTTTGATTATGCCGTTCGGAAAAAATTACTTTTCTTTGCCCAAATAATAATGACCAGTTATGAGTGAAAAACAAAGGACGTTGGTTAATGAGGTGAGTCTCAGCGGCAAGGGTCTTCATTCCGGAATAGATGTAAATGTGACTTTCAAGCCTGCTCCTCCGAACCATGGCTATAAGTTTTGTCGCACTGACCTTCCCGGTGCGCCGCTGATAGATGCGATTGCTGAAAATGTGACTGAGACATCAAGGGGTACGACACTGGTGCAGGGCGAAGCCTCCGTTGCAACCATTGAGCATATTCTTGCAGCATTTGCGGGAATGCGTGTTGACAATGCGCTGATTGAGATAAACGGTCCCGAAGCCCCGATCATGGGGGGCAGTTCCCGCATGTTCGTTGAGGCGATAAAGAAGGCCGGAATAGTTGAACAGGAAGAGGAACGCAACTATTATGCAATCAGGGAAAAGATAACTTTCTCTGATGAGGAGCACGGAGTGGACCTGATAATCTACCCCGACGATCGTTTCAGCGCCCATGTGCTGATAGATTATAACTCGAAGATACTTGGCAACCAGTATGCCATCCTTGACCAGATTGATGACTTTGAAAAGGAAATAGCCGGGAGCCGTACCTTTGTCTTCTTCCATGAGCTTGAACCCCTTTTCAGGATGGGACTTATCAGGGGGGGGGATCTCGAGAATGCCGTGGTGATCCTGGAACGTGAGGTGGAGCAGGAGGAGATTGACCGCATTGCAAAAATGTTCAATAAGCCCGGTATAACGAAACACAATGCCGGTGTGCTCAACAACACAAAGCTCAGGTATCCCAATGAGCCGGCCAGGCACAAGCTGCTTGACCTGATGGGTGACCTTGCCCTGGTAGGGCAGCCTATCAAGGGAAAGGTAGTGGCAACCCGCCCGGGTCATTATTCCAATACCAGGCTTGCCAGGCTGATCAGGCAACAGATAAAGAGACAGGCTACGAAAAAGGAAATACCTCTTCTTGATACTACACGGCCGGCGGTGATGGACATACAGCAGATCAAGAAGCTGCTCCCCCACCGGTTCCCGTTTCTAATGGTTGACAAGATACTTGAACTCAGCACGAACCATGTGATCGGAATGAAGAACACAACCTACAACGAAGCCTTCTTTCAGGGTCATTTCGAGCAGGAGCATGTCTTCCCCGGGGTTTTGCTGGTGGAGACGATGGCGCAGGTGGGAGGCATTCTGGTGCTGCACAACGTTGATGAGCCCGAAAGGTACTCGACCTATTTCCTGAAGATTGAAAGGTTGAAGTTCAGGCATAAGATTATACCGGGTGATACCATTATAGTAAGGGCAGATATGACCGAACCCATCCGGAGGAATATTGTGATCATGTACTGTCAGGCCTTTGTTGGAGAAAAGGTGGTTGCTGAAGGAGAGATGACGGCGCAGGTTATAAAGAACAAGTAACAGGATATGATTTCTTCACTGGCACATATTGATCCGAAGGCTCAGATTGGCGAGGGGGTTACTGTTGAGCCATTTGTCAGAATCTATGGTGATGTTGTCATTGGCGACGGTACCTGGATCGGCTCGGGGGCGGTTATCTATGACGGCGCGAGGATAGGCAGAAACTGCCTTATCTTTAACGGCGCCTCAATCGCTGCAATACCGCAGGACATGAAATTCAGCGGAGAGGAGACCACTCTGGAGATAGGTGACAACACAACCGTCAGGGAGTTTGCCACACTCAACAGGGGAACGCGCGCAAGAGGGCGTACCATCATCGGGAATAACTGCCTGCTGATGGCTTACGTTCATGTGGCGCATGACTGTCAACTGGGTGACAATGTGATTATGGTAGCCTCAAGCGGGATAGCCGGTGAGGTGGAGCTGGGTAACTGGGTGACGCTGGGCGGGGGAACCATAGTGCACCAGTTTGTGCGTATAGGAGATCATGCTTTCCTTGGTGGCGGATCAAAAGTGCGGATGGATGTGCCTCCGTACATCAAGGCTGACCGTGAGCCGCTGGCCTTCATGGGAATAAACAGTGTGGGACTGGAACGGAGGGGTTTCACAAAGGAGAAGATGCATGAGCTGCATGAGATATACAGGGCTTACTATAATATGGGGATGACCGGCACCAGAGCGCTGGAATATATTGACGCCAACTTCCCCTCTACACCTGAGCGTGATTATATCCTGGAGTTTATAAGGCACTCCGGAAGGGGAGTAGTCAGGGGGCGTTGAGCCCCTTTTTTGTTTCTTACAGGTATGCCCGGCATCAGGTCTTACTGGTCATACTTTGCCGGGCATCCGCTCTGACTGATCTTTCTATGACCAGGGATCAGGTTGGGCTGATCATGCTTTGCCCGGGGATACTACAACCGGACGGGTCATACTTTGCGCGTGTGGTCAGGTCTGACTGACCCTGCTTTGCCCGGGGAATCCGGCCGGACTGATACTATAATGCCCGGGCAGTTTTATCCATAACGGGAGGTATATAAAACACGAATGGGAACCATTCTGTACGTAATAGTTCCCATTCCGGCGAGTGACAGCCATGACTGTCAATGCCGCCATGCTACTGTTATTGCAGCCGGTTCATCTCTCTTACTCCTCCCTTCCCTGGCCTGTCGGGGTCTGCCGTGAGGCTGACTGCTGACCTGTTCCGGTATCTCTTCTGTTATCCGTAGTGGCCTTGCGGTTTTCCGGGCACATACTGAGATGCGGAGTTATGAACCCTTGAAGCATGACACCCCCCGAAGGGGCAGCTGCTGTCATGCCCGGGTCATCTCCATCCTATCCTCGCCGGTTCGGTTGGCATGATGACCCTCTCTCTGAACGGGCACATTTGCTGCCTTATTAGCTTTCAGCCTTGCATCTGTGTTGCTATCCTCTCGCGGCTGTTACACCGTCTGATGATCGCTCCGTCAGACCGCCATGATGGGAAGGCTTCTCAGCCTGAACCCTTGACGGACGCTTCCGAACCGTGGTTCTTCAGCGTGAGACTCTGAAGTCTGATGTTAATTCAGAGTGATAATTAAACCAATCCAAAGAACTTTCATGCTTCAGAGCGACTCTTTATCGCTCACATGGTAGGACAAATATAACCAGATAACATGTGCAAATCAAATTTTTCATGTAAATAATACGATTAAGAAAACAACACGAAATCCACAACTTTATCAACAACAATAAGTAGCTTCAGGTCAATGGTTTATCATAAAATGAACAAGGTTTTCAACAGCTGTTGAAAACCTTGCCTGTCAGTCGTTTGCCAACTCTCTGTTATTCAAGTATAACTCTCTTGTTTTTCGGGTACTTCACGCTGTAGGTAAAGACAATTTCCCTGGTTTCACGGGGTGCAACAGTGAGGTCCCAGATAACCTCGCCCGTGGTGTTGTTCTGCTTGCCGCCGCTTAGCTCAACGGCCTCAACGGTGATATTGCTGTTCCGGGGTATTGGTAACTGGTCACGTAACTTCACTGTCACATCCCTGTTTTTGTTGTTCCTGACAGAGATCAGGAACGAGAGGGTCTCAACTCTGTTGGACCCGATCAGTTTCTGCGAGGTGAAATCTGTGCGCCGGTCCCTCTTTACGGTTATGCTGTTGTCTGCACCCAGTGATACCGGAAGGGTGTCAGTCAGCTCGGCAGTGTTGATGAATCCCTTGCCGGTGAAGGTGTTGCTGAAGTAGATGTTTGACTCACCTGGCAGGAGATTGTATTTATCCCATTCCGTGATGTACCCCATCAGGTATGCCGAAGAGGCAAGCCTGGGCGTTGCGGCATAGCTGTAGGTGGCAGGCACGGTAAGCCTCTGCAACTCCACTGTCTCCGGCTTGCCGCCTGATGCAATGGTTTTGGGCACATTGATATCGAAAGTGAAGCTGATGTTTGACTCTGTCACCGTCACAGGCATGGGGGCACTGGCATCATCTGCCATAAATACTTCTTCCGAAGCCATCTCCTCACGCTCCAGTTTTGAAATGACATTAACTCCTGCTGCTTTACCCTGCAATCCTCTCATCATAACCGGCTGGTAGAAGTCAATGAACCACGGATTCAGCTGAGGCAGGCAGCCGGCAGTCATCGGTGCGGCATTGGAGAGGCTTACTTTCACATCCTTCCACTCCACGCCGCTGTTCTGCCAGATATTCGCCTTGTATATGATTACGGCCGGTTCGGTAATATCATCAACCCTGATGTCATATGCCGGCTTCCATCCTGCATTCATCACCATGTATGATATCTTCAGTTTCCCGGTAACGGGCTTGCTGCCGGAAAGGGTCATGACAATCTCGCCGGCGGGCATCTTTGAGCGGTCAATGGTGCCGGCAAGCTGCTGGTCAAGCTTTGCCTTTTCTTCCCTGTACTCCTTCAGAATCCTGGTTTTTTTGAGAATGGCACTCTTTACACTCTCCATGCCGGCGCCATAGGTATCCATCATGGCCCTGAACTGTTCGGGAGTTATGGTCGACTTCTGACTGACAATGTCATAGTTGGCCTTGAGAAATCGCTCCTTCTCCAGCAGCACCTCTGTGGCCGTTTCCTCATCCTCAATCCTGATCTGCAGGGCTTTTATCCTTTCGCGCAGAGCGCTGATCTTATCTGACTCTGAAGGATTCTCAAGGTAATTGTTCCGGTGTGACACACCCATTATCATAAAATCACCCTCACCTCTCACCTGAATGCTGTTTGGATCTATATATGGCGATAGTCCCCCGGCAACGTACTCCCATGTCCCGGGCTGAAGAGTTACGGCTGCATCACCGGAGAGCTGGGCACCGCTACTGAAAACCGTAACATGACTTGGAGGAACATGTATATAATTCTCCTGCCCCTCAAGAGTGGAAGAAGAAAGCGCAATTGCAAACAACGCAACAAAGATGTATGTTTTCATGCTGTCGGATTTTTTATAAAGGTATTGAAAAAGAGATTTGTGATCAAGGACGACAAAAATCCTGCCGAAAAAGAAACTGCCGGACAAATGTAATCCGGCAGTTCATCTTCACCATCCTTTGTCTAACCTAACCACTGTAGTCTTTAAGAACACTCATGAGTTTCTTGCGTGCAAAGAAAATGCGGCTTTTGACCGTGCCGAGCTTCAGGTTGAGCTTCTCAGCTATCTCCTCGTACTTGAAACCTTCAAGATGCATGCGAAAGGGGAGACGGTAATCCTCATGAAGCGCGTCAATGGCCTTCTCAATCTCATTGCCTGCATAAGCCGACTCCGGTGAAATGCTTCCCTTGTCAGAGGGGAGATTGAGATAGTAAAGCTCCTGCGTGCCGTCCATCATAGTGTTTTCCCTCATCTTGCGACGGTAATTGTTGATGAAGGTGTTTTTCATTATCGTGAAGGCCCAGGCCTTGAGGTTCGTGTCATCAACGAATTTATTCTGGTTCTGTATTGCCTTCAGGTATGTGTCCTGAACCAGGTCAAGTGCATTGTCGCGGTCAAGGGTGAGACTGAGGGCATACTTGTGAAAATTGCCTTTCAGATCTATTATGCCTGATGTAAATTCCTGTGAAGTCATCTCTGTGGTTTTTATTTGTTGGTGCAAAGTTAAACAGTTATTTCGGATAACAATACCTTAATATCTTATTATATTGATAAAACAGGTTCTCTTTACCTGTTTTCTAAACTTTAATGCAAACAAAATCAGGCATATAAATGTGATACGTCTAAATTAAGATAACGAAGTATTTTTTTATTTGCGGTCTGCCCGGAACAGAAAGGAAAGATGGAGGAGCAAGTGGCCAGGCTTGTATAAATAGCATAATGACAGCGAGATACGTATTAAAATTACTCTGATGGCTTTACCTGGCTCTTTACTGTGCGTAATTACGTCTGTGCTTGAGCACGGCAATGAATCTGATGGCTTGCTCCTGCTCTCCACTATGCGTGATCACATATGTGCGCGATCACGTCTGTGAATCTGATGGCACTGTTTTGCTCTCCTCCGTGTGTGATAACGGATAGAGGTGA
>WXFE01000010.1 GCA_009881065.1 Bacteroidales bacterium | reverse complement strand
CACTGGAACTTTTTGCCGGACCGGTAATAACATGGCAGTCAAATGTGTTTGACCTGAACCACTATGAGATGCCTGAAAGTCCTGGTTACATTGGAAGGATGACAGATATAGTATATGTCAACAGAGTAGTGGAAGGAACCTTCTTCGGGGGTATCGCAGGTTGCAGGGCCAATGTGCGTACCGGAGAAAACTGGCAGGTGAACTTCGGGGTAAGCGCCATGGGCATAATCAAGGCAGTTTCATCAGTCAGCGCCAGTATCGGAGTACGATACTGCTGGTGAGAGACACAGGCATATATTTGCATTGTTTTATCCCCTACAGCGAATTTCCGCTATTGCCTTTTGCCTCTCAAGTGCTACCTTTGCATAAATTTTTTACAGCATGAGCACACCACATTTGAGTGAGCAGGAACTGGTTCGCAGGCAGTCACTTGAAGAGATACGCAAACTTGGGATAGACCCTTATCCTGCTGCAATGTATCCGGTCAACACCTCAGCTGCAGAGATACTGGCAGGATTCAGTGACACTGAGAATAAATTCCCGGATGTATGCCTGGCAGGCCGGATCATGAGCCGCCGTATCATGGGCAACGCCTCATTCGCCGAGCTGATGGACTCATCGGGCCGCATACAGATCTATCTGCGCCGTGATGACCTCTGCCCGGGCGAGGATAAAACAATGTACAATACCCTGTTTAAAAAGCTTCTGGATATTGGTGACATCATCGGAGTGAAGGGTTTTGCATTCCGTACCCAGATGGGCGAAATCACCGTTCATGTGAAGGAGCTGACACTGCTCAGCAAGTCGCTCCGCCCTCTGCCCATAGTGAAGGAGAAGGACGGGGTGCTGTACGATGCGGTGACTGATCAGGAGATGCGCTACCGCCAGCGTTACGTTGACCTGATCATCAATCCCGAAGTGCGCGAGGTTTTCCGCAAGCGCACGCAGATAATCAAGTCTATGCGTGAGCTCTTTGACTCCTGTGGCTACCTCGAGGTGGAGACTCCCGTGCTTCAGCCTATCCCCGGCGGTGCCGCAGCAAGACCATTCGTGACTCACCATAATGCCCTCAACATACCTCTCTACCTCCGCATAGCGGATGAGCTTTACCTGAAGCGCCTCATAGTAGGCGGCTATGACGGAGTCTACGAGTTTGCAAAAGACTTCCGCAACGAGGGAATGGACCGCACCCATAACCCTGAGTTTACGGTGATGGAGATCTATGTGGCCTATAAAGACTACATCTGGATGATGGAGTTCACCGAAAAGATACTGGAGAAGGTGGCCATGGACCTCCATGGAACAACGAAGGTGCCCCTGGGTGAACATGTTATAGACTACAAGGCTCCCTACAGGCGCATTGCCATGACCGATGCCATAAAAGAGTATGCCGGCATTGATATAACGGACATGACGGAGGATGACCTGCGCCGGGAGTGCGACAGGATGGAGATAGGTCACACCCCCACGATGGGAAAGGGCAAGCTGATTGACCATATCTTCGAAGAGAAGTGCGAACATCACTTCATCCAGCCCACCTTCATCATTGACTACCCGCAGGAGACCTCACCCCTGGCAAAGAAACACCGCAGCAAGGATGGTGTAACTGAGCGTTTCGAGCTGATTGTCAACGGCAAGGAACTGGCAAATGCCTACTCCGAGCTGAATGACCCCATTGACCAGCTCGAGAGGTTTCAGGATCAGCTTCGTCTCTCTGAAAAGGGTGATGACGAGGCGATGTTCATCGACATGGACTTCGTCAGGGCTCTGGAATATGCCATGCCTCCCACCTCGGGAATGGGTATGGGCATTGACAGGCTCACCATGTTCATGACTAACCAGCCCTCTATACAGGATGTGCTCTTCTTCCCGCAGATGAAACCGGAGGCAGCCGGTCAGCAGTCTGAGGCGCAGAAGCAGGTGTAATCACATACTGAACTATTCTTTATCCCGCAAATCCTGCTCCAGCCTGGCGCGCTCACTCTCGAAGCCGGGTTTGCCCAGAAGGGCAAACATATTCTTCTTGTATGACTCCACACCCGGCTGGTCAAAGGGATTGACGCCCAGAATATAACCGCTGATGGCGCAGGCCAGTTCAAAAAAGTACATCAGCTGGCCCAGGTTGTATTCATCAATGCGTTCCATGCTGACAACTATCACTGGTACACCGCCGTCAATATGCGCAATGCGTGTGCCGTCCTCAGCCTTGTGGTTTACCTCGGTCATCCTTTTGCCGGCAATGAAGCCGATGCCGTCAGAGTTGTCAGTGGCGCCGGGCACAACCAGCCTGTGATATGAATCTGCAACATGGATCACCGTCTCGAACAGTTTGCGTTCGCCCTGCTGGATATACTGCCCCATCGAGTGAAGGTCCGTTGTGAATGACACCGATGCCGGGAAGATGCCCTTGCCCTCCTTGCCCTCACTCTCGCCGTAGAGTTGCTTCCACCATTCGGCCAGGAAAACAAGCGAAGGCTCATAACTGACAAGTATCTCGGTTGAGTACCCCCTGCCATACAGTGCGTTACGGGCTGCCGCATAGGTGACGGCAATATTCTCAGGGTTGTCATTCCCCTCCCTGACAGAGAGGGCCATGTCAAGCATGCCACGTGCAAAAGCATCAATGTGATACCCTGCCAGCGCCAGGGGCAGCATACCTGCCGGGGTGAGCACCGAATAGCGGCCGCCCACGTCATCAGGAATAACAAAGGTCTCATAACCCTCGCTCACGGCCAGATCATGCAATGCTCCACGCCGGGCATCGGTGATGGCAACAATATGTGACTTCATGGCAGCCGTGCCCAGCTTGTTCCTCATGTGGTCACGCAGTACCCGGAAAGCTATGGCCGGCTCGGTGGTAGTGCCGCTCTTGGAGATGACAACTATATTATATTCAGTGCCGTCAAGGAATCTGAGCAGGGCTGCATGGTAGTCTTCGCTGAGGGTATGGCCTGCAAAGAGAAGCGTATGCTCCTTCGGAGCGAAGGGGTCATTCAGAGCCTCGATGAGAGCCCTGGAACCAAGGTATGAGCCACCTATGCCGACAACCACTGTCACGGGAGCCTGGGCACGGAGCCGCGCTGCACATGCTCTGACTGCCGTAGTCTCACTGACAGCCCTGTCAGGCAGACGCAGCCAGCCGGTAAACTCACTGCCGCGGCCGGTTCCCTCACGCAGCGTCTTAAGGTTTGCAATGGCTCTGGCACGGATCGAATTCAGCGCAGAACTATCAGCAAAAGAACTGATTCCCTTTATGTTGATGGAGATCGTCTGTTTCATCGCCTTATGTTTTAGGTCAAGACAAAGATATTGATTCCATGGCAGGGTTACAATCAGTAATCACCTGTGTGGAATAGTGTCATTATCGCATACATCCAACAATGCTGAATAGTCTGCGGTGATCCCTCAACTCTCTGTTGCCTTGTCAGGCCAGCTTGTGCTTCTTTACAAACTCGTCAATTACATCACCAAGATCAGGGTGGCCTATCTCCTGGAGGTCATAACTGACATGAAGAGTCGGTTTGTCAATTTTTATCACCCTTTTCAGGTCTATCGGCGTGGCAATCAAAACCAGGTCACAGGGTGTATTCTTGATTGTCTCACTGAGGTCTTTCATCTGCTGGTTACTGTAACCCATTGAGGGCAAGACCGGGCCCAGATTCGGGTAGTCATCAAAGGTGTCCTTCAGTTTACCGACGGCATAGGGCTTGGGATCTACCAGTTCGGCTGCACCATATTTCATTGCAGTAAAACAACCATAACTGTATTTGACCTCTCCGTGTGTCACTGTAGGTCCTTCCTCTATGACCAGTACCCTTTTACCGCGTATTAACCCGGGGTCCTGCACCACTGTGGGTGAACATGCATCAACGATAACAGCATCCGGATTCAATTTTGCCACGTTTTTTCTTACCTCAAACAGGTCATTCAGATCAGCGCTTTCTATTTTATTCACAATAACCACATCAGCAAGCCTGAGGGTTATCTCACCCGGATAATAAGTCAGCTCATGGCCTGCCCTCTGCGGATCAACAAGTGTTATCATCAGGTCAGGCTTAATGAATGGAAAATCATTATTTCCACCATCCCATAAGATTACATCACATCCTGCCGGATCACTTTCCGCCTTCCTCAGAATGGGTTCATAGTCATTGCCGGAGTAGATTATGGTATCACGGACAACATGTGGTTCATACTCCTCCATCTCCTCAATGGTGCATTCATGCTTATGGAGATCATCTATCGTCTCAAAACGCTGCACTGCCTGTTTCACCAGATCACCATAAGGCATCGGATGCCTGATGGCTATTACCTTCAGACCATGTCTTTTCAGTTCATCCACTATTCTGCGTGATGTTTCGCTCTTTCCACCCCCGGTTCTGACTGCACCGACTGCAATCACCGGTTTGGTGCTTGTCAACATGGTTTCTTTCCAGCCAAGCAGCATGAAGTTGGCTCCGGCAGCGTTAATAATGGCACTCAGAGCCATTACCCTCTGATAGGGGACATCACTGTATGCGAAGACACAGTCAGTAACCCTGAGTTCACTGATCAAACGAGGAAGGTCATTTTCAGAATAGATGGGAATACCGTCAGGATAGAGTTTTCCCGCCAGTGCAGCCGGATATTTCCTGCCATCAATATCGGGTATCTGGGCAGCTGTAAAGGCTACCACATTGTAAAGCTCATTGTCACGGAAAAAGACATTGAAATTGTGAAAATCCCTGCCCGCGGCACCAATAATAATAACATTCCTTTTTAACATATAACCTCCTAGTTAGTTATTGATTTTTTTAAATAATAATTGTATAAGTCAATTGGAGTATCCCGCAAATTTATAATTTGTAACTGAAATCGGAAGTGATAATAATCAGTTTCATCCAATCTTTCTGAGACTTATAATATTTTGATATTATGCAAGTTAATAAGTCAGTCGGGTTTGTTGATTAATTCGCTTCTTAATATTTTAAACCCAAACATATTGGCAGAATCTTTGCACTAACTTTTGGCGGATGAATGTCCTGGCGCACATATACCTCTCAGGCGACTCTGATAACATAATCATCGGCAATTACATAGGCGACTATGTGAAGGGCCATGATTACCTGAAGTACCCTGAGGGAATACGCAAGGGAATCATCATTCACCGCCATATCGATGCCTTTACTGACAGGCATCCGGTGGTTCACCGGAGCAAGCTGCACTTCACAGGGCGTTACCGCAAGTATGCTGGTGTGGTTATTGACATTCTTTATGATCATTATCTTACAAAGGAATGGGACCTCTTTTCCAGGAGACCTCTTGAGAGCGTAACCTATAACTTCTACAGGGCCATGGTAAACAATTATGAGATCCTGCCCGAGTCAGTACGTGAAAAGATGCCATTCTTCATTATTGACAACTGGCTTGAGACATACCAGACCCGCAGGGGAATACGCAGGGTGCTGAAAACGCTCAGCAGCTTTACCTCGCTGCCAAAGGAGACGCGCTGGGCAATGAGGGTCTGGAATAAACAGTATTACTCCATTGAGGAAGATTTCATGGAGTTTTTTCCGCAACTGATCAGCTATGTTGAATCAGAGTTCGGGATAGATCTTTCGCCGGAAATCAGCATGCCCTTCTGATCAGCCCTGATCAGCCCAGGTACTCGGTTCGTCCTGCGTCAAGCCTCAGGAAGATGAACAGAAGCATGGTGAATCCCCAGAGCGAACTCCCCCCGTAACTGAAGAATGGAAGGGGTATGCCTATCACGGGCATTACCCCGATGGTCATCCCGATATTGACAAAGAAGTGGACCAGGAAAAGCGCGAATACTCCATAACCATAAGCGCGCACAAAGGTTGTCCTCTGTCGCTCAGCCATCATCATCAGCCTGAGAAGCAGCCAGACAAACAGCCCTATCACAACCATGGAACCGATAAACCCCCACTCTTCTCCTACAGTACAGAAGATGAAGTCAGTGCTCTGTTCAGGAACGAACTTGAACTTCGTCTGGGTACCGTTGAGATAGCCTTTCCCGGTGAATCCGCCGGAGCCGATTGAGATGAGTGACTGGTTAAGGTTGTATCCTTCCCCGAAGGGGTCATCTTCCATGCCCAGCATGATATTGATCCTGGTCTGCTGGTGGGGCTTCAGCGCCGTATGAAATGCATAGTCTACGGTAAAAAGGTAGAGCAATCCACCCAGCAGGAAAGCGTATATGATTGCCTGGTTTACCAGCTTCAGCCGGTAAATGAACCAGGCGTACACCATTCCTGCAAGGATCACTGCAAGAACAATGATAAGCACCGTGTCAAGATCAAGAATATAATGCCCGATGAGGAAAGCCACTCCTCCGGTTACAGCCATAACTGCTGCTGCCTTAAGGGTCATCATGTATCCGGAAGTAATCAGGAGGACTATAGCCGCTGCCACCAGCAGCCCTATGGCCACCGGCAGGTTGCCGAGTATCAGGGTCAGGAAGAACAATGCCACGGCAAGTATTGCGGTGATAAATACCCATATGCTTACCCCCTCGCGGTAGAGGACAATGAAAAATGCAAAATATGTTACCACTGATCCCATGTCAGGCTGGAGGGCAATCAGCAGTACAGGGACAATGATGATAGCTGTTGCGGCCAATACCTCCCTGGCGCCAAGCATCTGCCGTTTGGAGTTAAGATACGATGCAAGCGCCAGGCCGGTGGCAAACTTGGCAAACTCAGAGGGCTGAATGCTGAAGGCGCCAACTCCGAACCAGGCTTTTGCACCGTTGATCTCCTTCCCGATAATCAGCACCAGTATGAGCATCAGGATAAAGAAACCGTAGATGAACCATGCAAAAAAGAACCAGAATTTATTGTCAGTAACCATCACCATAACAGCCAGGACAATTGCCGCGATAATGAAAATCAGCTGTTTCCCGTAGCGCTGTGACATGTCAAAGATGCTGGTATGCTGTTCATTGTAGACAGCCGCATAAATATTCAGCCATCCCATGATCATCATTACCAGCCACAGCATCACCGTGACCCAGTCAAGTCTTGCCAGTATGTTATTGCTCCTTTCCACTTGGTGTTATTACCATATTCAGGACATGGGTCTCCAGGTATTTTCTTTTAATGTTGCCTGTAAGGTATTTTTCTATCATCAGGCTGGCAATCGGGGCTGCAAATGTGGAGCCAAAACCTGCATTCTCAACGTAAACTGCAATTGCAATCTCAGGGTCATCCTTCGGGGCAAAGGCCACGAAGATGGAGTGGTCTTTCCCGTGCGGGTTCTGTGCCGTGCCGGTCTTTCCGCATATAATGATGCTGTCAAGGCGTGCACCGCGTGCCGTAGAACCGGGGCCTCCGTTGACGGCTCCTTCCATTCCTTCAATTACAGGCTGAAAATTCTCCGGTGAGATACCTGTAATATATTTTTGGGTATAGAGGGGTGAGGGTGTTCCGTCATCACCTATCTTCTTGATCACATGAGGAATATAAAATGAACCCCTGTTGGCAATTACGGCTGCCATATTGGCCATCTGCAGCGGTGTGGCGCCAATCTCCCCCTGACCGATAGCCAGTGAGATCACCGTGAGAGCCCTCCAGCGGTCCTTACCGTAATAACGATCATAGTATGACCTCGTGGGAATGTTTCCCGGCAACTCGTTTGGCAGGTCTATCCCTGTTTTGTTCCCGAAGCCGAAAGCCACCAGGTACTCCCGCCACTTGTCAAATGCATCCTGTATTGATCCATATGAGGGGTTTTCCAGTATACTGCGGAAGGCGTTGCAGAACCAGGCGTTGCACGACTGTGCCACAGCCTGGGGAAGGTTAAGGGGCGAGGCATGCGAGTGACAGCCTACCGTCAGCGATCCGGCATGGTAACCGTAGTTGCAACTGAAAAGGGAAGTCGGCCTGATAACATTCTCCTGCAAGCCTATGATGCCATTCATTATCTTGAAGGTGGAACCGGGCGGATATGAGGCCATCAGGGCCCTGTCAAAGAGCGGCTTTACCGTATCAGCCTGCAGGGCAGCAAAATTATCTGACCTGACTCTTCCAACCAGCAGTGAAGGATCATAGGAGGGAGAAGAAACGAGAGTGAGAATTTCGCCTGTTGAGGGTTCGATTGCAACTATTGAGCCTGTCTTGTTCTGCATCAGCCGTTCACCGTACTCCTGGAGGGCAAGGTCAATGGTAGACCACAGGTTGGTGCCCGGGATGGCCACCGTGTCATACCTTCCATCGGCATATGACCCCTTGATGTTGTTGTGCACATCAACAAGGAATATGTTGACCCCCTTCCGGCCCCTGAGATGCTCCTCGTATGATTTCTCAATACCGCTGACGCCTATATAGTCGCCCGACCTGTAATACTTGTCCTTTGCTATCAGCTTGTTGTCAACCTCGCCCACGTAGCCCAACAGGTGAGCTGCCACCGGCCGGGTATACTTCCTGAGGGTTCTGGGCTGCACGTAGAAGCCGGGGAAGAGGTAAAGCTCCTCCTGCAATATGGCGTATGTCTCTGAAGATATCATCTTCATGAAGACTGAAGGCGCCCGGCGCGAATAGGATATGGCAGCCTTCATCCTGGTCTTGAAATCATCCATGGTGATACCAAGGATCTCGTTGAACCTTGTGGTATCGAAGGCGCTGGTCTGGACGGGTATCACCAGCAGGTCATAGGCTGCCTGGTTGTATACCAGCAGTTTGCCGTTCCGGTCATAGATAAGCCCGCGTGCCGGGTATTGCGTTACAGGCCGCAGTGCGTTGTTGGCAGCAGATACCCGGTATGTCTTGTCAACTATCTGGATATAGAAAAGCCGGGCAATGAGTATCATGGCCGCCATAAGCACCAACGCCATGATAACGTATTTCCTGTGTGCATACCGGTCCTTCATATCTGCATCCTCATCTGTGTGGCCTGATGAAGTCGAAAAGCAGAATGAAGAATGTGGTAACCGCAGTGCTCAGCAACACTCTCAGCAGAGTGTGGAAGAAATACCTGAAGCTGAACAGCTCCACAAAGAAGAGAGCCAGGTGATGCACCAGCACCACTGTAACGGTATAAACCAGGAACCATCGCAGTCCGCTTCGCCTGGCAGAGGGAGACATGTCATCCTCGGCAGCTTCGGCGGTAACGTTGAGTGACAACACCCATGGGCGGACGAAGCCGGCAAGTACGGTTGCAAAGGTATGAACACCCATGGTTCCGCTAAAAATATCGATCACAAAGCCGGTAAGAAAGCCCAGCAGGAGAAGTATCCATGAGGGTATTGACACCGGCAGGATCAGGATAAACATCACGTACACATAAGGGTTGACATACCCGCTGAACTCAATATTGTTGAATATGAGGAGCTGCAGCGCTACCAGCAGCACAAAGGCGCCCGTGTACCTCAAGAAACTGTTCATCTTACCACCTCCTCCTCAAGGTTTTCCCACTCCTCCCTGGTCAGGTTGCCTATTACGTAAACATCGGTAAGCTTCTTGAAATCTACCGAGAGCATAACCTTCATAGAGACGAAGTCGCCACCCCGCTTCTGATCACCGGTAACTGTTCCGGCCATCAAACCGGGCGGAAAGATGGCTGAATAGCCGCTTGTAATAATTGTATCACCCTCACTTACCGTCACATGATGAGGAATCTCCGAGAGCTTTGCATACCGGTAATTTATGCCGTCCCATGCCAGTGATCCGAAATAGTCATTGCGGGCAATACTTGTACTGAGGCGGAAATCAATGTTAAGCAGCGACATCACCACCGAATAGTTTGGCGAGGTGCCCACCACCACTCCTACCACTCCTGCAGGGGAGGCTACCCCCATGCCAACTTCTACTCCGTGCTTTGACCCCCTGTCAAGGGTAATGAAGTTTTTCTGTTTGTTGACTGAATTGCTGATGACCCTGGCACTCATGTATGTGTAATTGACGCTGATGGAATCATCTGCTCCGGTAAATCCTTCCGCCGGCCTGGCGGTCAGCTCCTCAAGGCGTCTCCGCAGCAGGGTGTTTTCCCTGACAAGCTCTTCGTTTACACTTCGCAGGCGGAAATAGTAAGTGGCACTTTCCACCCTCCTGGCAACAAATCCGGAAATATTGCGTGACAGGCCGTAGAAGACGGTCTGATGGTAATTGTGTGATGTTGATATCATGACAAGAGCCACCGCTTCCAGCACAAGGAAAAGGATCAGGGTCTTAAACCTGAGCAGGAAGTTCAGAAGGCTTCTCATTCATGAACGGGGTTTATCTCATCAGGAACGGGTATTTCTCTACATTCTTCAGCGCCACACCGGTGCCCCTGACAACAGAGTGAAGCGGGTCTTCCGCCACCCTGAAGGGGATGTTGATCTTGTCAGTGAGACGCTTGTCAAGGCCTCTCAGCAGAGCGCCGCCGCCTGCAAGGAACACTCCCTTGTTGACAATGTCAGAGTACAGTTCGGGAGGAGTCTGCTCGAGTACCTGAAGGATCGATGCCTCAATTTTGGTAAGAGACTTGTCAAGACAGTAGGCGATCTCCTGGTATGATACGGGTATCTCTATGGGTAGCGAGGTCATCAGGTTGGGGCCCCGTACAACGAAGTCGGCAGGCGGGTCTTCAATGTCAGGAAGAGCTGCTCCCACGGCAATCTTGATATCTTCGGCAGTCTTGTCACCGATCTTGATATTATGCTGGTGACGCATGTAAGCCTGTATGTCAGAGGTAAAGCCGTCACCGGCCACCCTTATCGACCTGTTGCATACAATGCCGCCCAGCGCTATGACGGCTATCTCCGTGGTTCCGCCTCCGATATCCACCACCATGCATCCCTCGGGCGCTTCCACGTCAAGGCCGATACCTACTGCAGCAGCCATTGGCTCATAGATCAGGTAGACATCCCTTCCTCCGGCGTGCTCTGAGGAGTCACGGACAGCCCTTATCTCCACCTCGGTGCTTCCGCATGGGATACCAACAACCATCTTCAGCGACGGTGAAAAGAATTTGGGCCCGCTGCTGATCATCCTGATCATGCCCCTTATCATCAGCTCGGCAGCATTGAAGTCAGCAATGACACCATCACGCAGCGGCCTGATTACCCGTATGTTCTCATGAGTCCTGCCATGCATCTGCCTGGCCCTGTCACCGATTGCTATAAGCCTGCCTGTATTCCTGTCAATGGCCACAATAGATGGCTCATCAACCACGAGCTTGTCATTGACGATTATATTTGTATTGGCTGTACCAAGGTCTATAGCAACCTCCTGTGAAAGAAAAGAAAAAAATCCCATCGGTCCGTGAAACTGTTTCTTGTTAGTCTATCTTAATGTTTGAAATGCCTTATACCTGTAAAAACCATTGCAACGCCTGTTTTATTGCAATAATCGATTGATTCCTGATCACGTACGGAACCTCCCGGCTGAACAACGGCTGAAATACCCGCCTCATGTGCGGTGGTGACCGAGTCAGCAAAGGGGAAGAATGCGTCAGAAGCCATCACTGCGCCTTCGAGTGAGAAGCCGAAAGTCTTTGCCTTCGCAACAGCCTGGCGAAGGGCATCGATCCTTGATGTCTGCCCGATCCCGCTGGCACACAGTTGCCGGCTTTTTGCCAGCACAATTGCATTTGACCGGCTGTGCTTCACAATCTTGTTGGCAAATACCATGTCAGCGTACTCCTCTTCAGAAGGCTGCCTTGTTGTGACAGGTCTCATATCCGATGCCTGTTCAGTGGAGCTGTCGCGCTCCTGCCAGAGCACTCCTCCCAGCATCGACCTGAATGATTCCCTGTTATTTCCGCTGCTGCGCCGCTGAAGAATGATCCTGTTCTTTTTTGAGCTGAGGATCTTCACCGCACCTGGCGTGAAGGAGGGGGCTATCACCACCTCGAGGAATATCTTGTCTATCTCTGCAGCAGCTATCTCATCAACCTCCCGGTTCACTATGACCACACCCCCGAAAGCCGACAGCGGGTCACAGGCCAGCGCAGCCTCCCATGCCTCCTTCAGCTCCGGACGCGAAGCCACTCCGCATGCATTGTTATGCTTGATGATGGCACAGGAGAGATCGTCAAACTCATCAATGAGACTGATGGCTGACTCTATGTCAAGCAGATTGTTGTATGAAATCTCCTTGCCATGAAGCTGAACAAAGGAGCTGTCAGGATCACCAAAGAAAACCCCCTTCTGGTGGGGATTCTCGCCGTATCTCAGGGTATGCGACTGCGTTATGCTTTTGCTGAACACCTTGACATCGCCGTTCCTGTTGAACCAGTTGAATATTGCAGAGTCATAATGTGAAGTCATTGCAAATGCCTCCAGGGCAAACCGGTACCTCTCATCTGAGGTGACAACGCCCTTTCCGTTATCAAGAATCTTCATCAGGCCGTCATACTGGTTCCTGGATGAAATTATCAGCACATCAGCCCAGTTTTTTGCTCCGGCCCTTATCAGGGAAATACCGCCGATATCTATCTTCTCAATTATCTCCTGGTCTGAGGCGCCCGAAGCTACAGTCTCCCCGAAGGGATAGAGGTCTACAATCACCAGATCAAAGAGCGGAATGTTATATTCGGCCACCTGCTTCATGTCAGAATCATTCCCCCTCCTTGCAAGGATACCCCCGAATACTCCGGGATGCAGGGTTTTGACCCGTCCTCCGAGGATGGAAGGATAGGTTGTTATATCCTCAACCTTCACTGCAGGCACACCCAGAGCAGTAATGAAATCCCATGATCCGCCCGTTGAAACAATGGCAACACCCAGTTTACTCAGTTTTTTCACAATCGCTTCAAGGCCATCCTTACAATAAACCGAAATAAAGGCTCTCTTTATTTTTATGTCACTCATCATTAATAACTTGGATTAACGGCGCCAAGGCAGAAGTAATCAGATAAAAATAGATAATTTTTTTGATTGGCAAATTTATCAAATAATTGGATTGATGAATTATCGGGGATGTGTTGATGTTTCATAAATAATTATCTTTGATCGCATTTTAAAGACGGGGAGATGTGGTTCAGAATGTTCAGGGAGAGCTTTATGTTCGCCTTCGGTTCAGTGGCGGCGAATAAACTGCGTACATTTCTGACTCTCTTCGGCATTACCATCGGGATTCTATCCATCATCTCGGTATTCACGGTGTTCGACTGGATGGAGAAAAGCATCAAGGACAGCATCGCCACCCTTGGTGACAACACCATTTATGTTGAGAAATGGCCATGGACCCCTGACGCCAACATTAAGTGGTGGGATATGATGAAATGGCAGCCCCCTTCACTTGATGATTATGAAGCCATAGTGAAGCGATCTTCCACTGCTGAGGCAGTTTGCTACTCTATCGGGGCATCAGAGGCCGTAAAATACCGTGGCAACCTGGCCAGTGATACATATATTCTGGCTGCCACGCATGACTTTGAGAATATAAGGTCATTCGAGATAGAGAGAGGCCGCTATTTCTCCCTGTCAGAGTCAGCATCGGGCAAACCGGTTGCAATTATCGGTTATGAGGTGGCTGACCAGCTTTTCGGAACTGTTCAGCCAATAGGCAGGGAGATAACCATTGACAAATACAAAGCTCAGGTCATCGGAGTCTTCAAGAAGGAGGGCAAGGGCGGAATAAGTGACAACGGCATGGATCAGGTAGTACTGGTACCGCTTAACTTCAGCCGTCACTTCATCAACTTCCGTAATCCGTTCCTCAACTCTGATATCATGATAAGGGGGAAAGAGGGGGTATCAGTTCAGGAGCTCTCCGATGAGGTGATAATGATCCTTCGCGCCGCCAGGCGCATAGGACCAGGCAAGGAGAATACCTTCTCGATAAACAGGGCAAGCCAGATTACTAGCACCCTCAAGCCGGTGTTCAGAGGCATCAACATAGCGGGATGGATCATCGGGGGATTCTCGATACTTGTAGGCGGATTCGGCATTGCAAACATCATGTTTGTATCCGTACGTGAACGTACGAGCATCATAGGAATACAGATGGCGCTCGGGGCAAAGAGGAGATGGATACTTCAGCAATTCCTGACCGAATCAGTGCTGCTTTCAATCTCCGGCGGGATACTCGGGCTGATACTTGTGTTTATAGGAACTCTTTTTGTGAACTATTTCTTTACCCTGGGGATGCATCTTACCGCGGGCAATATACTGCTTGCAGTGTTTATCTCGGCTGTCATAGGGATTGTTGCGGGCTTTGCTCCTGCTTCATCTGCCTCGAGGATGAACCCTGTTGAGGCTATAGGCTACTCATTCTGACAAGGGGTCAGTCACACCCTGACAACACATGTTGCCGGCGCCCCGTTGAGAGGGAACTTATTCTCACAAGGGTTAACTCACACCCTGTTCTCTTCCACCCAGTTGGTCAGCTCCACAAACTGGCTTACCGATAGTTGCTCAGCCCTCCGGGAGAGCAGCGGCATATCTCCGGCGCCGCTGTTCACCATCGCTTTCACCGGGTTGCGCAACATCTTGCGCCGCTGGTTGAAACAACGCTTTACAACGCTGACAAACAGCTTTTCATCGCACCCGAGACGCTCCACGTTGTTGCGTGTCAGGCGTATCACGGCTGACTTGACCTTCGGAGGAGGTGAAAAAACATGTTCGCTGACGGTGAACAGGTATTCAATGTCATACCATGCACGCAGAAGCACGCTGAGTATTCCGTAGACACGACTCCCCGGCTCTGAGCAGATTCGCTCCGCAACCTCCTTCTGAACCATGCCAACCGTCTCGGTGACATGATCACGGTTATCAAGGATTTTAAAGAATATCTGGCTTGATATGTTGTAGGGAAAATTCCCTATAACAGCAATCAGGTTTCCCATCCGGTGCAGATCAAGTTCCAGGAAATCACCCTCAATGATCTCTACCTGCCCTGTTACATTTTGCCTCAGATAATCAACCGACTCCCGGTCAATCTCAACAACCCTGAAGGCGGGAAGCTCTCTCTCCGCCAGCAGGTTCGTCAGCACTCCCATCCCGGGTCCCACCTCCAGCACTGAGTCACAGCCATCGGCACGCAGTGCGTTTACAATGGCAGCCGCAATCCGCTTATCCTTGAGGAAATGCTGTCCGAGGTGCTTTTTTGGTCTTATCCGGGGGCCTGGCATGATGATTTCTATCTGATAAGCTCCCATGGCGGCACCAGACGGTCTGATCCGAAGCCCGGGATTTTAATTCTCTCCATCAGGTTCAGCAACAGCTTCAGGAGATTGTAATAAAGGGTAAAAAACAGAAATATGTTCATGAGCCATATCACCATCATGTTGAACCAGAGTGTCCCTATCCTAAGGTTACCAAGCATCTTACAGGGTGCATAGAAATGGGCCCTTCCGATGCGTGAATCAGGCACCATCAGCACAGCATCCGACTTCTGGATAATCCGCTCTTCAGTCTCGTGGTATTTGTTCTGCACTGTCCGGCTCAGCACGATATCAGCAAGGTCATTGTTGTAGACAGCCGTTTTCAGACGAACCAGCTCATCCCTCCCCATAGCTGCCACAAGAGCATCCGTAATACTGTCCTTAACAGCTGTCTGTTCCAGGAATTTCCCGCGTATCCTCTTCTGAAGAGAATCGAGGCATTCATTTACAATGCCGGAAGCCTCGCGGGTGAACGGTTCACTGTTTAGCGCCATCATGGCCCGGGCAGGATCAAGCCCTGTTTCAGCGCTGAGCTCGCCGATATGGGTTTTGAGTTTCTCCAGACTGTTCCTGCAGGCATATTCATACTCCGGCTTATCCGAAGCATAGAGAGCCTCATTGTTCTTGCGCTTCAACTGGTTGATCAGGTAACCTGATTGCCAGTCGTACCGGCTGATCATCATATCCGTTTCAAAGAACGGCTTCATATACCTGTTTGACCTGAACTGCTCAACAGCCATGGCTTCATACGCCCACCTCGTTGTCATGATATCACCTATCACCGGGACGTACACCTTTTTTGTCAGGGAGTGGTGCAGGTCATCAAACCTGATCATGGCGCCGCCGAGGAGAAGCTGGGGTACCAGCACAAGGGGAATGAGTATGTATATGCTTATGACGGTCTTCATGCCGGCTGAAATATTCAGACCCACCAGATTGCCAAAGCATGAAGTGGTGAACATTATCAGCCATTGCTGCCACATCATCCCTTCAACCTGGAGGATATGCTGTGCTATAAGCACATACATCAGTGTCTGCACTGCTGACAGCCCGAACAGGAAGGTGATCTTCGAGAGGAGATAGCTTGAGCGGCTTATGTTCAGATATTTTTCCCGCTCAAGTACCTTCCTGTCCCTGAAAATCTCTTCCGCACTGACCGTGAGACCAAGGAAGAGTGCGACCACCACACTCATGAACAGGAAGACCGGATAGCTCTTGTTGTCAGAGAAGAGGTATACGCTGCCAGAGTGATACTTTGAGACGAAGGCAAGGATAAAGGCAAGCAGGGGTGGCTCAATAAGGTTGATGGCCATGTACTGCTTGTCTGCATACTTCCTTGCAAGGTTTCTCCTGAAAAATGTGGCAACCTGTTTATTCCGTTTCTGAAGCTTGAAATTACTGGCAGGCAGCGGCTTCATCTCCGGAGTGCCGGAGAGGGCGGGTTCCATCTTCTGCCTGTAGCGCTGGTACCACTCCACCGGTGACACCTGTCTCTCCTGCCCTCTCCTCCCGTCAGAATCAACCACCTTGGCTTCAACTATCTGGAGAATCTGATCTGTCTCCACATTGCCGCACGAGGGGCATTCGCTCTCGGCAGCATTGGCCTGTGAAGTCTCTGTCTTGAAGTAGACGATGGCTTCTACCGGATCACCGTCGTAGATCATATATCCTCCCCTGTCAAGCACCCAGAGCCGGTCAAACATCTTAAGTATGTCAGACGACGGCTGATGAATGATCACAAAGACCAGCTTGCCGTTTACAGCCTGGTTCTTGAGCAGCTCCATCACATTCCCCGAGTCATGCGATGCAAGTCCTGAGATAGGCTCGTCGGCAAAAAGAACTGCAGGCTCACGCATAAGTTCCAGTCCTATGTTAAGCCTCTTCCGCTGCCCGCCGCTGATCTTCTTGTTGAGCGGATCACCCACCAGCAGGTCACGGAATTCATACAGATCCAGTTCCTTAAGCATTTCAACCACAACCTGGTTGAGCCTGGTCTCGTCATAGTCGCCGAAGGTAAGACGCGCGTTGTAATAGAGGTTCTGGTAGACTGTCAGCTCCTCAATCAGAAGGTCATCCTGCGGCACATAGCCTATGAGGCCGTTAAGTTCGTCAGGCTTGTCATGCAGATTATAGCCGTTGATATATACAGCTCCGGTTTCCGGTTTCAGCTTGCCGTTGAGGATGTTCAGCAGGGTGCTTTTGCCTACGCCGCTGCCACCCATTATGCCTACCAGGTTGCCCGACTTCACGCTGAAGCTCATGGGCTGAATACCGTTTTCCGAGCCTTTGAAGTGATACTTGATGTTTTGCCCTTCAAAGAGGATATCCTCAGCAAAGTTGGCCCTGATGAATTTTCTGAAGATGGCGGTATAATAGAGTGGTGCCATGCCGTGCCCGCGGATATTGACCCCGGGATCGAGGAGGTATGGTCTCATCGGCACAACGTTGCGCCCCCTGAAATGCAGGTGCATCCTGCCATCGTACATGAACAGCAGATGGCCGGTGCTGCGGACGAAGAGTACGTAGATGGTGCCGCGCATCCCGTGAGAGACCATATGGTGCCACTCATGATAGTTAACATACCTTGACGAGGGCTCACCGATGTTGCTCTCGCCCTCGATTGCCAGCAGGCTTTCAGGAGTGATTTTGTCAAACTTCATCCCGAGCATGAAGGCATGGGCATTGGTCCGCTCTTCCTTCGAGATATTAAAGGTTCGCGCAACAATGTCAATAATGGAGTTCTCCTGCTCTGAGACAGTCCCGTCTTCAAAGACGAACTCGAGCAACTGAAGGAAGACTATCATCCTCTCCTCAATGAAGAGCCCCTTCCTTATCTGCCTGCAGATATTGGTGATCTGGAAAGTGATCAGGGAGTCCTCGTCTGAGAGTTCTCCCTCCACCACAGCCTTAAGCTCATGCTCATAAAAATGGAGATTGTCTTCATAGAGTCTGAAATACTCCTCCTCAAGCTCCTGGTTAAGATATCTCCGAAGGTAACTGCGCAGGATCTTCTTGCCCCTTGCAGTAACCCCTGAAGGGTTTACAGTAGAGATAATGGCAAAAATATGTATCAGCGCATGTAATACTGATTCCCTCATAACCCCAAAAAAAGACCGCAGTTTTTACTTGCGGTCTTCAGGTATCTGTTTTTTATTACTTAATCAGTTCCGCTCTGACCGTGGTGACAGTCTGTTTCAGCCTTTCAATGTCTTCCAGTGTAAGGCCTTCGCCCAGCCCGGCGTAGAGATCACGTATGGGCTGCAGGGCGGTCAGGAGCCTCGACACAAGAGGGTCACTGTTATACGCAGCAGCCAGTTCATCAAACTCCTCAAACGCCTTTCTCTGGCTCAGCAGGGCTGTCTCAAAGCCTGACACATGGGCACCTGATTCGGAGACTAACAGGGTAAGATAAATACCCTCTACCCACGCGCCGCCCAGCATGAGAACCGAGAGGTTGGCCTGACCGGCATCAAGCATATATGAATAGGTACGGTCAAAGGCATCAGTAAGGATTGTCACAAGCGTGTCACGATCATCAAAACTGGCCTTGATCCTGTCATAGAGAGATTCATCATATATCTTCGACAGGTTTTGTTCTAAGGCCAGCGTGCGGATGGCCGCCAGATAATCAATCACTTCCTGCTGCATGTTATACAACGTTACATAGCTGAGGTCAGCGCCATAGACGCCGAGGTTGACCGAGCGATTGTAACTCTCAACATAGTTGCGGGCATTTGCAGGAGGATTGATAGCACCGAGAATGTAACCGAGGTCCATGTCGGTAAGCCTCTTGATTACCTCTGCCGATGTGGGAAGCGGATAAACATTCTCTTCTATCTTCTGTTCCAGGTCTCCGAGTTCAACGGCGTTGATCTCCTTCTGTTTCCTTGATTCACCCCTGTTCTTGCAGGCGGATACACCGGCAACTGTCAGGATCAATACAGCGACCAGTAATTTCGTGAAACTCTTTTTCATATGACTGATATTTAATACTTGTGTTTTGGCTACGCAAAATTAGACTTTTTAAGTTTATGGCCGGAATAATATCTCAGAATTATTCAGGGTCAATGCAAACCCGGTGTTCATCCATCCTGAACAGCGGCATCAGGCCGGTAGTTCATTATCATTTTCTGTTAACTTTGCATCCCGTAGCATTTATAGTCTCATGAAATACAACTTTGAAGAGGCGCCAGACCGGGTAAACACCAACTGTCTCAAGTGGGACAAGCGTGAGGAGGTCTTCGGCAAAGCCGACGTGATCCCGATGTGGATAGCCGATATGGACTTCAGGACACCTCCTTTTATTATTGAGGCGCTCCGCGAAAGGCTGAACCATGAAATACTCGGATACTCATACAGGCCGGACAGTTATTTCAAAGCATTCATGAACTGGGTTTCAACACTGCACGGATGGGATATCAGGCAGGAGTGGATCGAGTTCAGCCCCGGGGTTGTGCCGGCTCTCAACGTCTGCACGCTTGCATACACCTCCCCCAACGATGAGATAATCATTCAGCCACCGGTCTATCCGCCCTTCTACGGAGCGGCAAATGATCACGGGCGCCGCCTGGTGTTCAATCAGCTTCTTGAGACGGAGAAGGGATATCAGATGGACTTTGAGGGCCTCCGCAGGATAATCACCCCGGCAACACGCATGCTTATCCTCTCTAATCCGCACAACCCTGTCGGAAGAGTGTGGAGCAGGGATGAGCTTAACGAGCTGGCAGAGATATGCCATGAAAATGGAATTATCATTCTTTCAGACGAGATTCATTCAGACCTGTTGTTGCCGGGTATGAAGCATGTGCCGCTGGCATCGGTCTCGGAGAAGGCGGCTGCAGTGACAGTAACCTGTATGGCGCCAAGCAAAACGTTCAACCTGGCGGGACTGTCGACCTCCTCGATGATCATTTCCGATCCGGTACTGATGGAAAAATTCCGGAAAACGCTGACAGGACTTCACATTCACCTTGGTAACATATTCGGCAACGTTGCCTCTGAAGCGGCCTATACACATGGCCGTGAGTGGCTTGAACAGCTGATGCGGTATGTTGGGGAGAATGTTGACCTGGTTGTCTCCTTCTGCCGTGAACGTATGCCTGTTATCAGGCCGGTGCGACCGGAAGCCACCTATATGATATGGCTTGATTGCCGGGCCATGGGCATGAACGGGCAGGAGCTGAACCGCTTCTTTGTTGAAAGCGCCGGCGTGGGCATGAATGAAGGATCGCGCTTCGGCCCGGGGGGCGAAGGATTCATGCGCATGAACCTGGCCTGCCCGGGGGCAACGGTTATGCGCGCCCTTGAACAGATAGAATCAGCGCTAAAGAGTGCAAGGTAAGAAACATCAGTCAGTAAGCCGCTGGCTATTCAGAGCTGCAGTCAGGCATTCCCACTCCACCCCCTGATCCTGCCAGCCAGCTCCTGCGGTGAATTGCCTGCAACAAACCGGCCCGTCAGCTCCTCCAGCCGCTCTCTGACCAACTCCGTACCAGGGTTTCCGATGCTTCCGGTATGAGTATACCGTGATACGGATGGAATGGCAAAAGAGCCTGACCCTGCCTTTCCTGCAACCTTATGATAGGCATCCCTGAAAGGAATACCTTCGCGGACCATGCGGTTTGCCTCCTCTACCGAGAAGATATCGTTATAGCGGTTGTCACTCAGTATATCCTTCCTGACCACCAGTCCCGCCAGCGCTCCGCGCACAGACTGCACCAGTCCGGCTATGCCGTCAAACGCATCAAACAGAACAGCCTTCAGTTCCTGAAAATCGCGGTTGTACCCCGGAGGTAATCCTGCAGTTAACAGCGCCACTTCGCCGGGAACAGCCTGCAGCCTGTTGCAGCGTGCCCTGATCAGCTCAAACAGGTCGGGATTCTTCTTCTGCGGCATGATTGAAGAGCCTGTCGTAAGATCATCCTTCAATGAGACAAATCTGTAACCGGGTGACATGAACAGGATCACGTCAGAAGCAAATCTCCCGATAGTATTTGCGGCAGAGGCTATAGCCACTGTCAGCTGCCGTTCAGTGCGGCCCCGGCTCATCTGGGCATAGGGTGAAGTAACTATCAGCCTCTGAAAACCCAGAAGTGAGGCTGTCAGCTCACGGTCAACAGGCAATGATGTGCCATACCCTGCCGCGGTCCCCAGCGGTGAAGCATCAGCCAGGGCAGCTGCACCGGCCAGAATATGAAGGTCATCACAGAGACTCTCTGCATAAGAGCCAAACCATAGCCCGAAAGAGGTAACCATGGCTGCCTGCATATGCGTGAATCCGGGCATCAGATCATATTTATGCTCCTCACTCAGATCAAGAAAGTCAACTGCCAGGCTCTTCAGCTCATGTGCCAGCAGAAAAGAGTGATGCCTGATATAAAGGTGAAGATCAGTCAGTACCTGGTCGTTCCTTGAGCGGCCGGTATGAAGCTTTCCTGCCGCACTATGGACATCCTGCGCACCAGGGCTGACTGCATGAAGCTCACCTGCCGCACTACGGGCATCCTGCGCGCCGGGGCTGCCTGCCTGAAGCTCACCTGCCGCACTCCGGGCCCCCTGTGTGCCCGGACTGCCCGTATGAAGCTCACCTGCCGCACTATGGGCATCCCGGGTGCCCTGGCGGTCTCTATTCACACCCGCTCCTTCCCCTGCCATATCACCCAGGCGTATCTCCACCCACGAATGAATATCCTCAAACTCCTTCCCGATTGAGAAATCGCTCTGCAACACCTCATCAAGGAGCCGGGCAAGGCCGGACAGAAGAGCCTCCTTCTCACCGGCCGTTATCAGCCCGCACCGTTCAAGCATGACTGCATGAGCCATTGACCCCACAATGTCATAAGGCGCCAGCCTCGTATCATACAGCCTGTCACTGTCACAAGTGAAGCTGATGACCGATTCCCGCGCAGTGCCTCCCTTATCCCACAGGTGCATCTTCCGTCACTTTCTTTTTGTTCGCCTCCATGATGGCATTGTGAGCCATCAGACGAATTGCGTTTATACGTATAAATCCGAGACTGTCAGACTGATTGAAACCTCCCTCGATATCCATGCTCGACAACTCCTTATTATATAATGAAGAAGGCGACTCACGTCCCTCGATGATGACGTTCCCCTTGTAAAGGATCATATGCACAACACCATCTATCACCTCCTGGCTCTTGTCTATGGCAGCCTTCAGGAACTCCATCTCGGGCGAGAACCAGAACCCGTTATAAACCAGCTCTGCAAACACCGGGGCAAGCATGTTGCGCAGGCGCATCACCTCGCGGTCCATGGCTATACCTTCAATGTCCCTGTGGGCAGCATACAAGATGGTTGCTCCGGGAGTTTCATATATACCCCTCGACTTGA
>WXFE01000009.1 GCA_009881065.1 Bacteroidales bacterium | reverse complement strand
CGCTCCCCAGCCAGGACTTGAACCTGGGACCCCCTGATTAACAGTCAGGTGCTCTAACCAACTGAGCTACTGAGGAAGATTCTATGGCTCCGAAAAGCGTGGCAAAATTAACCGCTTTAAACGAATTAAGCAATATCTTTGTCAAAATTTTCCTGATGAAGAAGATTCTGGGTATCGGTAACGCTCTCGTCGATGTAATGACAATTATCCCGGACGAAACCTGTCTCGGACGGTTCAGCCTCCCAAAAGGAAGCATGACAATGGTCGACGCACACCGTTCCGGCGAGATCAAACAGGCCATAAATGGAATGAAAAGAACCCTCGCCTCCGGCGGCTCAGCAGGAAATACAATGTACGGCCTCGGTATAATGGGCGTCAACTCATCATTCATCGGCAAAGTGGGCAGAGACGAAATGGGCAACTTCTACGAAAAAGATATGGTGGACGCCGGCCTGACTCCCGTACTGATACGCTCATCACAGTCGCCTACAGGAACCGCGGTGGCACTGGTCACTCCCGACTCCGAACGGACTTTCGCAACACACCTCGGCGCCGCAACCGAACTGTCAGCTGACGAACTCAATATCAGCTATTTCAAGGGGTTCAACATACTTTACATCGAAGGCTACCTCATCTATAACCTCCCCCTGGCCGAAAAAGCCTTTCAACTTGCAAAAGAAAACCGCATGTGCGTGGCTCTTGACCTGGCAAGCTTTAATGTGGTCACCGAACTGCTGCCTTCATTTGACCGGCTCGTGAGAGAATACGTTGATATTGTCTTCGCCAACGAGGAGGAGGCAAGAGCATTCACCGGCGGCCTGAATCCCAGGGAAGCGCTCGACGCCATAGCCGGCAAATGCAAGATAGCCGTTGTCAAAATGGGCCCTGAAGGATCATGGATAAAGAGAGGAGACGAGGTGATCAAGGTCGAAGCCCTGAAAGTCAAGGCAGTTGACACAACCGGCGCAGGCGACCTCTACGCTGCAGGATTCCTCTATGGATTTTCAAACGGATTCAGCCTCGACAAATGCGGTGTATTCGGATCAATCCTGGCAGGAAAAGTTATAGAGGTGGTGGGGGCACGCATGCCGGAAGAGAAATGGGCGGAAGCCAGAAAGCTGGTTGACACAGTGGCCCGGGAATAAAACAGCAAATGCTCAGCGAAATCTTCTGACCGGACTCCTGTCGTCCGGACAGTTACAACTGCCCAGGCGGATGAACCTGTAACCAACCCCCAGGGTCACCCCTCCGTTAAGCAGGGTCTGTGGATGATCTTCAGGTGAAAAATGCAGCAGTCCGTACTGTGCCACATAAGCCCTGACCCTGATGAACATATCTGACTTGAACCGGTACTGGATTCCGGCTCCGACCGTTGCTCCCACTCCGCTCATATCGTCAACCCGGGAAGAACCTGTTTGCACTGCAACCAGAGCGCCCGCGTCGGCAAAAAACCATTTCAGGAAGTCGGCCCGCACCATCACCGGCAACGTCACCAGGCCAAAAGACCCCGGTGTGTCCGTACCACCTATGCCCGGCGCCGGACTGGTATAATAATACTGATGTGAATATGACAATCCCGTTCCGATGCTGAAATGATCACCAAGCAGCCTGCGCAGGTCAGCCCCTGCCGTCCAGAACCCCGTCCCGGTCACCGATCCCGATCCAACCAGCTCCTGAAACCTGAAGATATCATTATCTCCGCCACCGGCGAAACCTGATATTTCACCCCACCAGGTCTTCTGTCCGCTGCATATTCCTGAAACAAAAAGCAACGTAAAACAGATCAAAAATGTTCCACTTCTAAACATGCGAATGCGTCTATTTTATAATTATTTTATCACTCTTCGCCCTGCAAAAGGCGTACCAAGCGATAAACGCGAAGCATACAAGAGGTACCGCAAAACCGATAGCCATTCCCGACACATCGGCAATCCGGCCCATTATCACCGGGCAGATGGCGCCGCCGACAATGGTCATGACCAGCACTGACGACCCCTTCTTGGTCATCGCCCCCAGATCCTTCAACCCCAGGGCAAAAATTGTAGGAAACATGATAGACATGCAGAAGTAGTTCAGGTAGAGAGCAACGAGGGAGGGCCATCCGAGACCCAGCATCACAAGCACCATGGCTGCGGTGTTGATCAGCGCATATATCCCCAGCATCTGCCTCGGGCTGAACCAGCTCATGAAGAGTGAGCCGACAAACCGGCCTGACATGAAAAAGACAAAGCCAAGTGAGAGGAGATAAGCTGCCTTCTCAGGAGAGTATCCCGGCATTGTCTCCACCACATAGTTGATAAAGAAGCTGTTTATGCCTGTCTGCGCAGCCACATAGAGAAACTGCGCCACAACAGCATACCTGAAATGCCTTACCCTGATCAACCCGCGGTAAGTACCTCTGTCGCCGCCACTGTCATGCTCACCCTCATGAATCTCAGGCATCCGGGTGATGACAAACATAAAGGCGACAACCAGCACCACACCCCCAATCAGCATATATGGCAATGCCATGGAAGAGAAGTGGTTGGCGCTATCGTCACCGTTGCCTCCAAGGATCAGCATCCCTCCCAGCGCCGGCCCGATAATCCATCCCAGTCCGTTGAACGACTGCGAGAGGGTGAGCCGCTGCTCAGAGGTTTCCTTCGGTCCAAGCACGCTCGAGTAAGGATTCGCAGCAGTCTCAAGGAAGGTGAGTCCGCAGGCAATGATAAAGAGGCATAGCAGAGTAAATTCAAATGTCCGGATGAATGTGGCGGGCCAGAAGAGAAAAGCCCCTGCAGCATACAGCAACAGTCCGGTAATGATACCCTTCCTGTATCCCACCCTGCTCATGAAGAGCCCGGCCGGAATGGCCATTATGAAGTAACCGCCGTAGAGTGCAGCCTGCACCAGCCCTGACCTCGCCCTGGTAATGCCGAGTATATCCTGAAAATGTTTGTTCAGCACGTCCAGAAGACTGTGTGCAACACCCCACAGGAAAAAGAGGCTCGTAACAAGTATGAACGGCACAATGAATTCACGGGTCACAAGCCGCCTGGTTGGTTTCGAAAGAGTTTCGTTAGTCATTGACAGGAATTTTACCTTGCAATATTTATCATAATCCTTGAAATATACAACGTTCCGGGCAGATGGTTTTGTATCCGCAATACCTGTTTATCAGCATGTCTGACGAATCTGAAGCTTAAAACAATATATTTGCACAGGTTAGCTGACCATTGAACTTAAACATAATAAAAACATGCGAACACTCTTACTGACAGTCGCCATCTTGCTCCTGGCTGCCTTCACACGCACTGCTCCTGCACAACAGACAGATGAACAGCTTATTCTCAAGCATTTCCATTCAATCAGCAGCATAGAGATAGCCGAGTGGATGGCAGAGATCTGCTCACCGAAGTACAACGGACGTCTGGCCGGCACCCCCGAATACATTGCCTCGGCAGAGTGGATGGCCGGTAAGTTCAGAGAGTGGGGCATTAAACCCGCTGGTGATAATGGCTCTTACTTTCAGTGGTTTGACCACCCCTATACAGTGGTCAACGAGCCCGGGGAACTGAAGCTGCACATCACGCAAAAGGATGGCGTGACCATAGTAAAAAACTACAAGGCGCCGTATGACTTCTACCCTGGCATGAACTCAGGCAACGGCGAGGTGACCGCAGAGGTGGTATGGGTGGGATATGGCACCACAGCCCCCGAACTGAACTATGACGATTATAAAAACGTGGATGTCCGGGGAAAGATAGTGCTGATGAACCGCGATGTTCCCTTCAAGGATACCCGTGATCCTGAGTATGCAAAATGGGTGAAATACTGCTATCACCACTACAAGGCTGAGAATGCCGCCCGTCATGGTGCTGCTGGCATGCTTTACATCGACGGCAACAGCGCCAACCCGAACATCTCTTACATTGAAAACATGGTTGTTACGGGTATTGGCCCGGAGCCCCTCTCGGACATCTTCGCCGGCCTCGGTAAGAACAACAAGACCCTTCTTGACCAGGTTGACAAAACATTTAAACCGGCATCCTTTGCCACCGGCAAGGTTATGACGATGAGGGCGAACACCACCCGTCACCCGGAAGGCAAAACCTGCAATGTGGCAGGAATGATTGAAGGAACCGATCCCATCCTGAAAGACGAGGTGATAATCATCGGAGGGCATCTTGATGCGGTTGGCAATGGAGGCGGACTGCTGGTTGCCGGAGGGCTTGACAATGCCAGCGGGGTGATTGACATTATGGCTGCCGCCAAAGCACTGGCGGAGTCAGGGATAAAAATGAAGCGCACAGTGCTCTTCCTCCTGATTGGTGGTGAAGAGGTAGGTCTGCTGGGCAGCAAGCACTACACTAAAAACCCCGTTTTCCCCAAGGAAAAAACCGTCACATACATAAACCTTGACATGGTGGGCAACGGCACCGGACTGGCTGCAAGCGCCTCAGAATCATGCCAGGGCCTACTGGAGTACTTTAAAAATGCCAATGAAAAATACATTCACAGGCCTATGAGAACATCCATCTCGCGGGGAGTGTTTTACGGCAGGCCGCGAAGCGACGGACTGGTATTCCTTGCTGACGGTTTCAGAACCATGAACCTCTCAACCACCGATGGGGTGAAACCGGTTTACTATCACCTGCCGGGCGATGATGAAACGGCAGTAACCCCGGAAATCATGGAGGATGTGGCGAAACTCATCTATCTCTCTTTCATTGAGATGGCTAATGCCGAAACACTTAACTACTGAAGCACACACCAATGAATGGCATACAGGGTCCTCTTCATAAGTGACATCTCGCTCTCGCCGTTCACCACGTTAACCGACAGGATGCTGATCCGTGGCCTGCGTGCCAGGGGTGTTGACATAACTGTGGTTACCCAGAGGCGAGTACCCGAAACGCAAGAGCTGGAAGAGGAAGGTGTAAAGGTTGAGTATATCATTTTTGATAAAAAAATCAGCCGCTCTGTCATCACCCGGCTGCGCAGCATCATTGACAAAGAAAAAACAGAGCTGATCCATGTGACCTTCGGCAAGGCCATGACCAACGCCATTATGGCTGCCAGGGGAAGAAAAGTAAAAATCATTGGATACTACGGCTCGCTAAGCCTTCACTGGCATGACCCGTCGGCATGGCTGACATTCCTGAGCCCGCGCATCGACAGGCTCATCTGTGCCAGTGATGCGGTGGAAGCCCACGCAAAAAAACAGCTCCCGCCGTGGCGGAGGAACAGGACTGAGCGCATCTACCGCGGATATAACCCGGAATGGTTCAAGGACCTCATACCTGTTACACGAAGTGAGATCGGGGTACGTGATGATGAATTCCTGATCTGCAGCGTCGGGATATTGCGGAGAGTAAAAGGTATCAGGTATCTTACCGAAGCGGCCGGGCTGCTCCCTGAAGAGATGCCATTCAGGATCATACTGATAGGCGACGGAACCGATTCACCTGACACCCTCAGGCTCGCGGCGGAGAGCGGAGTACCTGAGCGGTTCATCCACAAGGGACACCTGAATAATCCGCCTGCATGGATGGCGGCGTGTGACCTTTATGTGCAGCCATCGCTCAGCGAAGGGCTGGGAAGAGCAATCTCAGAGGCGATGTGCCTTGGCAAGCCGGTGATAGTGACTGACGGCGGAGGGGCAAAAGAGCTTTTCGCCAGGGGCGATAACGGCTTCGTGGTGCCGGGAGGCTCGGCTGCCGAACTGGCCAAAGCCATCACCGCCTGCTGGAAAAACAGGGACTCCCTGGCCGCCACAGGGGAAAAGGCAAGGGAGACCATCATGAAGGATTTTCATCACGACGAAACCATCGCGAAAACCTATGAGTTATACCGTGAACTGCTTGGATGATAACTAATGTTGGCTGTGTTCAATATCTCGCTGCATAAGCCACAAGCTTCTACTGTAACGACAGAAGCACAATGGCAAAATCTGCCATGGATAAAATAGCCTCTTTCAGGTTAAGCCACTGAGAAGCAGGTTTTGCTCAACAAAAGTTGAATGATACTGTGAAATGGCAAAACCCTGATGCGGCAAATCGTTGATTATTAAATACTCTTGATGTTCATTCCGCCGCTTACCTCGAATATGGTACCGGTAGAGAATGCCCAGTCGCCCCGTGCAAGTGATGCCACAGCTTTTGCAACGTCTTCCGGCGTACCCCATCTTTTCTGGGGTATGAGCCCCTCGGTGATAAGCCGGTCGAATTTGTATTTGCTCCGTGTGCTAAGCTCGGTCTTTATCAGTCCTGGCCTGATCTCATAGACATTAATCCCCTCCTCGCTGAGCCTGTCGGCGAAGACAAGCGCTGCCATGCTCAGACCTGCTTTTGAGATGCAGACATCAACCCCATGGGTGAATGAGGTATTGCCAAGGAATGATGTCACGAACATTATAGCTGGCCGGTAATCTTTGATCTTCTCCCTGAGCCATATCATTTCCCTTGCCACCCTTCTTGCCAGGAATACCGGACCACGCAGATTGACACTGAGCACGCGGTCATAGGTCTCCTCATCTAGGTCAAGGAGGTCTTTGCGTTCAATGGGCGCTATGCCCGCATTGTTGATGAGGAGGTCGATTCTGCCATAACGGTCAAGGATGCTCAGTATGACTTCATCATGGAGGTTGGTATTAGCCACGTCGAGCCCTATGGGAAAGAATTGTGCGCCGAGCGCCTCAACCTCTTGCTGCAGGGAGAGCATACCTTCGCTGTCAGAGGTACGCGCGATGGCCGCCACGTCATAACCCTCCAAAGCCAGGGCCAGAGTGATGGCCCTGCCTATCCCCCTGCTGGCTCCTGTTATTATAGCTACCTGTCCGGGGTCCATATTTCACACTTTTAGGGTCAATTCCTTTTCCGGAGATCGAGGATGATTTCGCAATCACCTTTTATATCGGCATCGGCAATCAGGTAATTGCCCTGGTTGAATGATGCCATGATGTACTTTTTCTTCTTCCCTCCGATCATCAGGTCACCTACGGTATAGTTTTCAGGAACGGGAAGAGAGAGCTGAATGTAAGCATAGCTCCCTGAAAGGTTTATGGTCAGTTGATCATGGGTATGGATGTAATCATACCTGACATAAGCCCCCGAACTCTTATAGTCAATCTTCACCTCTGCCTTCTCCACTCCTGCCGATAACCACTTGGGGCACAGGCGGACCCTCCTGAAGAGCTTGTCCTTGTCCTGTACGCCGGCCAGACCTTCCACCAGGGCATAGAGCATGGCTGAAGATCCCCATCCATCGGTCGGTTCTGCATCAGGTGAGGTGCTGGCCTCCACCGTTGAGGGCTTCCCGTCAGGGAAGTACCAGAGATAGGTTTCGCCGTTGCGTGAAATGAGATCATAATAGCGCGTCAGTATGTCAATGCCATACTGTTCAAATCCGTATTCAAGCGCAGCCCTGGCCAGTTCTCCCCCGGCAAGTGGCATGATGCCACCATTACAGTAAGCTCCTTTTGAGAACTTTTGGTCACCGAAAATCCCTGAGGGGAAAGGCGGGTCAATGGAAAACCACTCGGCAAAGGCGGTTGTGGCTTTACGCCTTTTCATGTACTCATTTATGATTGCCGTGGCTATGCGCGGTGAGGCAGCGCCCCTGTTGATAGCGGCGGGATTGCTCAGGCTGAGCTGGCTGACCTCGTCAACTCCCTCAATTGTCACCGCGGACTGCTTTACGAAATGAGTATAGAATGATCCGTTGAAACAATGGGTGTTCAGGCTCTTGCGAAGCCGCATAGCGCGGTCACGCCAGAGTGCCGAGCGAACCTTGTCGCCAAACAGGTTGTACCAGTATGACATGAAGTGGAATACCTCATAGTACCCGCTGTTGTCACCGTGGAAATATCCCCAGAAAGTGTTATCATCTATCTGGTACTGAAGCCAGTCATGGCGCCCTGCCGTGTATGCAAAACCCCATGTATCAATGGTATATGGCCTCCTGAAAAGGTATTTCTCCTTGTCGAAATAGCACTCCTCCATAACATAGGCAAGCGCTCTCTCAAATGTGGGCATCAGGTTGCGGATGAAGGCGTCATCGCCTGTTGCCTGCCATGCCAGCCATGCAGCCTTGATAAACCTGAACTCCGTGTCAGCGGCTACGGGAATCCGGACATATTTGATCCAGTTCTCCCGCTCGTAAGGCCTTTTTTCGGGAAATGCGGTAAAGTAATCAAAGATTCTGCCGTTGCGCGACTGGTTATCAGCAAAGTGTCTTACCACGCTGATCAGGTCAGCCTCGGTATAGCGCAGAGCGCGCATCATGTCAGAGTAATGCCTGATCCATATGGAACGGGCTTCAGGCGACCTGTAACCTCTTATCTTCTCACCATCAATGTTCAGTTCGAGGAGATTCTGTTCCAAAAACCTGCTTATTCTCGGAATAAGCTCATCAAATGCCGGAGTTCCAGTTCTGACATACATTACCGGGCCTTTAGGTTGGGTTAAGTGGCGTTAAAATTAACAATTAATTTCCTTGATTCGCAGGCTAAATCTCATTTTATTAAACCCCGGGCCCGGGCCTGTTTTATTTAGACCTGGATTCAGGCGCTGGTCCTGCGCGGGTTATGGTTTTGAATCCAGCTTCGGTCACAGAATCAGTTACGGCTGCGGAGCCGGCCCCGGTCACAGGATCAACCGCGGCTACTTCTCCGGAATCTTCCCCGGTCTCATTCTCCTCCTCACGTTCATAGAATGGCACCGGCTTCTGGGGTCCTTCATGACGATACCATATTGCAAGTATCACTCCGGCTCCCGCACCGAGCATATGCGATTCCCATGAAATATCCATCCCAAATCCGGGAAATATTCCCCAGACCATGCTGCCGTAGAGAAAGACAACAAGGAGTGACAGACCCATCAGCGGGATATGTCTGCGAATAATACCACTGACAAATAGAAACGCAGCCAGACCGTAAACGATGCCGCTTGCCCCGATATGCCAGGCCGGACGGCCTGTAATCCACACGGCAAGGCCGGTGAGAAGCGTGATCCACAGCAGTACCCTGAATGAGACCTGCGAGTAGAAGTAAAACAGCGCCGTGCCAAGGATAAAAAGAGGAAGGGAGTTATTGACCAGATGCCTGATTCCGGAATGAACAAACGGAGAGGTGATGATGCCGGTGAGAGAAGAGACCCTGCCGGGATAGATGCCAAGAAAATAAAACTCGTTGCCGAACAGCAGTGAGGCCCCCCTCATCAGCCACATGAAGAAGACCAGCATGAAAGGAATAAGCATGCTGAGCAGCAGGCGCTTCCTTTCGCCGGCAGATGAGTCTTTCGTCATACCGTTCAGCAGATGGTTGCACTAACGGTCACGTCCCGGATATATTATGCCTGCCTTCCGGCGCACCTCATCAAGGATGCTGGCCAGCAGGAGGCTAAAGGAGAGGGGGACGACGGGGCTTTCGGTCAGACCCCTGTCAAGACAGTTCATCACTTCGGCAGCCTCGTACTGATATCCCTGGGCGGGAGGGGTGAAAATACGGTCATCAACATCACCCTGCACCTCTATTATCAGATGCTGGTTCCGGTCACGTCCCCGGGTAAGGATGAGATTGCCCTTCTCACAGTAGAATTCTGTTGAAACACCCCCCATGTTTGTAAATGAGCAGTAAGCATCAGCCATGCGGCCATCACTGAATTTGAAGATCATGGCAGTACTCTGGTCAGCGCCGGTGGGGGCAAGGACAGAAGTAGCAACTATGTTCTCAGGCTCACCCAGATATCTCAGGATATCCATCACCGGGTAGATGCCTATGTCAAGCAGTGCACCACCGCCAAGTGCCAGATTGTAGGTGCGCAGTTCCGGATCATACGGAACAGCAAAGGCAAACTTACCCCGGATATGCAACAGCTTTCCCATCTTCCCGCTACGCAGTATCTCATCTGCCTTCAGGTACGATGGCTGGAACGGAGGCCATAATGCCTCCATCAGGAAAAGATCATTCCTCTTCGCTTCATCAGCCATTAGTGATACCTCTTCTGCCGTTATTGACATCGGCTTTTCACAGATGACATGCTTGCCGTTGCGGAGAGCCATGAGCGTATGCTCCATATGCATGGTATGCGGCGAGGAGATGTAAACCACATCAATGCCGGGATCGGCCAGCATCTCTTCATAACTCCCGAAATGTCTGCTGAACCCAAACTCACCGGCAAACTTCTCTGCCCTGCCGGCATCACGCGAACCAACAGCATAAAGATTAGCGTTGGCAAGCAGCATCAGCGCCCTCGCAAATTTGTGGGCAATGTTGCCGGTGCCCAGGATTCCCCAGTTGTACACTTTCATACTCTTGCTTTTTTCTATAAAGTTAGTCATTCATCCCCTATTTTGCCATTTGCCCGGGTGATAAGTCTGAAATCCCTTCAAAAAATATCTTAAATTTTTACTTCTATGTATTGCATAGTATTATTTTAAATTCATATATTTGCAATGCAATATTAATTTGTATTAACAGGTACCTTATAATAGAAACGATGAAAATGACTGTCAACATCAATCTCGGGGGGTACGCATTCTACCTCGACGATGACGCCTACGAGCGGCTCCGGCAGTACATAAAGAGCCTGGAAAAGGAATTTTCGGGTGAGCCGGGGGCTGCTGAGATAATGTCCGATATCGAGGGAAGGATATCGGAGCTGTTCAGGGGAAAGCTCAGCAGCTACAAGCAGGTCATTACCTTGAAGGACGTGGAGGAGGTGATGGCCATACTTGGATCTCCTGAAGATATAAGCGGGGTTGATTCTGCCGGCGAAGTGCCGCCCAGGTCACAACGCAGGATGTACCGTGATCCTGACAGGCGGATCATCGGAGGGGTATGTGCCGGCATCTCGGCATACCTCGACTGGCAACCGTATATAATGAGGATCATCTTTACGGCGCTGATATTTGCAGGTGGCTTCAGCCTGTTGCTCTATCTCATTCTGTGGATAGTGCTTCCGGAGGCAAAAACCACCGCACAGAAGCTGGAGATGCGGGGTGATCCGGTCACCATTGAAAACATAACGGATTCTGTGAGGCAGGAGTTCAACACCGTAAAGGAAAAGATGAATCTCTGACCTTCGCCGAAGGCATAAAAAGCAGACAATAAAGAACAAGCCATGAATACGGACAACATAAGAGCACAAATGCGCAAGGGGATTCTCGAGTACTGCATCCTGGCAGTGCTGTCAAGGAATTCCTGCTACGCCGTTGACATCATCAATGAGCTCAAGAAAGCCCGGGTGATAGTCGTTGAAGGAACACTCTACCCCCTGCTGACAAGGCAGAAGAACGCAGGGCTCCTCAGCTACCGCTGGCAGGAGTCGCCGCAGGGTCCACCCAGGAAATATTACGAGCTCACCGAGCTGGGACAGATTTATCTCAGGGAACTTGACAAAGTATGGGACGAGCTTGTGGAATCGGTCAACCAGATACGTGACAGGAAATAAAGGCAGCCATGAAAAAAACCCTTGACATCAACATTGCCGGGCAGCTCTTCCGTGTGGACGAGGATGCCTGGGAGGTGCTGAAACACTATCTTGACCATGTCTCTGCCAGGTTCAAATCCGAGCAGGGAGCCGATGAGACGCTCGCTGACATAGAGGCGCGCATTGCGGAGATCTTCGGAGGCGGCAAGGAGCCTCCCACTCTTGTCTCGAAGGAGATGGTCACCAATATGATCAATATTATGGGTGCGCCTGAGGACTATTATGATGACGGCCCGGCGGTAAAGTACAAGAAGCTTTATGTAAGGAAATCAATGTATGATCCCAACAGTTTCTCAGCCAGGCTGGGCAGGACACTGTCAGGATTCTTCACGGCATTCGGGAAGCTGATGTCGGCAATCATGAGGGTATTTGCAATAATTCTGGGGGCATTTTTCACCCTCTTTGGATTTCTGCTCTTCTTCACCTTTGTGATTCTGATCTTCTTCAACAATGCCCCATTCTTTGCCTCCGTGATGGAGCCGCAAATTACAAATGTTCACGGCCTTCTTAGCATAGTGCTCAACACAAACGCCATATGGCCGATACTCATTCTCGCGGCGCTGGTGACACTCTTGCCGCTGGCTGCTGTCATATGGCTGGGCATCAAGCTTATATTCAGGATCAGGGAGAGTTTCAGGGTGTTGAATATAGTGCTCTTCCTGGTATGGACTGCTTCGTTGTGTGCACTGGCAGTTATACTCAGCCTTCAGCTTTCAGTCTATTCAAACAGGGAGTCAGTGGAAAAGAGGCTGACGCTTGACCCCGCCCCGAAGACACTCTGGATAAACACGATGAAGAAGCAGGCAAACCTGAGTCATGACAGGTACGCTTCGGTGGAAGATTTCAGATTCTTCGTGGACAGGAGCAATGATATTCTTCACGCATCGCCGGAGCTGAGAATCCGCGGCAGTGATAACGGCACCGGGTACATCGCCGTGCAGAGAAGGGCCAACAGCAATTCCGACACTGAGGCTGTCAGAAATGCACGGCAGATCGAATATGACTGGAAAATGTCAGGTGACACCCTGTACCTCGACGAATACTGTACCCTTCCGCCGGGAGCAAAGTGGAACGGATCGATAGTGGATATAGACATCCGGCTTCCCGAGGGTACTGAGATCAGGTTCGTGCCGGAGGTTTCACCCGACGTTCTGAACTTTCATCTGTTTCCATGGAAAGACCAGGCATGGAAAATCGTGGATGGTTGGCCGCGCTCAATAGACGACCGGACAGATCAATAAATCTGTACCTGCGTATTTTTACCCTTCAATATCCCGGCCTTAACAACCGGGATTTTTTATGGCAAACCGCTTTTTCTTCCTTTGGCTGCCTGAAACAACCCTGATAACCGGCATCATAGCCGGACGCCATCTTCTGAATACAAGAATGGCGGCCTTCCGGAACGGTACCATGAGCCTTTTCAACATACAATCCTGCACAATTTAATACCTTTACGGGCCTAACCCGGTCATACAGCCATGAGTTCAAAACCACTGAGATTTACCGATGGTGTGGTCACAATCCGCAAGCTCAGACGCAGTGACAAATTCCGCCTGGCAGAGATAGCCAACAATGAAAAAATAGCCGCCAACCTGAGGGATTCATTCCCTTCGCCCTATACCCTGGAAGATGCCCAGAAGTTCATCTCGATGTGTCTCAGGCAGGTGCCATACGAGATATTTGCCATTGAATTTGAGGGAGAATTTGTGGGAACCATCGGTATTCACAGGCAGAGTGACGTATACCGCAAGACGGCCGAGCTTGGCTATCTCATTGGGGAACCTTACTGGCACAAGGGAATAGCTCCCCGGGCAGTGAACCTCATCTGCGAATATGGCTTTCGCGAAATGGATATCATCAAGATATTTTCAGCGGTGTTTGCATTCAACACTGCTTCACAGCGTGTGCTGGAGAAATGCGGCTTCACCCTGGAAGCGGTGCTGAAGGCTGCCGCGATAAAGAACGGGAGAATATGCGATGAGTACCGGTATGCGCTGATACACAACAGACCTAACTAATCAGAGTCCGCACCGGAGGGTCAAAGGACCAAAGGACAGGAAGGCCGGATGGACGAAAGGCCGGAGGTCCGGAGGATTGGAGCACCGGAGGGATGGAGCACCGGAGGAACAGAAGACCAGAAGTCCGGAGAGATGGAGCACCGTAGTGCCGGAGGGCCATTTGCCTGTACCGGTTGCCTGTTTATGGCATAATTATGCCGGCGAATTCACCGATCTTCAACAAAAAACAGCCTTCCGGCTGTTCTCTGTTGACCCACCTGGACTCGAACCAGGACTCTGCGGAACCAAAATCCGTTGTGTTGCCAATTACACCATGGGTCAATCGGCGCCTGACAAGGCGCTGCAAACATAAATATTTTTCCTGATTTTCAGGTCTGCTCAGTCTCGTAAAAGATGAACGGACAGTCGATAAAAGAGTGAATTATCTGCCCCAGCTCATACTGATCATCATCACCCTTCTCATAATACCAGTCAATGGAAACCAACTCGCGGACATTCGGGTAAAGGGCAAGCCGCTTGACAATGGAATAGATCCACTTCGTTGAGGCCGTGTTTATGAAATCAAAGGCAAAAATAACCCTCGTGCGAACCTCAGTCTTCTCAACATAGGAGTCAACCCATGCCGCCAACGGCTTGTAAAAATCAGTTGAATTCTCAGATATTGACCTGCCCCTCAGCTCAATATGACCCTCAAGGAACAAAACCCGCGGGGTAACCCTGGTGGGTTCTATTTTAATTATTTCCAATTCCATTTTCTTCCGAGTCGATACCTTACAACCGCTATCGTGGAGTAACAAAAATAATAAAATAAGAGTTGCCCTGACTCTTTTCAGTTATTTTTCGCCTCATGAGAGAACAGGTTCAGCTCACCCTGCTCCCACAATGAAGGATGGTCCGCATCAAAACGTACGACAATGGCCTGCATGATGGTCCGCCTCATGAAATCCGACTTGCTACTTACCCTGTACCGCTTGCAGTAGATATTGAGCGCCTTCGCCTCCCTCTCATTAAGCCTGAGGGTAAACGTGGTGGTCCTCTTAATCTTTTCTTTGGTAAAAGATCCGCGTCTCAATCAGGAAGTCAATTTTGTGCTAAAGTAGCCCGCATGGCCATCCAGTGAGCAAATGAATAATACAACTTATCAACAATACAAAAGCAGATCAACTGCAATGAGCTGATCTGCTTTATGTTAGCTTATTAATAAAACTTACAGCCTGTTCACTGCATTAAGGTCGGCAAACGCTTCCTTAAGCCTGGCAATGAAGTTCTCCTGACCTTTGCGAAGCCATACCCTCGGATCATAATACTTCTTGTTAGGCTTGTCTTCTCCCTCAGGATTGCCTATCTGGCCCTGCATGTAATCCTTTTTGCCCTCGTAGTAATCCCTGACACCTGCCCAGAACGCCCACTGCATGTCAGTGTCAATGTTCATCTTGATGGCGCCGTACTTAATGGCCTCGGCTATCAGGTGCTTTTCTGATCCTGAGCCGCCGTGAAAGACGAAATTCACGGGATTGGGGCCGGTCTTGAATTTCTTCCGGATATAGTCCTGCGAGTTCTTCAGTATCTCGGGCCTGAGCGTTACGTTACCGGGCTTGTACACACCGTGTACGTTACCGAATGATGCAGCAATTGTAAAGTTGTGTGAAACCTTCATCAGTTCCTCATATGCATATGCCACATCCTCAGGCTGGGTGTAAAGCCTCGAGCTTTCAATGCCGGTATTGTCAACACCGTCCTCCTCGCCGCCGGTGATGCCGAGTTCAATCTCAAGGGTCATCCCCATCTTGTTCATCCTCTCAAGATACCTCTTGCATGTCTCAATGTTTTCTTTCAGCGGCTCCTCCGAGAGATCAAGCATATGAGAGCTGAACAGCGGCTTGCCGTTCAACTCATAAAACTCCTCGCCTGCATCAAGCAGCGCATCAATCCAGGGCAGGAGCTTGCGGGCAGCATGGTCAGTATGCAGTATTACGGGTATGCCATAATACTCCACCACATTGTGAACGTGCAATGCACCCGATATGCCTCCGGCGATGGCACCCATATGATTCTCCTTGGTAAGTCCCTGACCTCCAAAGAAATGTGCACCTCCACTTGAAAACTGTATGATAACTGGTGAATTTACCTCACGGGCTGTCTCAAGTACAGCATTGACAGAATCGGTTCCTACCACATTAACGGCAGGAATGGCGAAATCATTTTTATTGGCATGATCAAACAGCTTCTTCACATCTTCACCGCTGATCACGCCCGGCTCCAGATTTAACCCTTTGTTAGTCATTGTTTTATAAATTTGATTGTTTTTTTGTAGTCAGGCTGCGCAAAGATACACAAAAATGAATGATACTGTTGACAGGCTGTATGCAACATCATAATATCTTTGCTGTCTTTAAAATATTGATCTATTTCATATCTTCGTACACTTAATTAATGCTGTCAATCAGATTATGAAAAGAAAGACTCTTTACCTGAGCTTTATTCTTTTGCTGGGTCCGCTTGCGCTATTCTCCCAGCAAAAGAAATGGACACTGGAGGAGTGCATTGCGCATGCCCTTCAGAACAATATCAGCATAAAGCAGCAGGAGATAATGAACAGGTATCAGGTTGCAGCGCTTGAACAGTCAAAGCTTAACCTGCTTCCTACCCTCAATGGCAGCGCATCTCACAATTATGCATTCGGACGTGCACTTGACGAGACCACATACGAGTTCACCGAGAACGAAACAGTACAGTCGAACAACTTCTACGCCGGAAGCAATGTTACCCTTTTCAGGGGGCTGGTGAACTACAACACAATCCGGAAGAACAGGTATGAGGTGCTGGCGAGTGAACAGGAGCTTGAGCAGTTCAGAGACAATATCTCGCTGAATGTATCCCTGGCCTATCTTCAGATACTCCTCAACCAGGAGCTTGTGACAGCCACAGAATCACAGGTGGAACTCACAAAGCAGCAGATAGACCGGACCCGCAAGCTGGTAGAGGCCGGCAGCCTGGCACAAGGCAGCCTGCTTGAGATAGAGGCACAGGCCGCACGCGAGGAGCTGCAACTGGTGAACATGCGTAACCAGCTTGCACTGTCACTTCTAACCCTGGCCCAGATGCTTGAGCTGCAGAATATTGACGATTTTGAAGTAGCCATCCCCGTCATAACGGTGAGGGACGAGGCTGTTGACGGTAATCCTGCTGCAATCTATTCGATAGCAGAAAAGATGCGCCCGGAGATAATGAGCGCTGAATACAAACTCAAAAGTGCTGAATATGACCTTGCAATAGCCAAAGGCAACAGGAGCCCGCGGCTGAGCCTCGGCGCCTCAGTGTCAACGGGTTATTCAGATATGAGGCTCAAGCCCATAACCAATGAGAATTACCCGTTCAGGGAGCAGCTGAATGACAACCTGAATTACGGACTCGGATTATCACTTAATATCCCCATCTTCAACGGCTGGCAGGTCAACACCCTAATAAAAAACTCCATGCTGGGAATCGAAAATTCAAAGTATGCCCTCGAAAACAGCAAAAAGCAGCTTTATAAGAATATCCAGCAGGCATACACTGATGCCAGCGGAGCACTCAAGAAGTACAAAGCAAGCCAGAAGGCTGTCATCTCCATGGAGGAGGCATTCCGCTATGCCGAACAGAAACTGGGAGTGGGATTGGTCACCGCCGTGGAGTATAACCAGTCAAAGACCCAACTCCTTAACGCCCAGAGCGAAATGGCCCAGGCAAAATACGAGTACGTCTTCAAAACCAAGGTCCTCGATTTCTATAAAGGTGTCCCGCTGACCCTTGAACACATTACAATCTTTGCCAAATAATTCCAGTAAAAATTCAACCGATGAATAATAACAGACTTCTTAAAACCCTTATTCTTGCCGTCATTCTCCTCCTCATTCTTGCCGTCGTGGGCAAGAAGGCCGGCTGGTTTGGTAAAGAGGCGACCGTCAAGGTTGCCATTGAAAAGGCAGGTATTAATCCAATCATTGAGACGGTGACTGCAAACGGCAAAATACAGCCTGAAACCGAGATAAAGATCAGCCCCGATGTCTCCGGCGAGATCGTCCAGCTTGATGTCAGGGAGGGCGATTTCGTCCAGAAGGGAACCCTGCTTTTCAAGATAAAGCCGGAGATCTATATCTCAGCACGTGACCGCGCTGCTGCCACACTCAACTCGACAAAGGCCCGCCTGGCACAGGTGGAGGCCCAGATGATCCAGGCTGAGCTGGCTTTCAACAGGAGCAAGAAGCTGTTTGAGGAAAACACAATCTCACAGGCCGACTTCGAGCAGGCGGAGGCACAATACAAGGTGGCCAAAGCCGAAATGGAGAGCGCCCGGTACTCTGTCAAGAGCTCTGAGGCATCACTCAAGGAGGCAAATGAGAATCTGATAAAAACTACTGTCTACTCACCCATGACAGGCACCATCTCAAGCCTGCTGGTTGAACAGGGCGAAAGGGTTGTGGGTGCCAATATGATGACCGGTACCGAGGTGCTCCGCGTGGCAGACATGAACCGGATGGAAGTGGTGGTTGACGTCAATGAAAATGACATCATAAGGGTTAAACTCGGCGATACCGTAATTGTTGAGGTGGATGCCTATATTGACCGTGATTTCAAGGGTATTGTGACTGAGATAGCCAACTCGGCAAACACCCTCGGGACCACCTCTGACCAGGTGACCAACTTCGAGGTCAGGATACTCATTCTTAAAGAATCATATGATGACCTGATCTCTGAAAACAATCCCAGCCCGTTCAGGCCCGGTATGTCTGCCTCGGTTGACATATACACCAACCGCAAAGCCGGTGCGATGACTGTGCCCATCCAGGCCGTTACCACCCGCACTGACACAACCATTACCGACCCTGCTGCCAGGAATGACATACGAACCCTGGTGTTTGTCTCAGACGGAACCTATGCGCTGGCGCGCGACGTGAAGACCGGCATACAGGACAATGTCAACATAGAGATCCTGAGCGGACTCACCGGGGATGAGGATGTGATAGTTCAGCCTTTCAGCGCCATCTCCAAGAAACTGTCTGATTCAACACGCATAGAGGTTGTAGAGAAAGAGACTCTCTTCAGCACTGAAAAGTCAAAGAAGTAAAGAATTTACTTACATAACTGAATGATTCTCTGCATTGAGACAGCCACCAGTGTATGCTCTGCCGCCTTGTGTGATGAGACGAGGGTGCATGGCCTCATTGAGGCACCGCAAGGCATGTCTCATGCCTCACAGCTCACAGTAATCATTCAACAACTCATGAAAGAAAACCGCATCACGGCAACAGACCTTGATGCGGTTGCCGTCAGCAAGGGACCGGGTTCATACACGGGACTGAGAATAGGTGTCTCAGTCGCCAAAGGCATAGCTTACGGCGCGGGTATACCACTTATAGGAATAGACACCCTGGCTGCAATGTGCAGCGGCTACATAAGCCTCCACCCGGAAGACCTTCTGCCCGGGACCCTCCTGTGCCCGATGATCGATGCCCGCCGCATGGAAGTCTACAATGCCCTTTTTGCCGCTGACGGAACACAGGTCATGGAAACTTCGGCAAGCATAATCGACAAAGACTCATTCAGTGAATTCCTCTCTGAAAACCGGGTGATTTTCTTCGGGAACGGGTCCGGCAAATGCCGCGGCATTATTACCGGCCCGAATGCCTTGTTCAGGGATGACTTCAGCCTCTCGGCATCATATTTGCTAATCCCGTCAGTAAATGCTGTGAGGAACAGGCAATTTGAGGACCTGGCATACTTCGAACCCTATTACCTCAAGGAGTTCATTGCCACCGTCCCGAAAAGC
>WXFE01000008.1 GCA_009881065.1 Bacteroidales bacterium | reverse complement strand
GTGATTATGTTGCCGACGCGGCCCGGCCTGCACACCCGCCCGCCAGTGACCTGCCCAGGGCGCTGCCGGATGCGGCCGTCAGCCATATGCGCTTGCTGCTGACTTATAAAATGAACGGGATAAACCTTTTCGTCCCTTTCATGTACTCACCGTATTTCTCTCCGAAACAGGAGAGACTCTCTTTCTCATCGCGACGGGCAGTCAGCCATATCAGCCATGATGCCAGCAGCGCTGCCGGAATTAAATACCAGAGCGGCTGCTTTAACCATATACCCCACGCCAGAAATAACAGTGACGAGTACATCGGGTGCCGGATCTGCCTGTAAATGCCCGAGGTGACCAGCTCAGTGGTCTGCCCGAACCTGAACAGCTTCTCGTCGACCTTCACAATATCCGGCTTCCTGGCCCGCCTTAACCTTATAACCGCCTCAATCAAAAACCACAGTGAGACGAGAAGCATAAGCCATGAGATGATCTGCTTCAAAGAAAAAGGCTCACTGAACCACTTCGTATAGTTGAAAACAAAAAGGAGAATTATGCACTCAAAGCTGAAAAACCTTGTAAACCCTTGACTGTGAAACTCAAACAGACTCTTCTTTGAAAAAAAGATGACCGGCAGGCTCAGGGCAATGAAGAAAATTACTTTATCCATTGCAGGTTACTGTCGAACTTGTATGTAACCCCTTTTTCGGTAACCATTGAATGAAGCTTTCCGTTATAGGACAGATTCAGCTGACCGCCTGACAGTGACTTCACTGTTATTATTTCAGCCACTCCGCCGTGCCACTCCATACCTGTCTCAAAATTGCCCCTGGCCTTGAGTCCTGTTACCTTCCCGTCAGGCCATGCTGCCGGCAATGCAGGCAACAGGTGCACCACCCCGTTGTGGCTCTGAAGAAGCATCTCCGCGATTCCTGCAGTACCCCCGAAGTTACCGTCGATCTGGAATGGCGGGTGGTTGTCAAAGAGATTCGGGAGCGTTGATTTCTCAAGCAGCAGCCTGAGGTGTTTGTAAGCCTCGTCGCCATCCAGGAGCCTCGCATAGAAGTTGATTATCCACGCCCTGCTCCATCCGGTATGCCCGCCGCCGTTTTCAAGCCGCCTCTCGAGGGTCCGCCTGGCAGCTGCATAGAGCTCAGGAGTCTCCGGCGTTATCTGCGTTCCGGGATGCAGTGCAAAGAGATGTGACATGTGCCTGTGCCCCGGCTCTGCCTCCTCGTACTCTTCGATCCACTCGGATATTGTGCCGTTCGATGCCACCCTGTCTGCAGGAACTCTGTCAAGGATGGTCTGCAGCGAATCGGACCACTCACGGTCTATGCCAAGAATGGTGGCAGCTTTCCGGCAGTTTAAGAGAACCTCCCTGATTATCTGGTTGTCCATTGACGGTGCATAGGTCAGCTTGAACTCTTTGCCTGAAACGGGATCGATGTAACTGTTCTCGGGAGAGTAGGAGGGAACGGTGACAAGCCTGCCCTGCCTGTCAGGCACCAGGAACGTCACTATGAACTCAGCGGCGCCCTTCATGACGGGATATGCCTGCTCACGGAGATATGCCGTATCATTTGTAAACTCATAGTGCTCCCACAGAGGCAGTGTCATCCAGGCGCCTCCCAGGGGGAACATACCCCAGTAAACCCCGTCAAGCACTGCGGTCTTGCCGAAGACGTCGGTTGTGTGATGCAAAGTCCATCCCCTGGCACCGTAGGTTTCTCGCGCAGTTATGCTTCCCGGGACGGTCAGCTCCTCCATGAACCTCACAAGCGGACGGCTGGTCTCAGTAAGGTTGCAAACCTCCGCCGGCCAGTAATTCATCTGAAGGTTTATGTTGGTGTGATAATCTGAATTCCATGGTGCAGAAATCTCCTTGTTCCATATACCCTGCAGATTTGCAGGGAGTTGCGCCGGGTGGCGCGATGACCCCATGAGCAGGTAACGTCCATACTGGAAATAGGTGGCTATCAGCCCCGGATCATCTCCGCCCGCCTGAAACTTCCGGAGACGTTCATCCGTTGGCAGCTCTTCAAGGGCCGGATTACCTCCCAGATCAAGCTGAACCCTGTTGAACATCGACGAATGCTCACTGATGTGGTCCTTGCGTATCTTTGTAAGCGGTTTCCACGATGCCTTGCTGATGCCTTCGACACAATCCTTCCGGGGATCAATGGTTCTGTCAAAGTTCAGCAGATCAATGTTATAATCGGTGCGTGCATCGAAAAAGAGGGTCATCTCACTTCCCCCGGTATAGTTAAGACTCTTTTCGCCTGCCTTAAGCTCCCCGTCACAGCTCATCACAATCAATGATGCGAAAAACTTCATGTGTTCTCCGCCCGGGCCCTTATCCGGATCATCGGGATCAATAATCTGCCCCTCCATGTCGATCCTGTTCTCCGATACAGTGATTACGGCATCCTGCGGCCTGGTCAGCATGATATCCATGTCAAGTCCGCCCACTTCCTGTGAACGCATGCTGATCACCATAAGATTATCGCCGGCAGGCACATAAACTTCATATTCAATCTTCTTTCCGTTCCTGTCGAAGCTGACTCCGGCAATTCCTGTTTTCAGGTCAAGTTCACGCCGGTATCCGGTTACCCCGGTGGTGTCAGCAAACCGGAAGAAGATATCTCCCACGGTCTGGTATGACCATGTTGTGCCCGGTATGCCGGCCAGGTACTTTTCAGAGAGTTCGTATGCCTCTGGTATCTTCCCGTCAAGTATCAGCTCCCTTATCCCGGGGAGGTTAGCCAGTGCACCAGGATTATTGTTTGGAACATTCACCCCGCCCCAGAGCGATTCCTCATTCACCTGCAGACGCCCGAATGAAGGGTCACCGAACAGCATCCCTCCGAGTCGCCCGTTGCCCACGGGCAGCGCCTCGATCCACTCTGCGGCAGGCCTGTCATACCACAGAATATAATCATTTGACGATCTGTTGTCGTTTTTGCATCCTGAAAACAGGATCTGTACCAAAAGGATAATAACCAAGCTCTTTTTCATTGAATCACTATCTATTCAAAGTTTTATACAAAATGCATTGCAAAGTCTCCTTGAGGGCTGCAAACCACAGTCTTTATATTAAGACCTGTCCGGGGTTTGGTTAATAAGTCATTCAGCATTTGCAAGTGTTTATTCATCCCGGTGTTTATTCATCCAGGTATTTCTTCATCCCGGAATTTATTCCTCCCGGCGCCTTTAAAGAATGTCCGGAGTCTTGACTCTCCGGTTTTTCCAGTCTGATTCCCTCCAGCGGCACGAAACTGCTGTCAGCCAGCTCTGCTATGCGGATATTGTTGCAGATACCCCTGAACATTATCCTGATAGTATTCTCCACGTTCTCCCTGATGGGTTCCATGATCCATGAAAACTCTTCCGGCCCGTTCTCAATCGACTGCTCTGTCTCCAGACGGATTTCCTCCTTCAGCCTGTCAGCCTTCTCAGCCAGGTCATCGCTGGTCATCCACCTCTTCACCGTCAGGGGCAACTGCCTTTTGTACTCCAGCGTCTCGAAGAACTCCCATTCAAGCTTGCGATTGCCGAATGAAAGGAACCGCGGGTGGATATTGGCCACAATAAGCTCGTCACTTTCAGGTACATACTTGAACCTAAGCTCCTTGAGGTCGATGCCGTACTTGGCCTTGAGCGAGACCCCCAGACTGCCGATATGCCTGATCTCACGATCATGCAGCATCTCTCTCCTGTTGACCGTCCGCTTGAACCTGGTATCTATCTCGAAGAGGTTCATCTCAAGGATGCTCTTTATCTGTGTTATCTGGAATTTCCGATCCTTCAGGAACGCATTTTCCTCTGTCAGCTTCTCGTTTATCTTCGCCAGATCCTGGTTCTTCTCCCGGAGGCTGGAGATGCTGTCCTCGAACTTTGAGACCTTCACATTCAGCTGGATAAGCTGTTGTATGCCCAGGACTATCAGTCCGGCGGCAATGAATACAGCGCCCCAGACTATCAGCTTGTTTGCAAGCAGTATCACGGCCACAAGCATTATTACTGCAACCAGCAGGTAACGCTTTATCCCGGCCATTGTAAATCTTGATCTCTTCATGTCGTTGGGTTCTTGCTGTTATGTGCCCTGTGGAAGCCGGTGAAAAAAGCCCTGGCATTGATGCCGAGCGACTGGTTCCGGTATCCCCCCTCCTGAACTACAAGTGTGGGCAGTTTCAGGCTTCCAATCATCTCCCCGTTAGTCGTAAAGTTACTGTGAGTAAAGCTCCATGTCCCGGTCGGATCTCCCTTCGCCGGGTCGAGGCCAAGTGCAACTATCAGATAATCAGGATTGTATTTCTTGATGATATTAAGTGCACGACTCAGCGCTTTTACATACTGCTCATGCGTCGCCTTCTCCGGAAGAGGAAAGTTATGATTGAAACCGATACCATCACCCTCGCCCTTCTCCTCTTCAAATCCGGAGAAATAGGGATATGCAAATGAGGGGTGGCCGTGTATGGAGATGGTTAGCACGTCACTCCGGCTGTAGAAGATTTGCTGCTGCCCGTTTCCGTGATGATAATCAATATCCAGTATTGCTACCCTGCTGCTGCGGCTCAGGTAGTGTGCAGCAATCGCACAGTTGTTGAAATAGCAGAACCCGCCGAAGACTGATCTCTCGGTATGGTGCCCAGGCGGCCTGGTAAGGACGTAGGCGTATCGCGTTCCTGCCAGCATCTCATCAGCAGCACTCAAGACGCAGTTGACTCCCCATCGTGCTGCAAGGTATGCCTCCTGGTTGAGCGGAGTAAATGTGTCAAAGCAATAATACCCTGCCCTGACTG
>WXFE01000007.1 GCA_009881065.1 Bacteroidales bacterium | reverse complement strand
GTGCGAAACGCATTATACCAGATAGAAACAATGTTATAACACTAATTATTAACCAATGAAAAGAACCTTATTAATCCTCACTGCCGCGATCATCGCCATGACATCATGCGGCAGGAAACCCCAGCCTCCTGTGGCTGAAAAAATTCCGTTCGTCGTTGAAAGCAACGGTAACGAACGAGTCGACAACTACTTCTGGATGCGCCTGAGCGATGAACAGAAAAATGCGGAAACACCTGATTCCCAGACCGTGAAGGTGCTTGACTGGCTCAACGCTGAGAATGATTATGCTGATGCAGTGATGAAACATACCGAACCCCTGCAGCAGAAACTCTTCGAAGAGCTCAAGGGCCGTATCAAACAGGATGATGAAACTGTCCCTTACCTCGACAATGGCTACTGGTACAATACCAAATACCTTCCGGGCAGGGAATACCCTGTACTCTACAGGAAAAAGGACGGCACCGACAACCCGGAGGTGATGCTTGACGTCAACCTGCTTGCCGAGGGTCATGAATTCACCAGTGTCAGCGGCGCCTCACCCTCGCCTGACAATAACCTCCTGGCTTACGGTATTGACCATGTCAGCCGCAGGCAGTACACGCTGCAGTTCAGGGATATGAACAGCGGCGAACTGCTCCCTGACAACATCCTCAACACCACCGGCCAGACAGTATGGGCAGCTGACAGTAAAACAGTGTTCTATATAAGTAAGGACCCTGAAACCCTGAGGGCAGCAACCGTCATGATGCATGTACTCGGTACCCCATCCTCGGAAGACAAGGTGGTGTACAATGAGGATGACGAAACATTCAGCGTTTATCTTGGAAAAACAAAGAGCAAAAAGTATATCACAATCGTCTCTGACCAGACGCTCACAACCGAGGTTCGCCTCATTGAGGCGGAAAACCCGGCAGGCACCGTGAAGGTATTCGAACCCCGCAGGGTTGACCATCTCTACTCCGTGGAACACCTGAACGGAACCTTCTATATTCAAACCAACGCCGATGGCGCGAAGAACTTCAAACTGATGTCGTGCCCCGAAAACAGGACAGGTATGGCATCATGGAAAGAGGTCATTCCCCATCGCCCGGATGTGCTGCTTCAAAACTTTGAGGTATTTGACAATTATATTGTTGCAAATGAGCGCATCAAAGGCCTTACAAACCTGAGGATCATAAGCCTGGCAGACAAATCAGAGCATTTCCTTGATTTCGGTGAAGAAACATATACGGCAGGCATCAGTATCAATCCGAATGCAAACACCACGCTGCTCCGCTACAGCTATTCATCCCTGACCACACCCAACTCGGTCTATGACTACGACATGGCTGCAAGGACAAAGACTCTGCTGAAACAGGATAGTGTACTGGGCGGTTTCGATAAAAACAACTATGAGACGAAGCGCCTATGGGCCACTGCTGCCGATGGCACACAGATTCCGGTCTCGCTGGTCTGCCGAAAGGGATTCACACAGGATGGTACAGCTCCGATGCTGCTCTATGCATATGGTTCATACGGCTCTTCCACCAATCCCTCATTCCGCTCAAACATCATAAGCCTTCTTGACAGGGGATTTGTCTATGCCATCGCCCACATCAGGGGTGGCAGCGAGATGGGCCGCCAATGGTATGAGGACGGCAAGCTGCTGAAGAAGATCAACACTTTTACCGACTTCAATGATTGTGCCCGTTTTCTGATAAATGAGAAGTATACCTCTGCCGAACATCTCTATGCAATGGGCGGAAGCGCAGGCGGATTGCTTATGGGTGCTGTCGCAAACATGGAACCCGAACTCTACAATGGCATCATTGCACAGGTTCCGTTTGTTGATGTGGTAAGCACCATGATTGATGAGACTATTCCGCTCACAACTTTCGAATGGGATGAATGGGGCGATCCCCGCAAGCAGGAGTACTATGATTACATGCTTTCATATTCACCTTATGATCAGGTGAAGGCTCAGGACTATCCCAACATGCTTGTCACAACCGGTTACTGGGATTCACAGGTGCAGTACTGGGAGCCCGCCAAGTGGGTTGCCAAACTCCGCGAGATGAAGACTGATGATAATATCCTAATACTGGATATTAACATGACTGCCGGTCACGGCGGCGCTTCAGGCAGGTTTGAAAGGTTGAAGACAACCGCACTGGAGTATGCCTTCATGCTTGACCTTGAAGGAATCAGGAAGTAAATGACCCGTCTCCGGCCCGGTGATAGCCGGGGACACACGTGCCCGTGCAATAAAAGAACAGAGGCTGGCCCTTTTCGCGGTCAGCCTCTGCTGTAACAAACAGAATTGAAAAACAAATTTCTTTATGTTTTCTGCAGATATTTTACTGCAGAACCTCCGGGTTTTTGCGGCTTCGTCAGAGGGACGCAGCTGCTTTTGTCCCGGGAAACTGCCACTGAGATCACCCTTGATACTGCCCCGGGGTTCGACCGGGATACGCCCGTGGAGATCCGGGGACACACGGATACTGCCCCGGGAATCAGAACCCGAAGAAGGGCATCCGTTGTTGATTCTCCATCTGGGGCTTGCGGGGCAGCAGCTGATCCTGCTGTGATGCGTTCCACGCCAGCCATGCCGTTATAATTGCATTATGCCTCAGATCAGGAACCAGGAGACGTTCACGGGTGTCAGCAAGTGTATGATAACCACGGCCATACTCAATCTCGTCCTGAATGAACTGGAACCCGGGGAGACCTGCGCCATCAAAGCTCTGATGGTCGGTGCCACCGGTGTTCCTGCTTGTTATTGTGGTGAATCCCATGTCTTTAACCGGCTCCATGCACTTCTCGAAGAATGATCTTGCAAGAATGTTCTCCTGGAGGTAGACACCGCGGTAACGACCGGTACCATTATCCATGTTGAAATATACGCTGAACTTGTCAAACCCGGGTTTCTTCTCGTTGTTTTCCCTGTCATACAGATACTTTGAGACATATCCCCTTGACCCGATAAGACCCTGTTCCTCACCACCCCAGAGAGCCACACGGATGGTCCTGCGCGGTTTGACATCAAGTGCCTTCAGTATGCGAAGTGCTTCCATCATCACTATGCAGCCCGATGCGTTGTCTGCAGCTCCTGTGCCGCCATGCCAGGAGTCGATATGCGCACCAAGAAGAACAACCTGATCCTTCAGCTTCGGATCGGTGCCGGGAATCTCGCCAATGACATTGTAAACTTTCCTGTTGGCAGTGAATTCGGCCTTTATCTCAGCCTCCATCTCCACTTTCTCACCGCCCTTCAGCATTCTCTCCATTCTGCCATAGGCTTCCATCGGGATGCTTATCTCAGTCACCGGAGGTGTGCCTTTGCCATCATAGGATGAGCCTGATGATCTGGGGATGTTAAAGGCATTTCCCTGCGAGACCGAAAACAGAATATTCTCACTCCTGAGAAACTCGTTCACCTTGTTGCGCAGTTCACGCATCGCCAAAAAGTCACCCGGAATGAACCTTCTTCCCATACGGCCTCCGGCATCAGCCTTTGCAAGATTTTCCAGCTCCTCATCGGTATACCTGGATGCCAGTGGCTCAAAGCTGACCTCATACTGTGTAGTGGAGGGTGTCATGATGATCTTGCCATTCAGCTTGCCACGGTACTTCTCGATGTCGTCCGGGGTTTTGATGTCAACAAGCATAACCTCACCCCTTACAAGGCCGTTTGTCCCGGCTGTCCACGCCACCGGAGTAACGGCAAAATTGTTGTAGTAGGGAGCCACCATAGCTGCATACGCTTTAGTCAGGTTCCATCCGCCGCGATTGAAATCACTCACTTCCTCAATTCGTACGTTTGACAAACCATATTCTGCCAGCTTTGCCCGTGCAATCTCATTACCCCTGTCCATGCCGGCAGATCCTGTGAGCCTTGGCCCTGCAAGGTCAGTCATGATATAGGCAAGCTCTTCGATGTCAGAATTACGCTGACCCTCCTGTTTAATCTTGTATAACATTTCAAGGTCAATGGCAGCTTCCTGTCCGGAAGCCGGCATAACCACTGCAAGCAGGATGAGTGCAACAAGCATCCTTCTGATTTTTTCAATACGGATTCTCATCATGAAATAATTTTGATTTTATTAAGGTAAGAAGGAACCCACATGATTGAAAAAAAGTGTTTGTCTGTTTGATACATGTAGGTTTCATTTTATTTTGTGGTTAACGGGATTAAAGATAAATTCAGAAGTTTTATACCCGTGCAGTGTTAACATTAATTAACGTTACTTTTGTGAGGAGATGACCATCAGATGATCTATCCGGACACATACGAACTGAAGATTGGCTTTGACCGTATCAGGGAACAGCTCAACGGATGTTGCATCAGCCCTGCAGGAATCCGCAGGGTTGAAAAGATGCACCCCTCCTTTGCTGCAGCAGAGGTCAGGGACAGGCTTGCCCTTACGGCCGAGTTCCAGCAGATTCTTGCCTTTGGCGAACAGTTCCCTTCTGACAATTACAATGATCCATATGCAACCCTGGAAAAGCTTCGCGTGGAGGGTACTTTCCCGGAGATTGAAGAAGTGGTTGCCCTGCGGGGATCACTTGATACCATACGGCGAATCATAGGCTTTTTCCGTAACAGGAAGGACGGACGATACCCGCTGCTGACGGAAATGACACAAAGAGTGGTTTATTACCCGTTTGTTGCAGAGGCTATTGACCGCATTATTGACAAAGAGGGCAGGATACGTGACGGCGCCTCCCCGGCTCTTAAAACGATACGCGCCGAACTGGCTTCAAAGAACCTCGCGGCAGTGAGAAAACTGCACGCAGTATTGCGCCAGGCACAGGCCGACGGCATTGTTGACCGGGACGTGACGGTGGCAGTGCGCAACGGCAGGGGTGTGATACCCGTCAGCGCATCAAATAAAAGAGGAATAAGGGGATTCGTTCATGATGAGTCTGCAACAGGAAAAACAGTATTCATTGAGCCTTCAGAGGTTGTGGAACTCAACAATGAGATCACCGAGCTCGAACACGAGGAGAAGCGTGAGATAGTTCGTATCCTGACAGCCCTGGCTGACACCATCAGGCCATACATCGACGAACTGGAGGAGAATTGCAGCTTCCTGGCAGAGATCGACTTTATCAGGGCAAAAGCCATCTTTGGCAACAGGCTCAACTGCATCATGCCTTCAGTGGCTGATGCCCCACACATTAGATGGATCAATGTCCGCCATCCGCTGCTGACACTCTCTTTTGCCCGCACGGCGGGACGGGAGGTGGTGCCACTGACTATAACCATCAACAGCAGGGACAGAATACTTCTTATCTCCGGCCCCAACGCCGGAGGAAAATCAGTCTGCCTTAAAACCGTGGCACTCGTCCAGTACATGCTACAGTGCGGAATGACAATCCCGGCAGGCGAGGGCACCGAAGCTGGCCTGTTCGGCAGATTCTTTATCGATATAGGCGACGAGCAGAGTATTGAAAATGACCTCAGCACCTACAGCTCACACCTAATCAACATGAAACAGATGCTCAGGCATGCTGATGACTCCTCACTGGTCATGATCGATGAGTTTGGCACAGGTACCGAACCGGTTCTCGGCGGAGCCCTCGCGGAAGCAATCCTGGCAGAACTCAACAGGAGGGGCGCTTACGGGGTGATTACCACTCACTATACCAATCTCAAGCACTTCGCAACTTCACAGGAGGGAATCAGCAACGGGGCAATGGCTTTTGACAACCAGCTGATGCAGCCCCTCTTCCGCCTTGACCAGGGGAAGCCGGGGAGCTCATTCGCCTTCGAGATAGCCAAAAAAATAGGCCTTCCGCAGGAGATACTGGCAGATGCTGCGACAAGGGCAGGAGAGGGGAACGTTGACTTCGACAGGAATCTTCGCGAGATTGCCCGTGACAAGCGCTACTGGGAAAAGAAACGCGAGGCAGTGCGCCGCCACGAGAAACGGCTCGAGGAACTGATTGCAACCTACGAGACACAGCTCGGCGACATAAAGACCCGGAAAAAGGAGATTATTACCCAGGCTAAAAGCAAGGCGGAAGAGATGCTTCGCGACACCAACCGGATGATAGAAAACACTATCCGGACCATCCGCGAGGCACAGGCGGAGAAGGAGAAAACGAAAGAGGTACGCGAGGAGCTTGACTCATTCCGTGAACACCTTGACAGGGAAGAGAAACAGGTTGAGATACCTGTTCCGCCCAGACCCCGCATTGACACCCCCGCGGCCAGCATTGTGAAAAGAATCTCGGCAAGGAAGGAGACTCCGCAGCCGGTCAGAAAGAAGAAGGAAGCGCTTGCGCCCGGCGACTATGTCAGGATCTCCGGCACCGATACCGTGGTGCAGGTGACCGGGATACGCGGAAAGAAAGTGCAGGTTGTCTCCGGCAGCCTTAAGATGAATGTAGACGTCAGCATGACCGAACCGGTCACCGAAGAGGAGCGGAGAAAGGCCGCCTCGGCAGGCAGCAGGCAGCATAAGATCGACTGGTCACTCACAACCCGCCGCAACCAGTTCAATCCTGAGATTGACGTGCGGGGCATGCGCACTGAAGAGGCGCTGCAGGTGGTCCGGGATTTCATTGATACCGCCGTGATGATACAGTTCAGGAACCTGAGGATACTGCACGGAAAGGGTAATGGCATACTGAGGCAAATGATCAGGCAGTACCTGGAAACAACCGGGGTGGTAAAGCAGGCTACAGATGAACATGTTGACCGGGGCGGAGCCGGAATCACTCTGGTGGAGTTG
>WXFE01000006.1 GCA_009881065.1 Bacteroidales bacterium | reverse complement strand
CTTTTATCAACAAATCCCCCTCACCTGCAAAAGATAACCCGCCTCCTTTTATCAACAAATCCCCGGTTTTAAGACTGAAATGAATAATTTTGCCCCGGTGATATGTTCATTATGGAAAAAGAGGAAAAGGTTATTTATTCCCACCAGGTGGCTGAGTTTGCCGCTTCAGCCAATGAGTACTGCAAATACCTGGAGTCAACCCGTGATATCAGCGGTATTGAGATACTCAAGGTATTGCAGCGCCTCCTGCCGTATATATACCTGAGGGGATCACTGCTGCCACTGCTGGAACCGGTGCTTGAGGAACCCAACAAAAAAACCGTCACGGAATTCGACTGGACCCGGATGCATGAGAACCTGCTTTCAAAACTGGGCAGCAATGACCCGTTCCCGGTCATTGTCTCACTGGGTGACCCCGCCGACGGACTCTATACGGGAAGCATATCTGAAAACCTGAGCGATATATACCAGGACCTGAAAGATTTTATTGTCAGCTATAAAAGCGGTAATGAAGAGGTGATGCATGATGCCGTCTGGGAGGTGCTGATGAACTTCGAGGAATTCTGGGGAAAGAAACTGCTGAACGTGCTTACGGCGATCCATGACGTCCTCTATTCCGAAGATGACACGATTGCTGACAACGAACAGAATGAAGATGACGAAACAGTATAACAGTAGCATTACCGATGATGAACTGAGAAGATTGCCTCTGCTGCAGTTTGACGGAAAGGTGACCCTGGTTGACGATATGGAGAAGTTCCGCAGGGTTATGGACGAAATAGGCAGACCCTCATTGCTGGGATTTGATACGGAAACCAGGCCGGCATTCAAAAAGGGGAGGAGATACAAGGTGGCGCTCCTGCAGCTTGCCGATGCTGACCGGGCATGGCTCTTCAGACTGAACATGATCGGCCTTCCGCCTGAACTGGCATCGCTGCTCTCTGACGGGAATATCTTAAAAACCGGTGTTGCCATTCGCGATGACTTAAAAGCCCTTCGATTACTTGCTCCGTTTGAACCAGATGGATTCACTGATCTTCAAGGTATTGTGGCTGACTACGGGATAGAGGAGCTGGGCCTCAAGAAACTAACGGCCATCGTTCTCGGATACAATTTGTCAAAGTCGCAGCAGGTTTCAAACTGGGAGGCCCCGGAACTGACCGTGCAACAGCAACTCTACGCTGCCACGGATGCCTGGGCCTGCCGCAGCATTTACCTTGCCCTCAACGGGAACGAAATTCATCAATAAACCTCTTCGATGCCCGCAAACATCATCCTTAAAAAAGGCAAGGAGCAGTCGGTACGCCGCTATCACCCCTGGATATTCTCCGGGGCCGTAGCTTCAGTTGACGGAAACCCGTCAGAAGGCGATGTCGTTGATGTTTATGCATGGGATAAAACATTCCTGGCAACGGGGCACTGGGCTCCGGGGTCTATAGCAGTACGGATATTCTCCTTTACTGAATGCAATCCTGACCGCACGTTCTTCAGAAACCGGCTTGAGGAGGCCATGACGTTCAGGATCAATGCCGGTATTGCAGGCAGACCTGAAACCACCGTCTGGCGTCTTGTACACGGCGAAGGCGACGGGCTGCCGGGGCTGATTGTTGACATCTATGGCAGTGTGGCAGTCATGCAGGCTCACACCGCCGGATTCTGGAAAATCAGGGAGATGATTGCACAACTGCTGCCTGAGGTGACCGGCGGGCTGGTGACAGCAGTGTACGACAAGAGCGAGGGAACACTTCCGTTTATGGCAAGGCTGAATCCCTCAAACGGCTACCTTGTTGGCGAAAACAGTGAATCCGGTGCGGTTGTCACTGAAAACGGCTACAGATTCAGGGTTGACTGGAAGAAGGGGCAGAAGACAGGTTTCTTCATTGACCAGCGTGATAGTCGCTGCCTGCTGGGCCGGTACAGCAACGGCAGAAGGGTGCTGAATATGTTTGGCTATACCGGTGGCTTCTCGGTCTATGCAATGAAAAATGCTGAGCTTGTGCATACGGTCGACAGCTCTGCGGCGGCCACGGCCCTCGCGGATGAAAACGTGAAACTCAACTTTGGCGACGATCCACGCCACCGCTGCTATACCACTGACGCCTTCACCTTCCTGGCGGAAATGGAGTACGATTATGATCTTATCATCCTTGACCCTCCCGCCTTCGCCAAACACCAGACCGCCCTTAACCAGGCACTTCAGGGCTACAGGAGACTCAATGCACTGGCTATTAAGAAAATCAGGCCCGGCGGTCTGCTGTTTACCTTCTCCTGCTCCCAGGTGGTAAACCGCGATGACTTCCGCCGCTCGGTCTTCGTGGCCGCCGCCAACACCGGACGCAACGTGCGCATACTGCACCAGACCGGACAGCCGGCAGACCACCCCGTGAACATTTACCACCCCGAGAGCGAATACCTGAAAGGATTGATTCTTTACATTGAATAATGATCTATGGAGACTTTGGTACATATAAAAACTATAGCGCAAAAGTTCAGGCTGCACGACTGGCAGGTTGAGAATACTCTGAGACTCTTTGATGATGGCGCCACGATACCATTCATCAGCCGCTACCGCAAGGAGATGACGGGAAGTCTCAATGAGGTGCAGCTGACTGAGATACGTGATGAATATGAGAGGCTGAAGGAGCTTGAAAAGCGAAGGGAGGCAGTTATCAAATCAATAGAAGAGCAGGAAAAAATGACCCCTGAACTTCTGGCAAAGATCAATGCAGCTCTGACTATGTCACAGCTTGAGGATCTTTACCTGCCCTTCAGACCTAAAAGAAAAACCCGAGCCTCCGTTGCCCGCGCGAAAGGTCTCGAACCCCTGGCACTCTGGCTGCTTGAACAGAACCAGGGTGACCCTGAAGCAGAGGCTGAAAAGTACGTGGGTGATAATGTGGAAGATACGGCAGCTGCCCTGGCCGGCGCACGTGACATCATTGCCGAGATGGCCAGTGAGAATGAACAGGTTCGCGGATCGCTCAGGCGTCTCTATGAGCGTGATGCAGTCATAACCTCGAAGGTTGTAAAGGGAAAGGAACAGGAGGGAGCCAAGTTCAGCGATTATTTCGAATGGTCAGAGCCGCTGCGCCGCTGCCCGTCACACAGGCTGCTTGCCATGCGCCGCGGTGAGGAGGAGGGGTTCCTCAGGCTTACCATTATGCCCTCTGAGGAGGAGGCGCAGAGCCTGGTTGAGAAACAGTTCGTGAAAGCAAACAACGATTCAGCCCGGCAGGTGCGCGAGGCGGTGGCTGACGGCTGGAGCAGGCTTCTGGCGCCGTCAATGGAGACGGAATTCAGAAAGACATCCAAGGAGAAAGCCGACGAGGAGGCCATACGCGTTTTCGCGGAGAACCTGCGGCAACTGCTGCTGGCGCCTCCGCTGGGTGAGAAGAACGTACTGGCAATTGACCCGGGACAGAGAACGGGCTGCAAGCTGGTATGCCTTGACCGTCAGGGAGCTCTGCTGCACCATGACGTGATCTATCCGCATCCGCCACAGAACGAGACGGCACGCAGCGTAAGCAGGATGCTTTCACTTATTGATGAGTTCGCCATTGAGGCTGTAGCTATCGGCAACGGAACCGCCAGTCGCGAGACCGAGCAGTTCGTCCGTTCATATCTCCCTCCTGAATCGGGAATTAAGGTCTTCATGGTGAGTGAGGCGGGTGCTTCAATATATTCAGCTTCAAAGACTGCCCGCGACGAGTTTCCCGATCATGACGTGACGGTGCGCGGAGCCGTGTCAATAGGCCGGCGCCTGATGGACCCGCTGGCTGAACTGGTTAAGATAGACCCCAAATCGATAGGGGTGGGGCAGTACCAGCATGATGTTGATCAGACACGCCTGCAGGCCAGCCTCGACGAGGTGGTGATGTCATGCGTCAATGCCGTGGGTGTGGAGGTGAACACCGCCAGCCCGCACCTTCTGACTTATGTCTCAGGCATTGGCCCGAAAATGGCTCAGAACATCGTCGATCACCGGACGGAGAACGGCCCGTTCCGCTCACGTGCCGAGCTGATGAAGGTGAAACGGATGGGTGAAAAGGCTTTTGAACAGGCTGCGGGATTCCTCAGGATACGAGGCGCTGCTAATCCGCTTGACGCCTCGGCCGTGCACCCGGAAAGCTACCATATCGTGGAGAGGATGGCCGCTGATCTGGGATGCTCCGTCTCTGATCTTATAAAGGATGAGATTAAACGAAAAACCATCAGGATAGAGAAATATGTTACTGCTGACGCAGGAGTGCCAACCCTGAAGGATATCATGCAGGAGCTTGCCAGACCGGGACGTGATCCGCGCCAGGCGATACAGGAATTCAGCTTTGCAGATATACACTCCATTGATGATCTCAGGGAGGGAATGGTGGTCCCGGGTATCGTGACCAACATCACCAGGTTCGGTGCATTTGTTGATATCGGCGTCAAGCAGGACGGTCTTGTGCATGTTTCACAGATGGCTGACCGATATGTTGATGATCCGGCAAAGATCGTTAAATTGCACCAGCATGTCACGGTCCGTGTCGTTACGGTTGACCGTACCAGGAACCGGATTCAGCTCAGCATGAAAGGAGTTGGCGGCGGTAAAAATTCCCGCATGAGATAAAGCATTGGCGTGGGGGTGGCTGCAGTGCGAAACGCATTATACC
>WXFE01000005.1 GCA_009881065.1 Bacteroidales bacterium | reverse complement strand
ACTTCTTCTTCAACGAAGACGAGTACTAGCAGCTGTTGCTATAAGCACACTAAGTGCCTGGAACGGTCATTTCGACGGCAGTTCCGGGCACTTTGGCTTTTTCAGGCCCCGCTTCCTCCTCCGGGGCACGCTCCCGGACCTCTTCCAGAGCACCCTCCGGAGGCGGAGGGAACAACTCGTCAATACCCATCCCTTTACGGTCAGGCCGGAGATCTGGATGCCACCTGTATCCGTCAAGCCGCATCTCGGAGTCAGGTATCTCCAGGGGAGGATTGAGAACTCCGTCAGGACTCTGGTTCTGGATTATCTCCACAATCCTGCTCTCCTCAAACAGTATCTCAATGGTGGCGCTACGCGCCCGGTTGACACCAACAAGCTCCTCTCCATCAACTACATAGTAAATAGCCTCACCATTCCCGGTGACCTTTATCCTGGTCAGCTTGTTATCAGTGAAATAGCCTGAAAGATTCTTCCCGCTGATCTGGTCATAACGTGACGTGTCAATCTCACTGACCACAAATGCACTGTTGTACATATCCATACGGTCAGCCTTGCTGTTGACTGTAAACAGGGCTATGGAATCTGCCGTCATCTGGTAAGCCCTTGACCATACAACGGGATCATCATATAACCTGATGACCGAGTCGAGAAATGAGTAGGAAAGGGAGTCACACTTCCCCTGCATCTCACGGCTGAAGATCCTGCATCCATAAAATGCCTTGAGCAGCCTGTGGCTTACTCCTGCAGTGTCCTCAACGGGAATGGCCCTGAGAGTGTCAGCCCTCAGCGTGAGCGTGTCATCATCAGAAAACAATGTAAACCAGGGTGTGCCCGTCAGCAAAAACTGCTCCGGACGCTTTACGTACCAGGCATAATTACCTCCGCCGGTGATGTTGTCAGTGGTGTCTGTAATGGTTACCCTCCCGAAACCTTCACCTATGCCGCTCTTCTCATCATACCAGAGGGTGTCTCCGGTAATGCGCTGCTCACGGTTGTCAAGCACCGCATTCTTCATCAGCTGTGAAATATCATTGCGGGTGTCACTCCACCCATTCTCACAATAGAGATAAATGCTGTCACCGACTACCTCGGTGGGACCGGTAAACCAGGCTATCTCCCTGCTCGTGTCATAACGCATAGTGTCAGCCGTCATTACATAATCAGGATTGTCAATCCTGACGCTGTCACGGAAATGAAGCATCTTCCTGTCGGAGTAATAGATGCCCACCCTGCTGGTAAGGGTGTTGTCTCCGTTGAGGATACGTCCCCAGGTATCATAGTTGGCAACCTGGGTGTTCACGTCATAGTCAATCTTGTCTGTAAAGAGCTGCATCTCCTTGTCGTTGAGAACCACGTTGTCAGTCAGGAACGCCTTACGGGTGTTGCCGTCGTACGAAAGATACTCGCCGCGTATGTGGATGGTATCACCCTGCCAGATATGAATATTCCTGTAAGCCAGCACCTGGTTGGTGTCATCATAGTACCATGCACTGTCACAGTCCATGTACAGGTCATTGTGTTTCAGGCTGACATTGCCGTTCAGCCTGTTACGGGTGCGGCCGTCAGACTGCTCAAATTTCATTGAATCAGAGTGCAATATCTCTACCCTCCTGCGGCCGGGGGTATCCTGTGCCCGAAGCTGGCACGACAGAAGCAGGAAGAAAAGAGGCAAAATAATCCGGCCCGGGTAACGGAGATACTGCATCCGTGAAAAGCTGCCTGCCATGCTCCCCGGATTTGTAAACGGCAATCTGTACCGGGATGCGTTTCCGGATATGAATCCTGATGTTATTTTCCTCTCTATTCTAACCATCCGGAATAGTGGAAGCTGCATCCGCGGAAGTCATCGCTGATACGGATGTACGTCCTCCTGATCTTGTCAACAATCCACTCCTCGTATTTCTGGCCCTGCTTTTTTCTGAGAGCTGCTTCGGAAAGATAGTTGTAGTCGTCCTGCATGTTGACCCTGTGGGCGGCTATCTCGTCGTCAAGCCTGACAATGCAATAGACGCTGTTATCTTTCGTATCTGTGGTACGGAACGGATCGGATATCTCTCCCAGTCTCATGTCTCTTACCACCAGGTTAATCTCCCTTGGCAACTCGTCAAGGGTGAGCCAGTTGACTCTTTCAGCCGGGTCCTGGCTAACCATTTTTCCGCCGTTGGCGCGAGTGGTCTTGTCGGATGAATACCTCATGGCAGCCATCGAAAAGGAGATACTGTCAGAGCGTACCATGTTGGCGATGCTGTCAAGCCTGAGGATGGCCCATTCGGTCTGTTCGGCCGAAAGCTTCGGCTTCAAAAGAATATGCCGCGAGTTGACCATGTCTCCCTTTCTTTCAATAAGCTGGATGATGTGAAACCCGAACTCACTCTCTACTATCTTCGAAACAGCGCCCTGCTTCAGGCTCCAGGCAGCCTCGGCGTATGGCTTGACCAGCTCTCCGCGGGTGTTGAAACCCAGTTCGCCTCCTCGCGGAGCTGATCCCATATCCTCGGAATATGCCATTGCCAGTGTGCTGAAGCTTTCACCGTTGATGATACGGCTCCTCAGGTCAAGGAGCCTCTGACGCACCTCTGCCTTGCTGGCTTCCATATCAGGCGGCTCAACCGTAATGATGCTCAGCTGTACCCTCCTTGGTACCAGCGGAAGCGAGTCACGTGCTATGGTGTTGTAAAATTTTTTCACCTCCTCGGGAGTGACTGCTATATCCTTGGCGATGGTACCCTGGGTCTCCTGAACGATGTACTGGTTAGTAAGCACCTCCCGCAAATCCTTGCGGATCTCTGCCATGCTCTTGTTGAAATAGTTCTCCAGGGCCTGCTCTGAACCGGCACGCCTTATATAGTCGTTAAGCCTGTTGTTCAGGTCTGACTCAACGTTCTCCGCCGAAACCTCTATGGAGTCAATCCTGGCCTGGTCAAGAAAAAGCTTCTGTATCAGCAGATCCTCAAAGATACGGCACCTGAGCTGCTCCACGGGCGTGGGATCACGCTCAGCCTTGAGCTGAACCACCTGCTCCTCGATGTCAGAAAGGTAGATTACCTCATTGCCCACAACAGCCACAACCGATTCAACCACCTGTTGCCCGGCTGCAACATAGACCGCCATTACTGCCAGCGCAAATGATAAAATGATATTCTTCTTCATCCTTTTCAATCCCTTCTAATAGAGTTTCAATGTATTGTTGCTCATAGCCTCATTGTAGATGCCGTCTTCGAGCTTCTGCAGGAAATCGTTCCTCCTGTTGTTGAGGATTATTGTTCTGATCTGTCCCCTAATATATTCAAACGGTGCCACGCTGTTCCTCAGCCTGTACTCCCTTATTGCCATGAAATAGGAAAACCTGTCATCCTTCAGCTCCACGGCGCTGTTCCTTGCCAGCCACTGCTCCTGGTCAACTGACTCGAACGGCACCTCCATAAGGAGCTGGGTGAAGGGAATCCATTCATCATTGTAATCTTCAAACCGCAGTCCGAACCGGGTGCAGATGTCTTCAAGCTCTTGGATATCATCTGATTCCTGTGACCTGTAAAGTTTCCTGATACGGTCAAGCTCTGACATTTCTTCCGGCACTTTGATGTAAAGCGCCCTCACGAGGTTCGATGTCAGGGTAAAGGTACTGAGGTTGCTGACGTAATAATCCTGCACTTCGTTGTCAGTCACGGTGGTATCCATTTTCTGGATAATCATCTGGTGCTGGTACTGATATATCAGGAGATTGTTCCTCATCTCATTGAGCTGCCTGTTGACCTCAGCCTTGTATTCGGGAGTTAGGCTCTCTTCGGCCCGCAGGGCCATAAGCTCTTTACGGGCCCACTGCCTGATATAGCTCTGTACGGCTGAGGTGCTGTCTTCCCGGCTCATGCCTTCCGCCAGAAGCCCTGACGGTATCTGGTCAAGATAGAGTACCCTGTCGCCGGCACGTGCCACAGCGGTTCGGGTCTCATCAGTGGCTGTATTGCGGCATGAGACAATCGCAAGGAGCAGGAGAGGGATGATAAGCCTGACCATTATCAGTATTCGTTTACCTTACGGCTGTAGTTGGGTGCCTCGCGGGTGATTGTCACATCATGGGGATGGCTCTCGGTGACGCCGGCGGTGGTTATCCTGACAAAAACCCCGTCACGCTTGAGTGTGGCTATGTCATGTGCCCCGCAGTAACCCATACCTGATCGCAGACCGCCCAGTAACTGGTATATCACCTCGGTGAGTGTGCCCTTGTAGGGAACACGTGCCGTGATACCCTCAGGAACAAGCTTGTGAATGTCATCTTCCATGTCCTGAAAGTACCTGTCCTTTGACCCCTTCTGCATTGCCTCCACCGAGCCCATGCCGCGATAGGACTTGAATTTCCTGCCGTTGTAGATGATGGTTTCACCGGGCGACTCCTCGACACCGGCAAAGAGTGAGCCTGCCATGATGCTGTCAGCTCCGGCGGCAATTGCCTTGACAATGTCACCTGAATACCTGATGCCGCCGTCAGCGATCACGGGAATTCCGCTGCCTTCTATGGCGCGTGCCACGTTGTATATCGCAGACAACTGAGGTACACCTACCCCTGCAACCACCCTCGTGGTACAGATGGAGCCGGGCCCGATACCCACCTTCACTGCATCAGCGCCCTCATCAACAAGCCTCCTGGCTGCTTCGGCGGTGCCGATATTACCGACAACAATCTCTGTACGGGGAAATACCTTTTTTATCTCCCTCAGAATTTCTATCACACTCTTCGTGTGCCCGTGAGCTGTGTCAATGGCTATGGCGTCAGCACCGGCACCTACCAGCGCCTCAACCCTGGAGAGGGTATTGGGTGCAATGCCCACTGCGGCTGCAACCCTCAGCCGGCCCTTGTCATCCTTGCATGCGTTGGGCCTGTCTTTTGCTTTTGTAATATCCTTGTAGGTCACCAGCCCTTTCAGCCTTCCCTGCTCATCAACAATGGGAAGCTTCTCTATCTTGTGCTTCTGAAGTATCTCCGCGGCAGCCGCCAGATCAGTCTGATGACTGAGGGTGACAAGCCTCTCAAGCGGAGTCATTATCTCACTGATACGACGCGAATAATTAGTCTCAAAACGAAGATCACGGTTGGTGACAATGCCTTCCAGCGCTCCGTCTTCATGAATTACCGGAATGCCGCCGATCTTGAATTCCTTCATCAGCGCCAGGGCATCAGCCACTGTGGCACTGTCAGAAATGGTGACAGGATCAAAGATCATAACACTCTCTGCACGCTTTACCTTCCGCACCTGGGCAGCCTGCTGACTGACTGACATATTCTTGTGAATTACGCCGATACCGCCCTCCCGGGCGATGGCTATCGCAAGCTCTGCCTCGGTGACGGTATCCATGGCCGCCGAAACAATGGGAGTATTGATGATGATGTTCCGTGTGAACTTTGACCGGAGATCAACATTGCGCGGTAAAACCTCCGAATAGGCCGGAAGGAGCAGCACATCATCGAAGGTCAGACCTTCAAACAAAAGTTTATCTTCAGAGAATGACATCGGACAAGTTTTTTTACCTGGGGCGAAAATTACAAAAAATTGCCAAGCTCCTGCATATCTTAAATGTCAATTAATGGTTAAAAGTAAGTTTGAGTTATTAAATTTGTATTAAACAGCCTGCAAAACCATGTTGCCGGATATCTACAGGGAGACTCTCGCACGGTACTGGGGATTCACCTCCTTCAGACCCATGCAGGAGGAGATCATTGAGTCAGTGATCTCCGGAACTGACGTGGTGGGCCTTCTCCCGACCGGCGGCGGCAAATCGCTAACCTACCAGCTGCCCCCCGTTGCCGGTGAGGGCCTTTGCCTGGTCATCACACCCCTGATTGCACTGATGAAGGACCAGGTGACAAGGCTGAAAACAATGAATATCAAGGCAATGGCTATTCATAGCGGCATGACCCGCGAAGAAGTGGAGATATCCCTTGATAACTGCCTGTACGGCGACTACAGGCTGCTGTACGTCAGCCCCGAAAGACTTCAGACACAGCTGTTCCGGGCCCGCCTGCCGAGATTCAACTTTACCCTCGTGGCTGTTGACGAAGCTCACTGCATATCACAGTGGGGATATGACTTCAGGCCTTCATACCTCCATATTGCGGAAATACGGGATATGATGAACGAGGATGTCCCTTTCCTTGCCCTGACGGCCACTGCCACCCCGCGGGTCGTGGAGGACATCATCTCAAGACTGAGGATGAAGAACCCGAAGGTCTGCCGTACCAGCTTCCGGAGACCCAATATCACCTATATTGTGAGGGAGGTGGAGGACAAGAGTACATACGTCCTGCGAAGCCTCAAGAAGGAACAGGGCAGCGGAATAATCTATGTGAGCAGCCGGAAAAGGTCAAAGGAGGTGGCTGAGACTCTTGTGGCAAACAATATTAAGGCCGATTTCTACCATGCCGGGCTGCCACAGGAGATGCGTGACAGGAAACAGACTTCATGGAGCGCCGGAGAAACGCGCGTAATTGTTGCCACGAACGCCTTCGGAATGGGAATTGACAAGGCCGATGTCAGGTTCGTCATACACTGGGACTGCCCTGACTCAGTGGAGGCATATTACCAGGAATCAGGTCGGGCAGGACGTGACGGGAAACCTTCATTCTCCGTGCTGCTGTGGTCACAGGATGAAAAGAGAAAGCTGGCTGACTCGGTGCGCATAAAATTTCCCCCGGTTGATCGGATAAAGGATGTTTATGAAGCTATCGGCAACTTCTACCAGCTCGCGGTAGGCTCAGGCAGGAACAGTGTGCATGACTTCGACCTGTGGAAGTTCGTTTCGGCCTTCCGGTTCTCCGTGACTGAGACATACAACAGCCTCAATTTCCTCCAGAAGGAGGGATACCTTGAATTTACGGATGAGATAAACAATCCGTCACGGGTACATTTCGTGGTATCACGCGATGATCTTTACAAGTTCCAGGTGGCCAATGAAGAGTATGACAGGTTCATCAAACTGCTCCTCCGCACCTATAGCGGTATGTTCTCCGAATTTGTTCCGATCAATGAAGAAAACCTGGCTGCCAGGTCAGGACTTGCCCGTGAAGCTATTTACCAGTACCTTTTGAGGCTCTCATCACAGGGAATAATTCATTTTATCCCGGGGAAGAAGAGCCCGCTGGTCATTTTTACCGAGGAAAGGCTTGACCGAAGCCACCTCCGCATCTCACCCGAACACTACCTTAAGGTGAAGGAAAACTACATAGAACGGGTTGCACGCATCACTGACTATGCCGAAAACAAAACCCGTTGCCGGGTAGCTTTCCTGACCGCTTACTTCGGAGAGGAGACGGGCAGATGCGGACTGTGTGATACCTGCCAGGAGAGAAATGAACTTGAGCTGAGTAAGTACGAGTTCGATATGATCATTGATAAAATAAAGGAACTGCTTGCTGACAAACCCCTCAGGCCTGAGGAACTGGAAGAGCAGACTGACCTGCCACGGGAAAAAAGCGTTAAAGTCATCCGCTGGCTCCTTGACCACCAGAAGCTGGTCTATGACAACAATCACAGACTTACCTGGAAACGGTAACCTGCCTCCTTTTATCAACAAATCCCCCTCACCTGCAAAAGATAACCCGCCTCCTTTTATCAACAAATCCCCGGTTTTAAGACTGAAATGAATAATTTTGCCCCGGTGATATGTTCATTATGGAAAAAGAGGAAA
>WXFE01000004.1 GCA_009881065.1 Bacteroidales bacterium | reverse complement strand
CCCTTGCCATCCTTCCACGGGCTTGAGGCAACTGAGTGAGTGGTGGTTTTGGTTGGCCAGAGACAGAAGCCGTCGTGATGCTTTGCAGTGATAATAACCATCTTCATTCCAGCCTCGTTGAGTACCCTGACCCATTGTTCCGCATCAAGCGAGGAGGGATTGAAGAGCTCCGGCGATTCCTTGCCGGTACCCCATTCGCTGTCAGTGAAAGTATTGATAGAGAAGTGTATGAATGCCGTCATCTCCAGTTTCTGCCATTCAAGCTGCCGCTGATGAGGGATAAGCCGGGCAGCCATCGCCTCCTTTACCCCGAAAATCGGCTGGACGGGGAAGTCAATCCTTGCGGTGAAAAATTCATTTTCACGCTGTTGTGCGCACGATGTGATCAGTAAGATTGCAGGGGCAAACAGCAGAATCCTGTTCATCAGAAAAATTATTTGCCGGTTTTGATGAATTTGACATTCCGGAACCTGAGGGCTGACCAGTCCTCGTCAATGGCTACCTGGCCCACAGGCTTGAACCCGGTATCTGTAACAGTCTCCCATCCCCGGTTACGGTTGATATTTGATTTATACCTGCGGGAAGAACTTTTCGGATAGACCATCCACAGCTTGCCGTCCTCACTGAGGTTATGGATGCATGCAGGGCCGTACTTGTCAACTTCTGCAGAGCCTGGAGTAAAGGCAATCATGAAGTCATACAGAAAGCGGGCATTGATCTCAGAATCAATCTGTACGCCCGGAAGAAGCCTGGTGATGCGGCCAAGGAACTTCCTTGGAGCGTTAAGCACTGCGATACGTTCCTGTTCACGGTACTTCAGTTTTTTCAGAATATCGTCCATTTCAGTATATTCTTCCCGGAACAAATATACAAATAACAGAGAATTGCAATTACCATGATCCGCCGGTGGTAATTTCACATTTATTTGATACCTTTGTGAGGTCGATTCGGGGTGCCTTACTTAACAGGCTGAGATCATACCCTTATAACCTGATCCGGATAATGCCGGCGTAGGGAAAGAGAGTAATCATTTTCCAGCTTGTCTGAACACCCCTGATTCAGATGATGTTAATTTAAAAGCTGGAGAAATGTTGGGGAAAAAAGCGCTTCTTATGTTGGCTTCCGTCTTTCTGACAGTGATTGTTACCGGTCAGAGTAGTGGAATTACTGGTCAGAAGAGTGGTATTGCCGGTCAGAGTAGTGGAGTTGCCGGTCAGAGTAGTGGAGTTACCATTCAGAAGAGTGGAGTTACCGGTTCAGGGCGGAACCAGGGAGAGATGATTCGTCCACAGGGCCAGGTAGAGACAATCCGTCCGCAGAGCCAGGGGAACATGATCACCGGCAGGGTCACTGACTGTGGAGGTGTGCCTATGGCTGGGGCTTCTGTGGTACTCACTGATGCCGGTATGGGTGTTGCCACTGACAATGAGGGAAGGTATGCCCTTCGGGGTCTGAGCGACGGATCCTATAACCTGCGTATCAGCTTTACCGGTTACGAGCCACATGATACCCTGGTAGTTGTGAGAGGCTCGGCTGTGGTTGATGTTGTGCTTAATGAGGTCCTTTATGTAGCCCCGGAGGTGATCGTCAGGGGCAGCCGTGCCGGGGTGAGAACACCGATGGCACATAGTACCATAGGTTCTGACGAACTTCGCAAGCGTGACCTGACCAGGGACATGCCGTTCCTGCTCTCGCTTACACCGTCAGTGGTGGAGACCTCCGACGCCGGGACGGGCATAGGCTATACCTCCATGCGCATACGTGGAACAGATGCCAGCCGGATCAACATCACCCTTGACGGTATTCCGCTCAACGACTCCGAGTCGCAGCAGGTGTTCTGGGTTGATCTGCCCGACCTGGCATCATCAACAGGCAGCGTACAGGTGCAGCGGGGCGTGGGTACATCCACCAACGGCGCCGGAGCCTTCGGCGCCTCGGTGAACATAAGCAGCCAGACCCCGCCCTCTGAAGCAGGTGCCTCAGTTGATATGTCATACGGCTCTTTCAACACTTCGCGCCTTTCGGCGAAAGCATGGACAGGAATGCTGGGCGACAGGTTCAATATGATGATTCGTGCTTCTGACATCCGCAGTGACGGCTATGTTGAGCACAGCGCCGCTGACATTAAGTCAGCGATGATATCCGGCCTGTGGTCGGCACCTTCGGACATGATCCGTTTCAATGTTATCACGGGCAACCAGAAGACAGGAATCAGCTGGTGGGGAGTGCCGGTTGAAATCCTTTCTGAAAACAGGAGGTACAACCCGGCAGGAGAGTATGTTGACTCTGACGGCATCACCCGTTATTATGAGGATGAAACAGATGTCTATACCCAGAATCATTACCATCTCTTCTATTCACATCTCTTCCCGGGCAGGGTGAGCCTGAACACCGGCCTACACCTTACCACGGGTCTGGGCTATTACGAAGAGCAGAATAGCGATATTGACCTGGCTGAATACGGCCTGTCAGACATGTTCCCCTCTGATCCGGCTGTCAGGGAACCGGATATTGTACAGCGGAAATGGCTTGATAACATCTTCTACGGGACAGTATGGTCACTTATTAAGCAGGGCGCCGCCACTGAATGGACACTTGGCGGAGCGCTGAACAGGTATGACGGTGATCATTTTGGTACAATTCTCTGGCTGGAGTACCCGGGTGACCTCAATCCGGGCCATGAGTGGTACAGGAACAAAGGGTTGAAGGATGAGGTCACCATTTACGGCAAGGTTAATAACAGTCTGACGGGAAGCCTGAGCGGGTTTCTTGACCTGCAGCTGAGACATATCATTTACCGTTTCGAGGGGCCGGATGCCAATATGAAGAAGCTTGACGGCAGCTACCGCTTCCTCTTCTTCAATCCAAAGGCAGGCCTTTTCTGGAGCAACGGAAGCGGGAGCGAAGCGTTTGTCTCTGCTGCCGTGGCTCATCGCGAACCTACACGTGCTGAATATAAGGATGCTGCCGGCGACCATTCAGCCACACCGGACCGCGAACGGCTGATCGATTTCGAGGGAGGGTACACCTTCAGGAACTCCACGGCAGCTCTGGGTGTCAACCTCTATTATATGCGGTACCGTGACCAGCTTGTACCTACAGGCAAGATAAGCATAACGGGTTATCCCATTAAGACAAACGTGCCCGACAGCTACAGGACAGGGGTGGAGCTGTCGGGAAACTACCGCCCGTCTCCCGTGGTGGCACTGATGATGAATCTGACCCTCAGCCGGAGCAGGATCAGGAACTTCCGGAACCATTACTTCAACTACAACACTGACGACTGGAGCGAGGAGTATCTCTACAAAGATCTCGGGACGGTTGACATTGCCTACTCGCCCCGCGTCACCGGCTCTGCCGGGCTGGAGATCAATCCTGCGGAAAGGCTCCTGCTCAGCCTTACGGGCAAGTATGTAGGCAGGCAGTATTTTGACAACACCATGAGTGCTGACCGGGCTATCGATCCTTATTTTGTCAGCAGTTTTTCCGCCGACTATGGTTTCAGGTTGAAGAAGGCCGGCGAGCTGAAGCTGCGGTTGATGGTCAACAACCTGTTTGACACACGATATGAGAACAATGCTTACGGAGGCATGTGGACCGAGGACGGTGAGGAGAAGACGTGGGCATATTACTTTCCTCAGGCCGGGATAAACTACTCGGCAGCCGTTTCAATATCTTTCTGATCTGATGGTAGCCGACTGGATAGCTGAAAACATTGTTGAGGTCTTCGGGGCGGTGACCGGCATTGCCTATGTGATCCTGGAGATCAGGCGCAATATACTCCTCTGGCCCCTGGGGATAATCACCTCGGCGGTGTATATTTATGTTTTTGGCCGTGAGGGTTTCTATGCCAACATGGGACTTCAGGTTTATTACCTGGTAATAAGCATTTACGGCTGGTACATGTGGCGCAGGCAGCCGGTGGCGGACCAACCTGACGGGAAATCTGATGTAAGGAGGATAGGGGCTGCCACGGCGGTTTGGTGCACGGTCTTTCTCTTCGTTCTCTGGGCCGGGTTGTGGTTCCTTCTTGACAGGGCGACCGACTCGCCTGTCCCGGTATGGGACGGGCTGATAGCTTCCCTCTCGGTAGTGGCCACATGGATGCTCACCCGGAAATATCTCGAGCAATGGTATGTATGGATTCTTGCCAACGCCATTGCCGTAGCCGTTTACATCACTTGCGGACTTTACCCTACCGCCGTGCTCTTCATGGTCTATTTTATAATGGCCATTATTGGCGTCCGTGAATGGTCCAGACATAAGGTCATTGACAGCAGGGAATATTGAGTTTGCATGTAGGAAATCTGGCATTGTACACCAGGCAGATGTTTGTAAGAAATAGAGCATTGTGTCAGAAAAATATCAAACTAAGCCCGTAAGAAATTGAGCATTGCACCAGACAAAATATCAGACCATGCCCACAGGGCACTAAGCATTAAAAAAGCATGACACCGAAAATACCCGCTTCCACCGCGCCTGTCAGAGGCCCCGCCGCCGCTCCCGCCCCTGCCGCCACTCCCGCTTCCCTCGCCGCCCCTGCCGCCGCCTCAGTCGTTACCACTCCTGCCGCTGCCGATACTCTTGCTATCGCCCATTCCGCCACCCCCGCCGCAAAAATCGTCATCCTCGCCAACGGCACCTTCCCCACACACCCGGTCCCCCTGGCCCGGCTCTGCGATGCTGATATGATCATATGCTGTGACGGCGCAGCAGAAAAGCTGGTAGCCAATGGCCTTGAACCGGGCATCATAATTGGTGACCTTGACTCGGTTTCGCCAGAGCTTAAGGAAAGATACGGGAACATCCTTGTGCAGGACACCGACCAGGATACCAATGACCTGACCAAGGCAGTCAATTGGTGCGTTTCAGCAGGCATCAGGGAGGTGACCATCCTGGGCGCCACCGGCATCCGTGAGGATCACACCCTGGGCAACATATCACTGCTGGCAGATTACAGTACCAGGATAGATGCAGTCATACTGACTGATACCGGCAGCTTCAGGGTATACGACCGAAGCGTGACCATCGACTCACATCCCGGACAGCAGGTGTCGCTTTTCAGCATTGACCCCTCGCTGAAGGCAACCTCCTCCGGCCTGAAATACCCGCTCGATAACCTGACCCTTCACAGCTGGTGGCGGGGCACACTGAATGAGGCAGTGACAAATAGCTTCAGCCTGGATTTCAATAGTGGCAAAGTGATCGTTTTCTTAGGTTATTGCCAGGGAGTAAACCTGAAATAATCACTGTTCATTAATACCGGAGAAAGACTCGTGCTGGTCGATGGATTAGGCCTGATCAGATTCTTTCTTTCTGGAATGTAGTTACTTGCTGAAAATATTAGATTTAACTGATTATCAATCATAATGCTGCTTGTTTGGTTAAAAATAAACATTTTCGTTTAACCAACCGGTCTTTGAGCTCATTTACCGGCTCCAGACCGGTTGGTTACCCAAGCAGCTACAAATTCATTTACACAAAATTATTTACACGCCCATGCTTTCTATTTATAATCATGCACTTT
>WXFE01000003.1 GCA_009881065.1 Bacteroidales bacterium | reverse complement strand
ACCGGGCCATCACCGCTGTAGATAAGATCTTCATTCCTTCCGGTGGCCAGAATATATGACCGGACTATCCGGCTCCTGTTGATGCGGCTGCCGGGATCGGTCAGGTATCTCAGGCATGCCATCATCAGCGTCACGGCCGGGTTACGCTCAAGGAGAAGCGACTCACCTGATGTTATCTCATAGTTGTAGTGTTCCCTCTGTTCAGGTGTGCAGGAGGAGCTGTACTCAAGGATACGGCTGATAATACTCTTGCCCTCCTCATTTGTCCGGCAGAGCAGGAGGATGTCATCAGCGCGGTACCCGTAGTCCTGCAACCGCTCAACAACCGATGGCAGGTCGCGCAGCACCCTCTCCTTCCAGCCCTCATCGTCGCTCTTCCGGTAAAGTGTCACACTCACTAAGCCTCCCGGCCTTCTTTCCGTACCCTCCTGTTTGGAGCCTTCATATATCTCGCTGATCTTCAGCCCGTCAAAAGCCAGTCTCTCATCACATAAAGCGGGGATTGAAGAGGGGCTGAAAAGTGCATTGTTGAATAGTATTATATTCTCACGGCTGCGGTAGTTGGTGCTGAGGTGCACAGTCCGCACCGTCTCGTCTCCGAAGGCCTGTGCAGCCTCGGAGTGGATTATCCGCCAGTCACTGTTCCGCCAGCGGTAGATCGACTGTTTGATGTCGCCCACAACCAGGTTGTCTTTCCCGCGTGCGAGCGTCTCGGCTATCAGCGGCCGGAAGTTGTTCCACTGTATGCGTGATGTATCCTGGAACTCATCTATTATATAGTGGTCATAAGCTGCACCGATCTTTTCATAGATGAAGGGTGTGTCATCATCAGCTATCAGCTTGTTTATCAGCTCACCCGAATCGGAGAGCAGGAACAGGTTCTGGTCATGAGCCTGTTCCCTCACCCTCTCACTGATTGCCCCCAGTATACCTATAACATGTATTGTCCGTACCTGTGCCAGGGCAGAGAGATATAAACTGTAACGCCTTTCAAACAACTCTGATATTTTTCTGACCACCTCATCAAGTCCCATTTCTGTTGCGTTGGCGAAGGCGTTTACAACATCAGGCTTTGCTCCTCCCGCATAATATTTCCCATCCACAGCAGCTTTTGTCCAGTTACTGTTTGGCCGGCGGGTGTCGCCCTGCGCGTAGCGTCTCAGGCTCTCGCCAACACCGCCCCTGCTTTTATACAGAAAATCGTCTGGAGTAAGGCCACAGTCACTGTATATTCTGACCCCCCTGGAAGCCAGATTTTTCAGGTCAGACTCAAATTTTCTCCTGATTGAAAAGACCTTTGATGCATACTCTGCCATCACCCCGTAGTCACCGATTCTTTTCCGGTCATCGGCACCAAGCTGCCTGAAGTCCTCCCTGAAGACCTGCCCTGCCACTTCCATGATTTCCTTGCGGATATCCCACCCCTTGCTGTCATCAAGCCGTGAGGCTACATAAGATGATATCCATTCAAGCAGTTTTTTGTCAGTAGCCACTCCGGCAAGGAGGCTGTCGACAGCATCAGAGAGGACAGCCTCATGTTCCAGTTCAATCTCGTAGCCGGCGGGAATGTCCATTTCCCTCGCGAAAGCCCTGATCACCCTCTGGAAGAATGAGTCAATCGTTCCGACCGTGAAACGTGAGTAATCCTGAAGAATATTATTCAGAGCCAGGGGTGCATTTTTCCGGATGGTTACTGCAGCGGTCTCCCTGTCAGGCCACAGGTCAGGGAAGAAGTTGCAGAGGTATTCTGTAAATACCCTTCGTTCCTTTTCACCCTTTTCATTCTCCAGGCCCAGGTGATGGAGCCTCCGGAGTATTCGTTCCTTCATCTCTGCCGCTGCAGAGTTTGTAAAGGTGACAGCAAGTATGCGCCGGTATGCTCCCGGATCATGCAGGACGCATGAAAGGTAGAATGCAGTGAGTGCATGAGTCTTTCCTGACCCTGCCGATGCACTGTATTTCAATAACTTGCCTGTCTGTTCCATCTTCTGAAAAGTAGTAAAAAAAACTGTTCAAACGGAGCAGCTTCAATGTAGTTATCAACATATTGAGTGAAAGAACTACCTTTGCGTCGTGAAAAAAAAGGTTATCGTCGGGCTTTCGGGGGGTGTTGACTCCAGTGTCGCCGCATGGCTGCTCAAGGAACAGGGCTATGAGGTGGAAGGGATCTTCATGATCAACTGGCATGATAGCCGGGGGTTGCTTAAAGGCGACTGTCCCTTTGACGAGGATATCACCTTTGCCGAAATGGTTGCCAGGAAGCTGAAGATTAAACTGAGAACGACCGACCTCAGTGAAGAGTACAGGGAGAGGGTTGCCGACTATATGTTCAGCGAGTATGCTGCCGGCCGCACACCCAATCCGGATGTGCTCTGCAACCGGGAGATCAAGTTTGACTCATTTGCCCGTGAGGCGCTGAAGCACGGGGCTGATTTCATTGCCACCGGCCACTTTTGCCGCAATGAGCTGGCTGAAACCCCTGCAGGACGGGTAAACCGCCTTCTGGCAGGAATTGACCGCAACAAGGACCAAAGTTATTTTCTCTGCCAGGTGAGTCAGCATCAGCTTGACAATGTACTTTTCCCGGTCGGGTCACTGACAAAGCCTGAAGTGCGTAAGATAGCAGCCGATCTGGGTCTGGCAACGGCTGTAAGGAAGGATTCACAGGGGATATGCTTTGTCGGTAAGGTTGACCTGCCGGTGTTCCTCCGGCAGCAGCTTGGGACGAAGAAAGGCAGGATTATCTATATGCCTGACGGCGAAGGGTTCAGGAGCTGGCCTGAGGGGCTGCCCGGTCATGATGCCACCGAGGAGGAACTGGCGGAGATGGCAAGGCCCCACACGCTGAATCCCGGTGATGGTGTTACGGCAGGTGTGCACAACGGCGCCCATTTCTTTACCGTGGGACAGCGCAAGGGTCTTAACCTCGGAGGATACCGGGAACCGCTTTTTGTGATAGGCATTGACACAGCAAACAATATTATCTATGCAGGTGAAGGGCAGATGCACGGCGGCCTTTACCGGAAGGGACTCTTCATCAGGTCAGCGGAAGTACACTGGATAAGGAATGATCTGACGATGAAGAGAGGTGAGAGCCGTGATTACCAGGTTCGCATCCGCTACAGGCAGCCGCTGCAGCAGGCACGTCTCTATGCCCGGCAAGAGGGTTATTACATCATCTTTGAGAAATCACAGCGTGGAATTACTCCCGGACAGTTCGCGGCATGGTATGACGGGGATGAATTACTCGGTTCAGGCCCTATCGATGAACAAAGCGGCCTGATTTGATGTTAAGGTTCTTGATTTATCAACAATTTTTGTATTAACTTGTCGTTTTATTTTAAAGCAGGACAAAAAAACTAACAACATGAAAAAAGTTATCCTTTCATTGGCCTTCGTCGTTCTTGCATTTGGTTTGAATGCACAGAGCAATGTAATCAAAACCAATCCTCTTGCCCTCGCATTTGGCGACTTCAATGCGACCTATGAGAGAGTACTGAACAATAGTTCATCACTTCAGATAAGCGGACATTACATGTTCAAGTTTCTCAGTGAAGAGGTAAATCTTGGCGGAGTCGGCCTTGGTTACCGTTTTTACATTACACACGCCAAGAAGCCCGTACCGGCAGGATTTCATGTTACTCCCAACGGAGTCTTTACATTCGGAAGCGTAAAGAATGAAGACGGAACAACCTCCGGAGCGAAAACATACGGCTTTGGGGTTGAACTTGGATATCAGTGGGTCTGGGAAAGTGGTTTTGCTCTTGATCTTGGAATCGGGCCAATGTACCGTTTCCTGAGTGGTTCAGGAGATGAGAGCTCAACGGCCTCCGGATTCTGGCCAAGCGCCACCCTGGCTATTGGCTACGCTTTCTAAAGTTGTAAGCCATATAGAAGATAAGTAAAGGTGTCTCAACAGGGGCACCTTTTTTTTGGCAGGCGGAGAGATCCGCTGGCTATGATAGCCTGTCACGGTAATCCTCATACCCGAACTCCCTGACCAGTCTGAACTTCTGATCTGCCGTCCATATGCCGATATGCGGGTGAGGCACACCGTTGAAGGTTGTGGTCTTGACCATCGTATAGTGAATCATGTCCCAGAAGACCAACCTGTCACCAACCTCCAGTTCGCGGTGGAACGACCAGTCTCCCATGAAATCGCCCGAGAGGCATGAGTTGCCACCCATCCTGTAGGCGGGTTTTCCGGCCACTGGTTCGAATGCTCCGATTATCACGGGTTTATATGGCATCTCGAGACAATCAGGCATATGTGCCGTGAATGAGACGTCAAGGATTGCCGTTTTGATTCCGTCGCGATCAATTATATCCTCCACGGTGGTAACCAGTTCGCCGGTCTCCCATGCGAAAGCGCTGCCCGGCTCAAGAATAATGTGAATGCCGTGCTTCTCCCTGAACCTTTTCAGGAGGCTGATCAGATGGTCAGTATCGTAATTCTTACCTGTCATGAGGTGACCGCCGCCCATGTTCAGCCATTTAAGCTTCGGCAACAGATGCCCGAACTTTTTCTCCACAACGGCCAGCACCTTTTCAAGGGTGTATGAGTCAGACTCGAACAGTACATGAAAATGAAGACCCTCCACCCCTTCGGGTAGTCCGCCGGAGAGTTCGCCGGCAGTAACGCCAAGGCGCGAACCGGGTGAACAGGGATTATAAATTCCATGTGCTATCTCCGAATATTCCGGATTGATTCGCAGTCCGGGGGAGATATGCTTTCCCCCGCGCTGCAGCACAGGAGCAAATTTCCGGTACTGTGCCAGCGAGTTGAATGTGACATGTGAGCTGTAGCGCATTATGGTGCCAAACTCCTCGCTGCGGAATGCAGGTGCATAAGTGTGTGCCGGCACACCCATCTCCTCATAACAGAGCCTGGCTTCATGAATGGAACTTGCTGCAGCGCCTGAGACATATTCACGCACCACCGGGAATACAGACCACATGGCGAAACCCTTGAATGCCAGGATAATTTCAGCGCCGGAGGCGTCTGCAACATGTTTAATGATGCCCAGGTTCTTCCGGAGCCTCTCCTCGTCAATCACGTAGCACGGCGAGGGGATCCTGCTGTAGTCGATCATATCAGAGCTCGAGGTCTATGTCAAACTTCTCATGCCAGGGCAGGCCAAGGCGGGCCAACTCCTTCAGGAACGGGTCAGGATCAAATTGCTCCACATTCCACACACCGGGTTTCTTCCAGAGGCCCTTCATGTACATCATGGCGCCTGTAGCTGCAGGCACGCCGGTAGTATAGCTCACAGCCTGTGTCCCCGTCTCACGGTATGCCTCTTCATGACTGCAGTTGTTCCAGATATAGTATGTACGTTCCCTGCCCTGTTTGTCAGGGCCCTTTATCCGGCAGCCTATGGAGGTCCATCCCTTGTAGTTCTCTCCAAGATCACCAGGATTGGGCAGCACAGCCTTGAGGAACTGTATCGGAATTATCTCCACCCCGTTGTATATCACAGGGTCAATGCGCGCCATCCCGATGTTCTGTATCACCCTTAGGTGAGTAAGATACTCCTGGCTGAAAGTCATCCAGAAACGGGCCCTCTTTATCGTCGGGAAGTTCTTGACGAGCGATTCCAGTTCCTCATGGTAGATCAGGTATGATTCTTTCGGCCCTATGCCGGGGTATGTCAGTGTCTTGTGAATCTCATGGGGTTCAGTGTAAACCCACTCTCCGTTCTCCCAGTATTTGCCTTTCTGGGTTACCTCCCTGATGTTTATTTCGGGATTGAAGTTTGTGGCGAAGGGTTTGCCATGATCGCCGGCGTTGCAGTCAACTATATCGAGGTAGTGTATCTCGCTGAAGTGATGTTTCGCGGCATGTGCTGTAAAGACACTGGTGACACCCGGGTCAAAGCCGCAGCCAAGTATCGCCGTGATGCCGGCTTCGCGGAAGCGCTCATGATATGCCCACTGCCATGAGTACTCATATTTTGCCTCCTCAGGCGGCTCATAATTGGCAGTATCAAGGTAGGCAACGCCAGTGGCAAGGCATGCTTCCATTATGTTAAGATCCTGGTAGGGAAGTGCGAGATTGACTACCATGTCAGGCCCGAAAGAGCGGATAAGCTCCTTCATCTCAGCCACGTTGTCAGCATCTACCCGTGCTGTCTGCACCCTGTTGCCTCCAACCCTGTCTGCAATTGTATCACACTTTGATTTTGTGCGGCTGGCCAGCATTATCTCACTAAAAACGTCAGTCATCTGCGCCATTTTAATCACTGCAACGGTGCCAACACCACCAGCGCCCACAACAAGTACTTTTCCCATTACGTTATATTTAGGTTCTGTGCAAAGGTAATTTTTTTGTACATTTTTCACGGACCCGGGATGCGGGTATCAGAAAAGTTATATTTTTGCACACTGTATCAATACAGTTGTCTTTTATGGACGATTATCACGCGAGCCGTTTTATTAATTTGGTTCTGCAGGGGTAAGCCGGTAACGGTGCCTCCGCGGAGCAGAAAAGTAGGAGGTACTAAAATGATTACTTACTGGCAAATGATTCCCAACGGTCTCCTTCCGTTAAATACATTTGAAAAAGGTTGCATTGTAAACGTCACTGATCCCACCCCTTCAGAGATTGGCATACTGAACACCACACTGAAGGTTCCGGATGATTTTCTTGCTGATATACTTGACGTTGACGAGCGATCGCGCATGGAGGTGGAGGATGATTTGCTGCTGATGATCTACCGTATCCCATATCAGAACGTGTCGAACGGATTACCATTCACAACCATACCCCTGGGCCTCGTGCTTGACAAGGACAACCTGGTAATCATCTGTCACCGGAACAACGAGGTTCTTGATGATTTCTTCAGCCGCAGCGGCAAGGGTATTACAATAGAGACAAAGATCGATCTCATACTGCATCTCTTTATCAGAACCACGATGTTCTACCACAGGTATCTGAAGCAGATCAACAACCAGACGACAATAATTGAGCAGGATCTGGAGAAGTCGACCCGGAACGAGGAGCTGCACCGACTGCTGAAGATGGAGAAGTGTCTTGTCTATTTCACCACCTCGCTGCGATCAAATGAGGCGATGATGCTCAAGCTGAAGAATTCGAAATGGATACGTGACTACGAGTTTTCGTCAGACCTCCTGGAAGAAGCTACCATAGAGAACCGGCAGGCAATTGAGATGGCCAAGATTTACAGCGATATTCAGAGCGGGATGATGGATGCATTTGCCTCAGTCATCTCAAACAACCTGAATATCGTGATGAAATCTCTTACGATAGTCACCATCGTATTGATGATACCAACCCTCATTGCCAGCTTTTACGGGATGAACGTACCCAACAGGCTGGAGACCAACATGAGTGCATTCTGGTTCCTGCTGGGCGGTTCGGTGGTGCTTGCCGCTGCCGCCGTAATTCTCCTGAGAAGAAAGAAATGGATGTAGCTGAGTACGGTCGCGCCGCTCTGTAATGACCAGCATCAACATCAGATCACTTCTGAAGCTTACCGGCCTGATAATGATCATAGCAGGTGGTGCTTTCATTGCCTGTATTCCTGTTGCACTTATCTATTCCGAGAGCCTCGGCCCGTTTCTCTTGCCGGCACTTATTTCATTTGTGCCGGGGCTTGTGCTCTACATGACCATGCCCCGCACATCAAGGGATAATACCAATATCAGGGACAGGTATCTGAATGTGACTCTTTCATGGGTTTTGCTGGCCCTGCTTGGCACCATGCCCTACCTCTTCAGCGGGTCAGTGTCAGGGTTCACCAATGCGCTGTTTGAAACCATGTCAGGTTTTACCACAACCGGGGCGACCGTAATAGGCAATGTTGAGATTCTGCCGAAGTCAATCCTCTTCTGGCGGAGCCTGACTCACTGGATAGGTGGTGTGGGCGTGATCGTACTTGTAATAGTGATTCTTCCCAACATGAAGGCCGGAGGGTATCATCTCTTCACCCTCGAGTCATCGATGAAACAGAAGATACTGCCCAAGACAAGGTCTATAGCATACATAATACTGATCATCTACCTGGCGATGACTGTACTGGAGACTGTGCTTCTTAGTTTTGGGGAGATGAGCCTTTTTGACAGCATATGTCACTCCTTTGCCACAGTATCCACCGCAGGTTTCTCCACCAGGAACACCAGCATCTCGGAATACTCACCATATATCCAGTATGTGATAGGAATCTTTATGTTCCTCGGAGGGGTCAGTTATATTGTGTACTATTTTCTTGTGCGCCGGGAGTTCAGGAAGATAGCTGCTTTTGAGGAGCTATGGCTTTACATATTCCTTGTCACCGGGGCCACCATCCTTGTGACTCTGATCCTCTATACCGGCACTGACCGCGATCTTACCCTCTCCTTCAGGCATGGCTTTTTCCAGGTTATCTCAATGATGACAGGAACCGGCTTTGCCACGACGGATTACATGGTCTGGCCACAGGGCGGATGGTTAATCATGCTTCTTCTGATGCCTGCCGGAGGATGTACAGGATCAACCACGGGAGGAATCAAGATGGCCCGGCACCTGATCAACCTGCGTAACCTGAAGGTTGTCTTTCAGCGGTTCCTGCATCACCATGCGGTGATACCAATTAAGATAAACAACAGGATAGTGCCTGACAATCTGAATATTACAATTCTTTCATTCACCCTTCTGTTCATTGCCCTGACCCTGGCCGGGATGATTGCCATCCATTTCACCGGGGTGCCCCTGCTTGAGGCTGTAGGAGCAAGTACCAGCGCAATAAGCAATGTGGGGCCGGGGCTTGGCATGTCGGGCAACTTTGGCCACTACAACAGTTTCACGTCAGGAGCAAAGATTATTATGACTGCACTGATGCTCATCGGGCGTCTTGAGATTTTTACCATACTGGCCCTCTTCACAAGGTCATTCTGGAAAAACTGAACCTTTCCGGAGGCTGATTGCTTTCCCTGTCAGCCCACTTCCTGCTTCCCAAAATGTGCTCTGATCTTTTCGAGGTTCTCCGGTGTGCCGCCGTCGAACCAGTAACCGTAGTCATGCAGGCAGGTCATGATTGGATGCTTTCGTGCCAGCATAAGGTAGAGCGATGTCAGCGAATAGATACCCTCCTGCATCAGATCAAAGATTTCAGGAGAGAGGACCTGAATGCCTGAAAAGCCAACCTCTTCAAGCTGCCTGCTGCTCTCAACGGTAATGATCTCTTCCTTTGTTGCGTTATTGCGCCATCCGCGAAGGCGCCCTGCAGCATCTACAAGTAGTTGCCGGTTCCCCGGCCGGTGTCTCACCGCGAGGGTGGCCAGTGCTTCTGATTCCACATGTTGCCTGTACATGCCATTGAGGTCAAGATCAGTGAATTCATCAACGTTATGTGCAAGGAATGGTTCGGAGCCAAAGAAGCTCCTTGCCCTGTAAAGACCGCCTGCAGTATCCAGCAACTCATCACTTTCGTCGCTGACGGTGATCCGGTAACCCTGCTGCCTGAGTTTTTCTATCTCCTCAAGCATCTGTTCGGGATGGTGGTGGATATTGACAATCAGGTCATCAAATCCTGCCCTGACAACTCTCTCCGCCGTAAGTTCCAGCATGGTCCTGCCATTGATGTCAGCCAGCGCCTTGGGTATGGTACGGGTCATCTCCCCCAGCCTGGTGCCAAGGCCGGCTGCAAAGATCATTGCCTTCATTCTTCCAGGGCGGTATGTTTCACTGACACTTCAACACCGGGCATTGCCGAGAGCATCAGAGCCACTCTTTCCGCGCTCCAGACGGAGCGATGATGACCGCCGACACAGCCGAATGCAGCATGTATGTTGACTATACCCTTCCGTCGCATCATGGGAAGCGAGTTGCGGATGATGTTTGTACAGTCGCCTGCAAAAGCCACTGCTTCATCATCGTTGTTGAAGAACTCTATCACCTCGGGATCAAGGCCGGTGAGTTCGCTCAATTCAGCCACGGTGACCGGATTGCTCAGTCCGCGGCAGTCAAAGACAAACCCGCTGCCGTTGTCATAGTTTACAATTTTCCCCTTTACATAAGCAAAGCTCTCCAGATGTATTGTAACCATATCCTGGTAGTGTTCCAGGATGCGGTACTTTCGTTGCAGCGGCACTGCGAGTGAGGCTCTCTTCAGTTCGGGGAGATCAATCTTTACGTCACCGCTCTCGAGAAGCTCATTCATCAGCTCCACGGCCGGCACGATGCTCTCATTGAAAGTAGGTTTGTTCTCATGCAGTCCCCTGAATCCGAAGGCGCCCAGTGCCTGCATGAGCCTTATCAGGGTAAAGGCTCCCTGGTACATCTCAAGTGACTCACGTGATCTGCCTGTAGCTTCCGCGAAGAGAGCCAGGTGCCTGTCGATCGTTGTCTTCCTGATATTTTCAGGGATATAGGCCTTTGCGTCATAAACGAGTGAAGCGATGTCATACTGCGGTGCCCCGAGCCTGCCGCCCTGATAGTCAATATACCACGGCTTTCCGTCCCTGATCATGATATTTGCCGTCTGGAAGTCGCGGAAGAGAAAATACTCCTGTCCTGCATCCAGCAGGAAACGGGTCAGAATCTCAAAATCCCGTTCAAGCCTGGTCTCATTGAACGGCGCTCCTATCAGTTTGAGGAACATGTACTTGTAGTAATTCATGTCCCAGACTATGCTCTGCCGGTCAAAGCTGCGGTGGGGATAACAGAGTGACAGGTCAAGCCCCCTGATTCCTTCAGTCTGTATTCGTACCAGGTCACCGGCGATGGTGTGAAAGAGCTTTTCCGTCTCCTTGTTGAAACGCTCCTCATCGGAACGGCGGGCCAGCCATGTAAAAAGGTTGATATCGCCCAGATCCTCAAGAAAATAGATCTTATCTTCTGGATAATAAACATATATCTCCGGCACCGGCAATCCCTTTGATCTGAAGTGGTTTGAAAAACCAACGAAGGCTTCGTTTTCCTCGCGGCTGGGGTTGTATGCGCCTATCACCTGATCCTCACGGCATATCAGCCTGAAATAGACCCTGTCTGAGCCCGACTGCGGGAGGCGGGTGATAATCTCCGGAGGGGAGCCTTTCCAGCGTTCAAATGCCTTTTCTACTCTTGTTCTTATATCCATTTCAGAATTTGATAATTATCTTTTTCCTGTAGAGTATGTAGCCGAACGCCCATATAATCAGAACCTGCATAATTGCAAAGAGCAGGCTTGCAAGTTTCTGTTCCTCAAAGAGCGGACTGCAAATATGATCGAATATCCATTTGTAAAGAGTTGACTCCCCTATCTTCACGGCAAGCATTGTCTTGGTCCAGATTCCGGCGAGGAGGTATGTGAAGAGGGGATTAGTGCCGAATGTATTGAAGAAGCCTGTCCATCCTTTCAGGTTCATAATATCAATTATTATGAAGAGCAGGGCCAGGATTATCATACCTATACCGCCGGTGTAGATGACATAGGAGCTTGTCCAGATGGGTTTGTTGATCGGGAAATACTGTCCCCACAGCAATCCTGCCCCGATAAGGAGGGCGCCTGTCAGGGCAAGCCATCCCGGTGTTTTCCATGATGTTCTGTTAGCGCTGATGAGGCCTCCTGACATAAACCCGAGCAGTACCGTTGCGGTGGCGGGAATGGTGCTCAGCAGTCCTTCCGGGTCAAATGGTATGCCAAATCCCTTGTAGAGGTGCTTTTCGCCGAACACGGCGATATCAACCGTTCGTGCATAGTTGGTCTCTAGTGAATATGGATCGGCCCCTCCCATGAAATACATCAGGGCCCAGTATCCGAACAGCAACACCGCCGTGGCCAGCCAGATGTAATTCCTGCGGATCAGCAGCACCAGAATTGCTCCAAGGCCCCATGCCAGGGCTATTCTCTGCAGCACTCCCATGATCCGGAGCGTGCTGTAGTCACGTAAGAAATAGGGGAAAATATTCAGAAAAAGGCCTGCGGCGAAGATAAGAAGTACTCTTCGCAGAATGCGGAACAGTGAAGGTCCGGAGAACTCGAAGTTATACTTTCGCAGAGAAAAGAACATTGCCACACCCGAGATGAACAGGAATGAGGGAAAAACAAGGTCGGTAGGTGTGCAGCCATGCCACGGGGCATGTCGCAGCGGAGCATATATATGACTCCATGTGCCCGGGGTGTTGACAATGATCATGAAAGCCACAGTCATCCCCCTGAAAACGTCAAGTGACAAAAGCCGCGCTGATTTGCCGGCTCTCCTTCCGGAACTTTTTGTTGCTGCCATATGCATTCTGTTGGTTGGGTAAAAATAACAATTTGGAACTAATCAACCGGGAAAAGAGAGATAAAGAAAAATGCTAATTTTGGTTCAACTCATAATTCATTCATCTGATGAAAAAATCCTCCCTTTCACTTGTACTTGTTTTTTGCGCCCTGATAATCTCTGCCTCTCCGGTCAGACAAACTGCTTCTCCGGCCAGGCAGACTGACTCTCCGGCCAGGCAGACTGACTCTCCGGCCAGGCAGGCTGACTCTCCGGTCAGGGAAACAGACAATAATGTTCCATGGAAAAGCTTCATCGGCCACCCCGGGGTTGACAGCATACTCAATACCATGACTATCAGGGAGATGATAGCTCAGCTGATATGGGTGCCGGCATGGGCAGACGAAAAGGGAGGCAATTACAGGCAGGTAGAGCTGCTGGTTGAGAAGTATGGTATCGGGGGTGTGATTTTTTTCGAGGGCACACGTGAGATGCAGGTTGATTACACCAAACGGCTCAGGAGTATCTCCCGGATACCACTGATCATTGCTCAGGATGCTGAGTGGGGAACAGGGATGCGGCTCAGGGAGGTGGATGCCTTTCCCTGCCAGCTGACGCTGGGGGCACTGCAGAATGACTCCCTGATTTACAAGATGGGAGCTGCCGTTGCATCGCAGTGCCGTGAGGCAGGGATAAACCTGAACCTTGCACCCGTAGCAGATGTGAACAACAACCCGATGAACCCGGTAATAAACTACCGCTCTTTCGGTGAGGATCCGGAGAAGGTTGCAGAAAAGGCGACAATGTATATGAAGGGGCTTCAGGATAACGGCATCATGGCCTGTGCAAAGCATTTCCCGGGTCACGGTGACACTGACACTGACTCCCATACCGGACTTCCTGTAATCAGTGGTGACCGCGACCGCTTTGACAGGATAGAGCTGCTACCCTTCAGGAGGCTGACAGATGAAGGAATAGGTGCGGTGATGACGGCGCATATAAGTGTGCCGGGCCTGGATGCCGGAGCTCTTCCGGCAACCTTCTCAAAGAAGGTGGTGACCGGGTTGCTCAGACAGGAGTCACGTTTCCGGGGTCTCATCCTTACAGATGCAATGAATATGGATGGTGCAACCATGACCTTCCCTTCGGGCATTGCCGATGCCGAGGCTCTGCTGGCAGGAAATGACATAATTGAATACCCCACTGACCCTGTTCTTGCCATTGAGGAAATTGCCCGCAGGGTGGGAAAGGGCGAGATAGCAGTAAGTGAGATCACTGACAGGTGCAGGAGGCTTCTTGAAGCAAAGCTGTGGCTTGAGAGTTACACGACGGCGAACGGAGGCAGAGCAGAATCAGGTGATCAGTCAATTCCGGGCGAGGCATCAGCAGCAGCTGCCGGCTCTGCCACCCCTGGCAGCATCCCCTCCTCCGGGCATCCGGCGCTGATTCGTGACCTGTATGCCGGAGCAATGACACTGCTGGAGAATAATGACAATCTCCTTCCGCTTGGCAGGCTTGACCGGATAAGGATAGCCACTGTCTCTGTCAACCGGCTGGCCATGACTGAATTCCAGCGTATGACAGACAGGTACACCAATGCTGACCACTACTTCATTGACCCGGCCAATGAGCAGGGTGCCAGGTTTGTAATGTCAAAGCTGATGGATTATGATGTGGTCATTGCCGGTTTCTGTGCACTCGATCAGAAACCCGCAGGGCTTTATGGTGTTACGCCGGCCCTGAACAATGTTTTCCGGCAGATAGCCAGTCTCGACAGGGCTGCCGTTATATGGTTCGGCAATCCGTATGGTGTTTCGCGGCTTGACCTGACGAAGAAGCCGACGGCCATGCTTGTGGCCTACCAGGACAACAGTTACACTCACCAGGTAGCCGTGCAGGTGCTCTTCGGCGCCATCGGTGCCTCTGGCAGGCTGCCGGTGACGGTAAATGAAAATTATCCGGCCGGAACGGGCATCAAAACCCCCGGCAACATAAGAATGCAGTTCGGGTTTCCGGAGAATGCCGGACTCTCCTCGGAGAGGCTGACAGGCAAAGTTGACTCTATAGTGAATGCAGGCCTTGACACCCTGGCTTTTCCGGGTTGCCAGGTGCTCATAGCCCGCCGGGGAATAGTCGTGCTTAACAAATGCTACGGATTCCATCTATATGACAGCACCGAAGCGGTCACGGAAAATGACCTCTGGGATCTTGCCTCAGTGACCAAGGTATCAGCGGCCACTCCCTCTCTGATGCTGCTCGATGACAGGGGTTCGTTTGACATTGACAAAACCCTTGGCAATTACCTTCCGTGGTTTCGCTTTTCCGACAAGGGTGACATGGTCATGCGCGAGATGCTCGCACACCAGGCCGGCCTCAAATCATGGATACCGTTCTGGAGAAACACCCTTGAGAATGACAGCACATTCAGGCGTGGCATCTTCAGTGATTATACCAACCGGAAGTATGCTCTTCAGGTTACTGACTCGATGTACATGAACCGGCATTATCTGAAGGATATGTTCAGAGAGATACGTGACAGTCCCATGGGTGAGAAAAAATATGTCTATTCTGACCTCACCTTCATCCTTGCTTCAGAGATCATAGAGAGTCTCACAGACAGTACCATAGACAAGTTTGCCCCGGCAAATATCTATAATCCCATCGGTGCCTTCAACATCACCTACAGGCCGCTTGAGAAGTATCCGGCAGAGAGGGTTGTTCCTACCGAGTATGACTCTCTTTTCAGGAAGCAGTTGATAAGGGGCACTGTTCATGATGAGGGGGCGGCGATGCTGGGAGGCGTATCAGGTCATGCAGGCCTGTTTGCCACCGGCAATGACCTTCTGAAGCTTGTTGAGATGTACCGCAGGGGAGGTGAATACGGAGGTGTGAGAGTTCTCAGCAGTGATGTGGTCAGGAAGTACACAGCTGTTCAGTTCCCGGACAATGACAATCGCCGGGGGCTGGGATTTGACAAGCCGCTGCTGCGTAATGATACGTTGCCTCCTGATGAAGCCTATCCATGTCCGTCGGCCTCGCCTGCCAGTTTCGGGCACTCGGGGTTTACCGGCACCTTCATCTGGTGTGATCCGGATGAGGAGATTTCATACGTGTTCCTCAGCAACAGGGTTTATCCCACCCGGAACAACAGCAGGCTTTCGGATCTCTCCATCAGGGGAAAGATTTTGCAGGCGGTGTATGATGCAAGGATCGATTGATTGATGCTGTATTAGTGCCTGACGGCACGATAGCCTGCAGCCATCTTTATTCATGCCGGCTCTTCCTGCTATTCGTCTGCCGGCGGATGCAGGATTGGGCTTCCTCGCGTCGTTGGCGGTTCAAGCTGCTAGTGCCAGGCACCGGCTGAAAAGAGGGGGTCATCTTACAGGACAGGCGCCGGCTGAAAATGAAGAGACCATCTCACAAGACAGGCAATGGCTGAAAAGAACAGGCCATCTCACAGGAATTGAGACGGCCTCTTATTTGTGTGCCCAGGACAAGACTCGAACTTGCACACCCTTGCGAGCACCAGCCCCTCAAGCTGGCGTGTCTACCAATTTCACCACCTGGGCGTGGTTTGTGGTGCCCAGAACAGGACTCGAACCTGCACATCATTGCTGACACTAGTCCCTGAAACTAGCGCGTCTACCAATTTCGCCATCTGGGCTACTTGCCGGATCAGGGAGACTGTCTGAAAAATTGACGCCAGCCATCCTTAATCCATCAATGCGGCTGCAAAAATAACTATTTTTTTGTCAAGTGATTCACTTTACAGAAAAGAAAAAAATATTTACAGATTCCTCTTTTACTTATCTTTGATGCCCGAAATATGGTGCAACAGCATTACGGGCAGCATCGTACGGAGAGAAAAAGAGATGAAGGTTTACAAATTTGGCGGCACTTCAGCAGGAAGTCCTGAACGGCTCAGGGCACTGATTCCCCTTATAAATGACGGCGGGCTAAAGATTGTTGTTCTTTCTGCCATGGCAGGAACAACCAGTTCCCTGGCAGAGATTTCCGGGCTCCTGGGATCGGGCGACAAATCCGGAGCAGAGCGGATGACCGGCCAGCTGCGCTCGAAGTACCATGCCGTCATTTCTGATCTTTTTGCCTCTAAAGAGTGGTCAAAGAGGGCACATGACCTTGCTGATGAGCATTTTGATTTCATTGCCTCGCTCATATCAGGGGAACCTGCCAGGGGAACCGACAAGATGATCCTTGCACGCGGGGAGCTCATATCAACGGCCCTGCTGCACTTCCTGCTGACCGAGCAGGGCATACCCTCACTCCTGTTGCCTGCCCTGGATTTCATGAGGGTAGACAAGGACGGTGAGCCGGATTACTTTTATATCAGTGAGAATCTGAAGCGTGGGCTTTCGGCCGTCAGGGATGAAAAGATCATTATCACCCAGGGCTTTATCTGCCGCAACGTCTTCGGTGAGACTGACAACCTCCGCCGTGGCGGAAGCGATTACAGCGCCACGATCATAGGAGCTGCCATCGGCGCCGAAGAGGTACAGATATGGACAGACATAAGCGGGCTACACAACAATGATCCGAGGTATGTGGAGAACACCAGGGTTGTAAGGAGGCTCTCATTCAACGAAGCGGCTGAACTGGCTTTTTTCGGAGCGAAGATCCTCCATCCGTTGAGCATCAACCCGGCGAGGATGAAAAACATCCCGGTACGGCTGAAAAACACAATGGAACCTGCCGATGAGGGTACCCTCATCACCTCGGAAACGAACCTGGAAGACTATACCGCAGTGGCTGCCAAAGACGGCATAACTTCAATACGCATTCACTCCGGCAGAATGCTGATGGCCTACGGTTTCATGAGGAGGATCTTCGAGGTATTCGAAACCTTCAGGACTCCCATTGACATGATAACCACCTCCGAAGTCTCATTATCACTGACCATTGAAGACACCACTCATCTTGAAGAGATTGTGAAATCTCTCAGCTCCATCGGGCAGGTGAAGACGGAGCACAACCAGACAATAATATGTGTGGTGGGCGACTTCCGTCCTGAGCGTGTGGGCTCGGCCCCGGAGATATTTGAAGCACTTAACGAGATACCGGTCAAGATGATCTCCTACGGTGGCAGTGATCACAGCGTCTCGATCCTTATCAACACAACCGACAAGATTACCGCCCTCAGGGCACTGAATGAAAAGTTATTTGCATAAGAAACATGATTACCAGGGAGATTACTGAAAAGCTGGGGAAGCATCAAACCCCTTTTTATTACTATGATCTGGATATTCTCCGCGAGACTCTTTCCGTAGCATCACGTGAAGCTGCCGGCAGGGGTTTTCATGTTCACTATGCCGTGAAAGCCAACTTCAATCCTGTGATAATGAAGATCATCGCAAAGCAGGGATTCGGAGCTGACTGTGTCAGCGGCAACGAGGTTGAGCATGCCATTGCATGCGGATTTCCGGTCAGTGAGACGGTGTTTGCAGGTGTAGGCAAGAGCGATACTGAGATAGAGAAGGCTCTCCGGCTGGGCATCAAGTGTTTCAATGCAGAATCGGCAGAAGAACTCAATGTCATTGACTCAATAGCAGGCAGGATGGGAAAAAAGGCCCCGGTAGCCCTCCGCATCAATCCCAACGTGCAGGCCCACACCATCAAGCCTATCACCACCGGCACAGATGAGAACAAGTTTGGAATAAGATTACCCGATCTTGATAATGTGCTTGACCGGCTGAAGGAGCTTCAGAACCTCCGTTACAGGGGAATTCATTTTCATATCGGATCACAGATCACCGACCTGAATGTCTACCGCAACCTCTGTACAAGGATAAACGAGTTATGGCAGTGGCTGACCGGCAGGGGCTTCGGGCCTGAAGACATTAACGTGGGCGGAGGACTTGGAGTCAGCTATAATGACCCGGACCGCATCCCGCCGTTCGCGGACTATTTTAACATTTTCTCCACCTCTCTTGACAGCAGGATACGCAGCACCATATCCTTTGAACTGGGTCGGTCGCTGACAGCAAATTGTGGCTCTCTTGTAAGCAGGGTACTGTTTGTCAAGCCAGGCGCCTTGGAGACATTTGTCATCCTGGATGCCGGCATGACCGAGCTGATCAGGCCTGCCCTCTACCATGCCAGACATTCGATCAAAAATCTCACTTCCACCGGTCCGGTGAAAAAATATACCGTCGTGGGACCAGTCTGCGAGACCACTGACACCTTTGGCAGGAATATCCAGCTTCCGGAAACACGGCGCGGCGACCTGATTGTCATTCGCTCTGCCGGTGCCTACGGTGAGGTGATGGCCTCAAGGTACAATATGCGTTCCCTGCCGGCAGCGCTCTTCTCTGATAGTTTGTAGATCATACGGGAGGAATCCCGGTAATCATGGTAATCCTGGTAACCTTGTAATCCTGGTAATCCTGGTAATCCTGGTAATCCCGGTATTAACGGTAATCCTGGTATTAACGGTAAGCCTGATATTAACGGTAAGCCTTGTATTACCGGTAAGCCCGGTCAGTCATTCCTGCCGGCAAAAAAAGGTGCCCCTTCTGAGACACCTTCATTTTCGTTACTTTTTATTCCGTTTCCTCACAGGATCGGAGAAGAGCAGCATCAGCAGGCCGAAGATAAGGCAGCCTATCCCGGAAAGCAGATTGACATTCACATTGAGTGATTTGACATACATTGCATCCTGTCCCATTGTGGCAAGCCCGTAGATGGTAATGATGAGTCCTACTATTGAGAACATCAGTCCAATTGGAAATCTTATATCGAGCATAATTGATATTTTTTAAGGTTACCAGAACATTATTGACAGCACGATCATTATGACGCCCACGATGAGTGCAAGGAACCAGGGTCTCTTGTACCATATCACTCCGCTGTCGTCAAGCTTCGGGGTCATGGAGTAAACGAGTCCGTTCAGCTCCGCGTCGCTCTTGTCACGTTTCGAGAGCAGTGAGATGATTACGGTCAGCAGTGCGGCCATAGTGAAAGCGAAGATGGCTGTCCAGAAGTTCTGTGCCATTTCAACAGGGTATGTATGCACCACTCCGATCCATCCGCCCTTGACAAGTGTTGTTGCGCCCTCAGGCATGGTAAGGCCGTGGTGGAGCAGTGCAATGAGGAATCCCGCCAGCAGACCTGTGAATGCTGCATTTCCTGTTGAGCGTTTCCAGAACATCCCGAGGAATATCACCGCAAAGAGCGGGGCGTTTATCATTGAGAAGACAGTCTGCAGGAAATCCATTATGTTTCCGAACTTGCTGGCAATATATGCGGCAGCAATGCTCACCAGCACACCAATGATTGTAGCCATTCTACCGACCTTGAGGTAGTGGCGGTCATCAGACTCCTTGTCACCTGTTGCAGGCCGGATGTAGCTCTGGTAGATGTCATAGGTCCAGACTGTATTGAATGCCGAGACGTTGCCTGCCATCCCTGACATGAATGATGCAAGGAGTGCGGTTATGCCAAAGCCAAGCACACCGGCGGGCAGATACTGCTTGAGAAGCATAATGATAGTATAGTCATATATCGGCTGGCCTGCTTCATTCAGCGGCAGGCCGAATCCCTTGCCGGGGTCATTGAGCAGCACCAGGGCGGCAATACCGGGGATAATGATAAGGAAGGGGATAAACATCTTCGGAATTGCACCGATGAGAGGGACCTTGCGGGCTGAAGTCATCGAATCAGCAGCCATTGCCCTCTGGACGATAAGGAAATTGGTACACCAGTATCCGAACGAAAGGACGAATCCCAGTCCTGCCAGTATGCCATACCACTCCACTCCCATCGGGTTGGCGCTGGCATTGGCCGTATACTTCCAGGTGGTGGTCCATGTGTCCGGGGCGAATCCCTTTCCCTCTACTATCGGGGCGAGGCTCGCCTGCATTCCACCGTAGCCTCCCACGTCAACCAACACCAGGATCGTCATTGGAAGGAGACCTATAATGATGATGAAGAACTGCAGCACCTCGTTGTATATTGCAGATGAGAGCCCTCCGAGGTATGTGTAGCCCAGCACTATGGTTGCCGAAGCAAGGAGGGATAGGTTGAAGTTCCATCCGAGCACATTCTCTAGCAGGATAGCCAGCGCGTACATTGAGATACCTGATGCGAGCACCGTCATAAGCGCAAAAAGGAATGCGTTCAGGGCACGTGTCTTTTCGTTGAAGCGAAGCTTGAGATATTCCGGAACTGACCTGGCCTTTGAACCATAATAGAAACGCATCATGAAGAGGGCCAGGAAAACCATTGCAGGGATGGCGCCTATCCAGTAAAAGTGGGTGGTGAGCATCCCGTATTTCAGGCCGGAACCGGTCATCCCCATCACCTCAAGGGCTCCCAGGTTCGTGGAGATAAATGCCAGACCGGCAACCCAGGCTGGTATCGAGCGCCCGGCCTCAAGAAATGCCGAAGCATTCTTCATGTACTTCCTGAGGGCCCATCCAATACCCAGCACAAAAACGAAATAGACCACCATTATCAGGTAGTCTATTCCATGAAGCGCAAATTTTGTATCCATGAGATTCTTTCCGATTAGGTTTGTGAACTCACAAACTTACGGAAATTTATCAAATGGAGCCATGCGTCAAATTAATTTGTTTATCTCTGTGAATTACTTTTTTACGGTTGCTGAAACCGTTCTGCTCTTGAGCGGAACCAGCTGTTTCCTGTCGCGGGCTGTGGCTCCCTTGGTACCGGTATAGTCAACCCATGCGATAAATTTGTTGAGCTGATTCTTTTCCAGCTGATCTGTCCTGATGAAGCCTGTATCCTCATCCCTCAGGGTGTAGTTATTGTGGGTTGAATGCCAGACATCAACAAAGTAGACCCTGGGCTGCAGGTTAGTGAATACCACTTTCCCGGAGGCGTTGGTGAACCCCTCCACTATGGCATTGGTCTCATTGTCCCAGTCTTTCTCAGTAGGATAGAGTATCACGCTTGCTCCTGAAACCGGGTACTGGTCGTAGTATTCAAGCACCTCTATTTCAAGCATTGTTGGGGAAATGATCTCGATATCAAGGTAAGATTTGTCAATGCTGCCCGATTTTGAATATGCGGTCAGGATCACTGTAAAAATCCCGGATCCGTTGTATGCATGGGAAGGTTCGTAAGCGTTTGAGAAAGTGCCGTCTCCAAAGTCCCATTCGTAATCAGTTGCGTTGTATGACCTGTTGAAGAAGAATATATCCTCTCCTATTTCAGCCTTTATCTTATCTGCGAAGAAATGAGATTCGGGCTGTATGTCACATGAGTTCAGCATCATCAATGCTGCTGCTGCGGTTAAGATCAGAACTCTTTTCATGACTGCTGTTTTTGGTGCTGTTATACTAAATCCAAAATCTGTGCCAATTAACAATTTCTAAAATGAGGACCGTTTTACCTCGAAACCACAGGGGAACACCTTACAGTAAAAAATATTACCTTTGCGGACTGTTAAAAAGTATGAAACCGATGATCAGCATAACCTTTCCTGACGGCTCTGTAAGGGAGTACAGACAGGGTATAACCAGTCATGAAATTGCCAAATCAATCAGTCCGGGTCTTGCTGCCGATGTTTATGCAGCAACAGTCAACGGTGAAGTTCGCGATCTTTCGCAGCCTGTTGAAGGCAATGCCACCGTCAGGTTTCACAAATGGGATGATACCGAGGCAAAGCATGCATTCTGGCATTCGTCAGCGCACCTTATGGCAGAAGCCATCGAGGCTCTTTTCCCCGGAACCAAATTTGGTATCGGTCCGGCCATAGAGAACGGTTTTTACTATGATGTTGATCCCGGTGACGGCAAGGTTATAACGGATTCCGACCTGCCGCTTATCGAAGAAAAGATGAAGGAGCTTGCAGCAGGGAAGAGCCCGATAGTTCGTATGGAGATTAGCAAGAAGGATGCAATGGAACTCTTCACTGCCAAGGGTGATGAATACAAGACCGAGCTTATCTCCGAGCTTGAGGACGGGACAATAACTCTTTACCGGCAGGGCAACTTCACCGATCTGTGCCGTGGTCCGCACCTGCCTGATACTTCATCAATCAGGGCGATAAAGGTTCTCAGCCTTGCCGGTGCATACTGGCGTGGCGATGAAAAGCGGAAGATGATGACCCGCATTTACGGCATCACCTTCCCGAAGCAGAAGATGCTTGATGAGTACATGACAATGCTCGAGGAGGCGCGTAAGCGTGATCATCGCCGTATAGGCAGGGAACTGGAGTTGTTTGCCTTCTCGGCGAAGGTGGGTATGGGACTGCCGCTATGGCTTCCCAAAGGAGCTGACATGAAACAGAGGCTGATTGATTTCATGACAAAAGTCCTTCGGGAAAGGGGATATACAATAGTCTCCACACCTCATATAGGCAACATTGAGCTCTATAAGACTTCAGGTCACTTTGAGAAGTACGGGGCTGACTCATTCAGGCCCATCACCACCCCGCAGGATGGTGAGGTCTTTATGCTCAAGCCAATGAACTGTCCTCATCATTGTGAGATTTTCAACGCCACTCCCCACTCCTACCGGGAACTCCCGGTAAGAATGGCTGAGTTTGGAACGGTGTACCGGTACGAGCAGAGTGGTGAGCTGCACGGACTGACCCGTGTGCGCAGCTTCACCCAGGATGACGCTCACCATTTCTGTGCCCCTGAACAGCTCAAGGAGGAGTTCAAGAGCATTATTGACCTGGTACAGTATATCTTCAAAATTGCCGGTTTCAATGAATTCACGGCACAGATATCGCTCAGGGATCCGGATAACCGTGAGATGTACATTGGCAGTGACGAGAACTGGGAGAAGGCAGAGAAGGCAATTATCGAAGCTGCAGGGGAAATGAACCTTATTACCACGGTGGCAGTGGGTGAGGCAGCTTTTTACGGGCCCAAGCTTGATTTCATGGTAAGGGATGCCATCGGCCGCAAGTGGCAACTTGGGACCATACAGGTAGACTACAACCTGCCGGAGCGGTTCGGGCTTGAATACACGGGCAGTGACAACCAGAAGCACCGGCCGGTGATGATTCACAGGGCAATTTTCGGTTCAATGGAACGTTTCGTTGCAGTACTCATTGAAAACACTGCCGGACGTTTTCCTGTCTGGCTCACTACTGATCAGGCCGTAATAGTGCCCATCAGTGAAAAATTCAATGATTATGCAAAAACTGTTTTAAATTTCCTTAATAATTACGATATTCGCACCCTGATTGACGACAGGAATGAGAAGATAGGTAAGAAGATAAGGGATAATGAGTTAAAGAGAATTCCCTACCTTCTTGTGATTGGTGAAAAAGAGGAATTGGCGGGTACAGTCTCCGTAAGAAAGCAGGGAGAAGGTGACAGGGGAGTTATGAAACCCGAGGAGTTCGTCAACCTTGTGAAAGAGGAGATAAAGAGAGAGACTGGTGTTTAAGATTCATATTAATAAAGATATTATTAACTTAACTGGAGGACAAAACTATAGCAGGACCAACCTTTTCCAGGCCCAGGCCGGGAAGAAAACCCGAACCGGAACACCGGATTAACAACAGGATCACAGCCAGGACGGTTAGAGTCGTCGGAGAGAACGTAGAAACCAAAATCATGAGTATTTCTGATGCTCTCAGACTGGCAGACGAAATGGAGCTTGATCTTGTTGAGATATCTCCAAATGCTGACCCGCCCGTCTGCAAGATTGTTGATTACCAGAAACTGCTCTACCAGCAGAAGAAGAAGCAGAAGGAGATCAAAGCAAATGCAGCCAGGATTGTTGTAAAAGAGATTCGTTTCGGGCCGAACACCGATGATCACGATTACAACTTCAAGCTCAAGCACGCGATCAACTTCCTCGAAGAAGGGGCCAAAGTAAGAGCATATGTCTTTTTCAAGGGAAGGTCTATTCTCTTCAAGGACCAGGGAGAAAAGCTTCTTGCAAGGTTTGTGAGTGATCTTGATGAGTACGGAAAGGTTGACCAGGCACCAAGACTGGAAGGAAAGAGAATGATAATAATCCTCTCGCCAAAGAAAAAGAAGTAGATTTTTTTATACACATATATATAATATGCCAAAAGTGAAAACAAATCCGGGCGCAAAGAAGAGATTTTCTTTGACCGGTTCAGGTAAAATCAAGCGTAAGCATGCCTATAAGAGCCACATTCTTACCAAGAAGTCAACAAAACGCAAGAGGAATCTTACCTATAGCGGACTGGTTGACAAGGCAGATCAGAAGAACGTAAAGCTTCTGTTGGGGCTGAAGTAGTGTTTACCACCTGACGGAGAGTTAATTAACAGAATTATTAACCGGGATGTGAAGCATAAAAGACCTTAAAGAGGCGCTTACATCCGAAAAAGAGAAACAAAATGCCAAGAGCAACAAACGCACCAGCATCGAAGGCAAGAAGAAAAAAGATTCTCAAGCAGACCAAAGGGTACTTTGGCAAAAATGCCAATGTTTACACCGTTGCCAAGAACGTGCTTGAGAAGGGTCTTACCTATGCGTACCGTGACCGCAAGAACAAGAAGGGGCAGTTCCGCGCACTCTGGATCCAGAGGATCAACGCGGGAGTACGTCTTCACGGAATGAGTTACTCGCAATTTATCGGCGGGCTTGAGAAGAAGGGAATTTCCCTTAACCGCAAGACCCTCGCTGACCTGGCGATGAACCATCCTGAAGCCTTCAAGGCGATAGTGGACAAAGTAAAAGAGTAAAGAGAGAGGGGTCTGAGACCCCTCTTTACGTTATCTATTATCCGGATTATCCTGCCATGCAGTCAGGGGGCTCAG
>WXFE01000002.1 GCA_009881065.1 Bacteroidales bacterium | reverse complement strand
TTATCCTGCCATGCAGTCAGGGGGCTCAGACCCCTCTCTTTATCACCTTTTGGCTCCCTTGAAGAACCTGTTGAATCTTATCTTTTTTAATCCCTGCGCCTCCTTGTCAATAGAGAGCCAGACGCGCACAGGGCGACCGATGATGTGATCCTCAGGGACGAACCCCCAGAAGCGTGAGTCAGCCGAGTCATGCCTGTTATCGCCCATCATCCAGTAGTAATCCATCCTGAAGGTATAACTGTCTGCAGGCTTGCCGTTTATATATATCACTGTATCACGTATCTCCAGATCATTCTCCTCGTAGATATCGATAATGGATGTATAGAAGTTAATGTTGGTCATGTCAAGCTTCACCGTAGTTCCCTTTTTGGGTATCCATAGCGGGCCGAAGTTATCCTCGTTCCAGCGGTACGCCGGATCATGCGGAAAGACAGCGGCAATGTATTCTCCGGGCCGGCGGTAGTCAGCTTCAATGCCCGTTACATTGGCAAATCCCGAGATGGTCTCTGCATTCTTCCGGGTCAGCGGCAGCCTGTAGCCACTTCCTGAAATCGTAAGAGACTGATCAGACTTTGACACCCCCATTCTTTCGAAAGCCTTGGGATTGATACGGGTACCATTCGTACGCACGTAATAGGATGTCTGCTGGGTCTCGTATTCAGTGTTCTCATGACCATTGATGAACAGCTTCCCTCCTTTTATCAGTACAGTGTCGCCGGGTATGCCGACGCACCTCTTCACATAATTGTCACGCCGGTCGACAGGCCTGTAGATGACCGTGTACTCATTCCAGATCATCTGCCTTGCAATTGAATAATACTCATCTTTGCCTTTCAAAGGTCTGCCTGCCCTGATATCCTCGGCAGTGATTGTCTCAATCCGTTCGCGAAGAATCTCATAGTAGCTTACTGCCTGCTGTTCCAGGCAGACAGTATCTCCTGCCGGGAAATTAAATACGACGATATCATTGTTTTTGACATGCCCGAATCCCTTGAGTCTATTATACTTCCAGTGAATCAGGTCAGACCATGATTTCACCCTGCCGCCGGTGAAGGGCATTGTATGCTGGGTAAAAGGAAATACCAGCGGTGTATTGGGCATGCGGGGGCCGTATGCCACCTTGCTTACAGCCAGGTGATCACCCACCAGCAGAGTCTTCTCCATGGAGGGTGTCGGAATGCGATAGTTCTGGAAGAGGAAGATATTGATAAGTGACACTGCAATCACTGCAAAGATCAATGCATCAAGCCATTCAACAACTACATGGTTTTTGCCATGACGTTTCTTCCAGAATGCCCAATTGACCTTTTTGGATACATATATGTCGAATACTATCGGCAATCCGAGCAGCAGCCAGTAGTTGCCCACCCATATCACCCACAGGATGTAGAGTACTCCGGCAACGCCGAATTTGAAGTATTTATTCCGCAATAGTTCTTTCATCTCATTCTGTTGTTTGTTTCGGCTTCCAGTTTTATTTTGGCAGTTTTGTTCAGGTCCCTCACATAGAAACGTGATCCCATATAGAAAAGAAATGCACCCAGAATCAGCATGAACGGCAGAATCGCCAGGGCTGTTTCGATGTCATAGAGGTCATATAGTCTTCCTATTACAAGGGGTGCCGTTGATGCACCCAGAAGATTCTGTACCACAACCGCCACGGCATAAGACATCGCCCTCATTCCTGCGTGAATCACGTCCTGTGTGACAGCTGCGGCAGCCGGTATGAAGGCTGCCACTGTGACTCCCATCAGGAGGAAGAAAACATACTGCAGTGTACCGCTGGTCAGCCATAGGGCAACGAGCAGGAAGAGTGCCGTAAGAAGGGATGTGATTGTAGGAAAGAGCAGGCGTGCCCGGATATTTGATTTGCGCCAGCGGTCAGTGATAATGCCTCCCAGCGGCGCCCCCACGATTGCCAGCAACATGACAGCACTGGCCATTGTTCCGGCCTTTTCTGAAGAGAGCCCGCGGGTGACATTGAAGTATGTGGAGAGCCATGTGATCAGGGAAGTTGTCACAAAGACCACAGCAGCAAAGCCAAAATATGTAAAGATGAGTGAAGGTCTGGAAAGGAACTCCCTGGCCATGTCCTTTTTCTTCATTTTGACCTTCACGTTATTGCTGTTTGTAAATGAAAGGTCAACAGTTTTATAGTCCTTGACAAAGAAAAAGAGGACGGCAACAATAAACCCTGGCAGGGCCACTATTCCGAATGCATGCTTCCAGCCCAGCCTTGCCGCGATGATTCCCCCGAGGAGAACGCCTATTGCCGTGCCAAGCGGTATGGAAGCATTCCACAATCCCATCATCTTTGATCTCTTGTCTTCAGGGTAGAGACCTGAGATAACAGCAGTCCCTCCGGGTGCATATCCTGCCTCCCCTACGCCGATCAATGCCCTGGCAAACACCAGTTGTATCAGGTTCCCGGTAAGTGCGCAGAGAGCAGTGGCGATGCTCCACAATGCAGCCATTATTCCGATGGTTTTGGTGCGGTTCCACCGGTCAACCAGAATTGAAACGGGGAATGTGAGCAGCACTATGGACCAATATACGGCTGAGACCAGCAATCCGCTCTGGGTGTGAGTGATACCAAGGTCCTGCTCAATATGAACGAACATGGATGTAACTATCATCCTGTCTATGTAGTCAAACATATAAAGAAGGAAGAGCAGGATAAATACATAATTCGTATATCTCTTTGAATAGAGATATCCTGGTGGAATGATCTTGTTCTTCATTTGATCAGAGATTGGAGTTAATGTTCACAGGTTTATGAGCGGCTAAAATAATGCCTATTTTCTTATATTGCACCAGTATTATAAAAATCGTTTCCATGAGACAGACAATATTAATGATTATTGCGCTATTACTGACTGTTGGGTTGGGATGCACGAAAAAAGAAAAGGCTGATCTGGTAATCACCGGAGGTGTTGTTTTTACGGCTGATTCGCTTAATCCCCGGGCAGAGGCTGTTGCCGTGAAGGGGAACAGGATACTTGCAGCAGGGAGTGACAGGGAGATTGGCAGGTATATTGACCCGCAGGTTACGAGGGTTATAGATGCCGGCGGCCGGGCTGTTCTCCCGGGTTTCAATGACGCTCATGCGCACTTCGGGCCTGTTGATCCCGATTATATCGAACTTCGCTATGTCACTGATCCTTCAGTGATTACAAACAAGGTCAAGGAGCAGGTAGCCCGCTCGCAGAAGGGTCAGCTGATCTATGGCGGCCACTGGGAGCATGAGATGTTCGCCACCCGCGAATGGCCCACGAAGGAGCTCATTGATGCCGTTTCGCCGGATAACCCTGTTGTCCTCCGCCGTACCGATGGTCACAGTGCACTGGTTAACAGCTATGTGCTCAGGCAATCGGGCATTACCCGGAACACGCCTGATCCTTTTGGAGGTGAGATAATGCATGACCCGGTCACCGGAGAGCCTACGGGTATTCTCAAGGAGAGCGCCATGTCACTGATCAGGACTGGTGCAATTGCTGTTGAACGGACACCTGAGGAAGAGCGTGCGAGGGCATGGAACGGTTATCTTATGGCTCTGCAGATGGCAGCCGGATATGGCATAACAAGCATACAGATACCCGGCAGTGCCAATTTTGACATGTATGACTCACTCATGGCTGCCGGGAAGCTTTCGTGCCGGATAGACATCGGAGGCACGCTCACCGCTGATCCGGAGCGTCTTGACAGGTATGAGACTCTGAGGGAGAAGTACCCGGCCTCGGGCGACTGGATCAGGTTTGGTTACCTCAAGGATTTCATGGATGGCACGCTGGGTTCAGCCACTGCAATGATGTTTGAGCCGTTTGCCGATGCTCCTGACAAGAGCGGCCTCCCCCAGATGAGCCGGGAGGAGCTTGAGGCACGTGTGCTCGCCGCTGACAGTCGCGGGTTTCAGATAGGGATACATGCCATTGGTCCGAAAGCCAACAACTGGATACTGGATGCATTTGAGAAAGCGAGGGAGGTAAACGGCATCCGTGACAGCCGGCACCGCTCGGAGCATGCCCAGATACTTATTGAAGAGGACATTCCGAGGTTTGCTGAGCTGGGAGTGATAGCATCAATGCAGCCGGTGCACTGCATCACTGACAAACGGTTTGCAGAGAAGCGCATTGGCATTGAACGCAGCCGCTGGGCCTACGCATGGAAAACCCTGGCAGAGAGCGGGGCAAAGCTGGCCTTCGGAACAGACTACTCCGTTGAGCCCCTCAACCCCATGGAGGGTCTCTACGCATCAGTGACCCGCAAGGACAGAAAGGGTGAAGAGGGAGACGGCTGGTTCCCGATGGAGAAAATAACAATGGAAAAAGCCATTGAATACTACACCCTGGGCGCAGCATATGCCCAGTTCATGGAAGACAGAAAGGGAATGCTCAGGAAGGGGTATTTGGCAGACATAACCATCCTCTCAGAAAATATATTTAATACTCCTGAGGAGATGATTATGTCAGTTAAATCAGATTATACTATCGTTGACGGTAGAATCGTCTACGAAAGGAAAGAGTGATTATGCCTTGGTCTGGTCAACAATGGTTGCACCGGGAGCGTTCCTCTTCACTGAGGCAATACCATTCTCACGGCTTGACTCTGACTCGTACATTTCGCTTGTACCAATCACCTGGCCATTGGCGGCCTTCAGGTTGAAGTGGAACTTGCCATTCTTGGCAACCTTTGATTCAAACCTCTTAATATCAGTTGCATTCTTCATAACTGATTTGACACCATTCATGCATGAAGGCTTTGATGCATAACCCTCGCTGGTAAGAATTACCTGGCCATTGCCTGCAAGAAGATTGAATTGATACTCACCATTTTTTCTCTTCGAGATAACAAATTTTCCCATGCTCTAAATTTTTAAAATAGTTAATTTCAGTTTGTCGTTTCCAAATATACGAAAAACAATATTAGATTTACAAACGCGATTTTTATGCGAATTGATATAATAACAGTACTTCCCGGGCTTCTGCGCAGTCCGTTTGATGAGTCAATCATCCGCAGAGCACGTCAGAAGGGCATCGCGGAGATAAACATCATCGACCTGCGCGACTATTCCACTGACAAACACCGGAGTGTTGACGACTATCCTTTTGGCGGCGGCGCCGGGATGGTTATGATGATTGAGCCGGTGTACAATTGTATTTCCCATCTGAAATCGGAGCGTCATTATGATGAGATAATATATACCTCCCCTGACGGTGCCAGGTTTACCCAGGCAATGGCAAACGAGCTCTCAATGAAGGAGAACATTATCATCCTTGCCGGCCATTACAAGGGCATTGACCAGCGCATCAGGGATCATCTGATAACGCGTGAGATATCAATCGGTGATTATGTCCTTACCGGAGGCGAGCTGCCTGCTGCCGTCATCACCGATGCTGTCGTCAGGCTTTTGCCCGGGGCCATTTCCGATGCTGAGTCAGCCCTCTCCGATTCTTTCCAGGACGGATTGCTTGCACCTCCTCAGTTTACCAGACCTGCTGAATTCATGGGCTGGAAGGTGCCTGACATTCTTACCGGTGGCAACACACCTGAGATAGAAAAGTGGCGTTTTGAACAGTCACTCCGCATCACCCGGGAGAAGCGACCTGACCTGCTGGACAAAGAAGAAAGCTGATTCCTCTCTTTCTTTATGTCGAAAAAGGTTATTATCATTGCCAGCGCCAGAAAAAAAATACAACATAACATAATACAACAGAATAAAACAGAGAGCTATGAAACCTCAGGATTACATTGAAAGAGAAGAGAAGTACGGAGCGCATAACTATCATCCCCTGCCGGTAGTGCTTGACAGAGGTGAAGGACCATTTGTCTGGGACGTGGAAGGGAAGCGTTACTATGACTTTCTCTCGGCATACTCCGCAGTCAACCAGGGACACTGCCATCCGAAAATAATAGATGCCCTGACCAGACAGGCAGCAAAGCTCACCCTGACCTCCAGGGCATTCTATAATTCGGTGCTTGGCGAGTATGAAGAGTACATAACAAAATATTTCGGCTATGACAAGGTACTGCCGATGAATACAGGCGCCGAGGGTGACGAGACCGCCCTGAAGCTCTGCCGCAAATGGGCATACCTGGTAAAGAAGGTAAAGGAGAACCAGGCGAAGATAATCGTCTGTGAAGGCAACTTCCACGGCCGCACCATCACCATCGTCTCCATGTCAACCGATCCTGATGCGCGCAAGGATTACGGTCCGTTCACGCCGGGCTTCATAACCATCCCCTACAATGACATCCCGGCGCTGGAGAAGGCTCTGTCTGATCCTGATGTTGCCGGTTTCCTGGTGGAGCCCATCCAGGGCGAAGCAGGTGTTTATGTACCTGACGAGGGATATATCAAAAAGGCATATGATCTTTGTAAAAAGCACAATGTGCTGTTCATAGCAGACGAGGTCCAGACCGGTATAGCCCGTACGGGCAAGCTCCTGGCATGTGACCATGAGGGTGTCAGGCCTGACATTCTGATTCTGGGCAAGGCACTCTCGGGTGGTGTGCTTCCGGTATCTGCCGTACTGGCCGATGATGAGATTATGATGACCATCAAGCCCGGTGAGCATGGCTCAACCTTCGGAGGCAATCCGCTGGCATGCAAGGTGGCCATTGCTGCCCTCGACGTGATACGTGATGAGAAACTTGCAGAAAAGGCTGAAAGGCTCGGGAAGATATTTCGCGACGAAATGAGAGCGGTGAAGTCAGACATGATTGAGCTGGTACGCGGCAAGGGTCTGCTGAATGCCATCGTCATCAGGCCTAAGAACGGCAAGGAGGCATGGGATGTATGCCTTGCCATGAAAGAACTGGGCGTTCTGGCAAAACCGACACACCAGCATATCATCCGCTTTGCTCCTCCTCTCATCATTACCGAAGAGCAACTGCGTGATGCCATATCACTCATAAAGAAGGCGATCCTTCAGTTTGACTGAGAAAAGGTTTTCAGTTTCCGGATTTAGTGCTGTTGTGCAGGCCGGGCTGACTCCCGGGGGAACCTGTAGCTGACTGCTTCGCGGCAGGAAAGCGGCCGGTGACACTGACAAGCGGGCCGGACTGGTGGCTCCGGGCTAAGCCTCCTCACGGGAAGGGTGACATGAACGTGAGCAGGCAACTGTTATTAATTCAGTGATAACGAGATAAGTACAATCATCATGAAGAACTCTCTTTTCCTGATCATAGCCATAATCATTACCGTCGCTGCCGCTATGTACCAGAGGATGACCGGTCCCACCCATCCATACAGGGCCAGTGCATCTGTTGACGGGACCGAATACTCCTTCGCGCTTAAGCGCAGTCAGACAAACATCCATCCCTGCCTGATAAAACTGGATGTTCCGGAGGAGGTTTCGGGAACGTTGTATTTCCGCCGCTTCAGGACGAATGACGAATGGACACCCGTGGTGATGAAGCATGAGAGCGGGAAGCTTGCCGGTGAGCTCCCATCGCAGCCTGCTGCAGGGAAGCTGGAGTATTACATTGTACTGAAGGGGAGATCAGGTTCAGAGACAGCGCTTCTCAGGGAAAAGCCCGTTGTCATCAGGTTCAAGGGCAATGTACCTGCCGTGATCATGATTCCGCACATACTGGTAATGTTTTTTGCAATGTTGCTCTCCAATCTTGCGGGTATCACCGCTTTGGCGGGAAGAGATTCACAGAGGAAGCACGGCCGCCTTGCACTGTGGCTGCTCATTGCAGGAGGACTGGTACTGGGCCCGGTTATCCAGAAGTATGCCTTCGGAAAGTTTTGGACCGGCATACCGTTCGGGTGGGACATGACCGACAATAAAACGCTTATTGCCATCATAGTATGGGTAGTTGCAGTTATCATGAACCGCAGGAAGGCAAGACCTGCATATACAATTGCTGCTGCGCTGATCCTGTTGCTGATTTACTCAATTCCCCACAGCCTGTTCGGGTCTGAACTTGACTATGTTACAGGAACCGTGACGCAGGGATAAAAAAATATTCATCCTCTTACAGCTTTTTTTTACCTTGGATGCAGCATTCGGACATCGCTGACGTCATTGAATTGAAGAGTTCAAATACGTGGGTGCGGCATCAAACATAGTTAAACCGGATCTTTGTAAAAAGATGGAAAAAGTTGAAGCAGCATTCAAAAACATCCACCAGGACCTGATTGACGGGTGTCGTTCAGGTGACCAGCGGGCACAATTCCAGGTTTACAAGCTTTACTATAAGGCGATGTACAATACCAGCCTGCGTATTGTAAATGATGAGATGGAAGCTGAAGATGTGATGCAGGAGGCGTTTCTCTCAGCTTTCGAGAAGATAAACACCTATTCGGGGACGGTAAGCTTCGGCGCGTGGCTGAAGCGGATAGTGGTCAACAGATCTCTTGATGTCCTGGGGAAAAGGAAGGCGATCTTTGAAGATATTGAAAATCACGCAGGAATCCGTGACGACAGCGGTGAGGAAGCTGCTTACCAGGAGGATCTTGCGCTTCGGGTAGAGGAGGTAAAAGCTGCCATCAAGCGGCTGCCTGAAGGATACCGCGTAATACTCTCACTATATCTCATTGAAGGTTATGACCACGATGAGATAGCAGAGATGTTCAACATCACAAGCAGTACCTCAAGATCACAACTCTCAAGGGCAAAACAGAAACTGGTGAGCGAACTAAAAAACAGGAAGATTTACGAATGATGAACAAGATAGAAGACATAATCAGGAAGAACATAAGCGAGTTTGATGACAGCGAGCCGTCAGACGGGCATTTCGAGAGGTTCAGCTTTAAGCTGGCCACACGTCTTCATGCCGGCAAAGCCAGGAGAAGCATCGTTCCCTACCTGCTTAGGGCTGCGGTTGTAACCCTGCTGGTGACACTCTCCTCACTGTGGACCTTTGACCACTTCATCAGACCCAATCTGAGGACAAAGATGACACTCAGCCAGGTCTCGCCTGAATACCGCGAGGTTGAAAAATATTATGTGCAGCAGGTGAAACTGATGGAAGACGAGCTCACATTGATTGACATGTCCAATCCTGAACAGAAAGAGGCTCTGATGAAAGAGATGGAATCCATGGATTCGGTCTACGTTGAGCTGCAGAAGGAACTGAGGGTCAACAAGGATGACCAGCGGATCATTGATGCCATGATCAATCATTACCAGACCAAAATAGAAGTGATGAGCTATATAATTGACCAGCTCAAAGAGATAAAAGCAGAAACCGTTAAACCAGTCAGCCATGAAAAAGTTGTTTACTAATCAGCGGGTTACTCTGTTTGCAGCGTTGCTGTGCCTGGTAGCCCTTTCCGCCTCGGCAGCAGAGGTCAAAAAGGAGTTTCACAGAGAGTTTACTCCAATTGACAATTCCACACTGACCGTTATCAATAAGTACGGTTCGGTGGTCACCGAGACGTGGGATAAGAATTTTGTAGTTGTAGATGTTACCGTGAAGGTTATACATTCATCGGCCGACAGGGCCAGGAGGATTCTTGGCATGATCAGTGTGGAGTTCACCGAGGAAGATGGCAACCTTAAGGCTGAAACCATCTTTAGCAATGAATTCTCATCGATAAGCTGGAGGGGATCAAACAACAGTTTCAGCATCAACTATGTAATAAAAATGCCTGCCAGGGTGAATTTTGATGTCACCAACAAGTATGGCAACACGGTTATTGATGAGCTTTCAGGGCTTGTCAGGGCAAATGTCAGGTACGGCAATCTGACGGTTGACAAGCTCACGCGCGGGAATGTCAAGCCTCTGAATACGCTGATGGTAGCATACGGCAAGGCCACTGTTTATGAACTCGGCTGGGCTGAGATAAATGCGCGCTATGTCGGGATGTTCAGTGTTGAGAGGGCGACTGCGCTCCTGGTTGACAGCAAATACTCAAAGGTATCAGTAGAAAGGGTGAGCTCACTGGTAGCCGACAGCAAGTATGATGGTTATTCAATTGGCGAGGCCAACAACATAGTGATCCTCGGCGGCTATACGGACCTTCGTTTCGACAGAGTCAGCAGGAAGCTTGATGTGGAGACAAAATACGGGAATCTTACAGTTAACTATGTGCCTGAAGGATTTGAGAATATTACGGTCAGGGCAGGCTTCTGTGCCGTCAGGCTCGGTATTGATCCTTCGGCCTGCTACAGGCTTGATGCCAACAGCTCCTACGGAAGCATCAAGCTTGATGACTCTCTTTTCTCGGCCGACAGGCGGATCATTGGCAACACATCAACCAGTATGGCAGGCAAGGTTGGCAGATGCAGCAAGCCATCATCAGAGGTTACCATCAATACATCCTATGGTTCAGTCAGGCTTAACTAAGCAAGACCGGGAAGCGTGGAGTAAGCCTGGCGTTATGACTACTGCGTTTCAGTCAGGCTTAACCGGGCAGGGACGGTAAAAAGAAGCGCGGCGCCAGAGAGAGGGCGCCGCGTTTTTTTGTCATTAAAGTTTGTCAGGTTCGTCGGAGAAGATGAAGACGCCGTTTTTGCCATCTGAATTCTTATACCCGCGGTACATTCCTTCGGTATTGAATGGCATGCTGATGTTGCCCTTGCCGTCGACAGATATGATTCCTCCTGTTCCGCCGGCCTTCACCAGTTTGTTTTTGATCACCTCACGGGCTGCTTCATCAAGTGAGAGGCCGCTGTACTCCATCAGTGCAGAGATATCATGGGCAACGGTGTACCTGATAAAGAACTCACCGTGGCCGGTTGCGGAGACTGCGCATGTGGCGTTGTTGGCATAGTTTCCTGCTCCTATCACCGGTGCATCTCCAATGCGGTTATATCTTTTGTTTGTCATACCCCCGGTGGAGGTTCCTGCTGCCAGGTCGCCGTTCATGTCAAGGGCCACGCAGCCCACGGTGCCATGTTTTTCTCTCTCAAGAGCGCGTTGCAGTTCTCTGAAGCGTGATTCCTCGCGGAAGTAAGAGGGGTCAACTATCTCGAGGCCCTGTTCAGCGGCAAATTCAGATGCGCCTTTGCCTGTCAGCATTACGTGTACTGATTTCTCCATTACGGTGCGTGCTGCGGTTATGGGGTTGCGGATATCTGTGACTCCGGCTACGGCCCCGGCGGCGAGGTTGCTTCCGTCCATGATGGAGGCGTCGAGTTCATTTCTTCCCTCGTGGGTGAATACAGCACCCTTGCCTGCGTTGAAGAGAGGTGAATCTTCCATCATCCGGATGGCACGCTCTACGGCGTCAAGGGCCGAGCCGCCTGCGCTGAGCACTGCGGCGCCGCTGTCGATCACTGCCTGCAGTGCCCTGCGGTATTCAGCCTCAGCCCCGGCACTCATCCGGTCACGGGTGATGGTGCCGGCGCCGCCATGCACAACAATAGCCCACGGAGACCCGGCCGTTGGCAGAAGGAGATTGATCTCCATCACCGCCTTGATGGCACGGTCAGAGAAAAAATCACATGCCGGGAAGATAGAGAATCGGCCGGCGCCCTCGTAATTATCACGATCAATGATCAGCACCTCCTCCTGATCATTACGGTTAACTATCTCGCTCAGAGTGAATGCCGCACGGTAACCGTCGAGGCCGGCGATGACTACCATACCTTTCTGAAGCGCTTCGGCAGAGAGCCTGTAATAATCACTGATCAGCTCTTTCAGCATTGAGCCGATAAAGGGTGTGGTACCGTGAATACCCATCCCGCGTCCGTAGAACACTGTATGATAGGTCTCACTATCCATTCCTTCGGGAAGCTCCGTCAGTATGGCACGCTGTTTTCCGTTGACGCATAGCTTCATTGTCTCTGAAAACATCGGGCTCATCCCCCGGTTGACGGGATAGTTGCAGTCGAGTGATTTCACGGTGATTTTCACCGGGTTGCTGATATTGCGCGATGTAACCAGGTCATTGCCGGCCACAACCTTCGTCTCCGTTGGCAACGGCCAGAGGTCCTTTGCCTTGGAGGGCACGATGCGGGCAACGGAGGTGGCAATCATCAGCCTGTGCATGTTCACCGGGTAGTATATTTCACCCCATGAGAATACCGCGGTTTCACCCCTGTCATTGGTGACCTCAACATAGAGATCAATGATCGGGTTGAATTCTGCTTCGTTCTTTTTCTTCAGGACTACCCTGTCGAGAATATCATACAGTGAATAGCCGTCATAGCGGTATGCTCCTGTGAAGCCGACATTTCCGCCGGTGATTGTTGTCTCCTTTACGGTGATGGTATGTTTCTTCAGGCGTGACAGGTCAATTGTCATATCCTTTTCAATCTCACCTGTGATAAGGATCTTTTTGGCGCCCTTCAGCTGCATTGTGGGGGCATCATCATAAAAATCATTGGTCTGCCCGGTTGCCGGAAGCGTCATCAGCATCACCAGGGCGGAAAAAAGAAGCGTCAGTCTCTTCATGATTCAGGTTTTATGTTATGCAAATTCATTCAATACGTTATGCAAATCTATTCAATTCATGCTTCAGGCAAAATGATATATTGCAGGTTTAGGTGCCGGCCTGCC
>WXFE01000001.1 GCA_009881065.1 Bacteroidales bacterium | reverse complement strand
GGTATTGTCAGGGAACAAAACAACAAAGTTATACTGGTAAAATCGCACGGAAATTACCAATTATACTCCCGCCCACCAAATCCGAACAAACCGCCATTGCCACTGCCCTTTCCGATACCGATGCCCTTATTGAAAATCTTGAAAAACTCATCGCCAAGAAACGAAACATCAAGCAGGGGGTGATGCAGGAGTTGCTGACGGGAAGAAAGAGGTTGGAAGGGTTTAGTACAGAATGGAGATATTCGACACTAAGTAAATTTGTTGCAGATAAAAAATTCGCAATTGTAGATGGTCCTTTTGGTAGCCAGATGAAAGTTCAAGATTTTGTCGAACAGGGAATACCTATAGTTGAAATGGAGCATTTAAAGAATAAATTTTTAGAACCAGATAAACTTGACAGATATATTACACATAAGAAATTTGAGGAGTTAATACGTAGTTCTGTTTTCCCAGATGACATTATTATTTCCAAAACTGGTAGTTTAGGTTACATTAGTATTGTTCCAAGTTCGATTGAAAAAGCATTAATAACGAGTCGTTTGGCTAAAATAACACTTGATAAGAAGAAGGCGAATATTTCATTTGTTTTTCAGTGTTTAGCAAGACTCAGGGAAATTGAATATTGGCAGCGTACGGCTCAAGGTGGAACAATGTTAATATTAAGTATTGCTAATATTTCGCATGCCCCAATTCCAGATATCTCAATTTATGAGCAAAAAGAAATTGCAGATATATTAGATACTATGGATAATGATATTGAAAGATTGGAACAAATACTTAATAAATACAACATGATTAAGCAAGGCATGATGCAAGCATTATTAACCGGTAAAATACGATTGGTATGAGTCCCGTTGGTAATATAGAACGTATTACTCAGGACAGGGTCATTGCCCTGTTCACCAAGCCTGATGGTTTGGGTTACATCTATCTGGGCAACTGGCATGACCGTCCGGATAACAGCAATATTGAAGAGGGTTTGCTCTCGAATTATCTTCAGGAAAATGGTTTTACTCAGACTCTGATAAAAAAAGCCATTTATGAACTGAAAAAGGTTGCCGGGGTTCAGAACAAAAACCTGTATGGTATTAACAAGGATGTGTATACGATTCTAAGGTATGGTGCAAAGGTCAGGGAAGATGTGGGTGAAAACACCCAGACAGTAAGGTTAATTGACTGGGAAAAACCGCAAAACAATCATTTTGCCATTGCTGAAGAGGTATCCATCAAAGGAGAGAACAGGAAACGTCCTGATATAGTAATCTACGTCAATGGCATTGCTCTGGGAGTACTGGAATTGAAACGGAGTACGGTATCGGTCTCTGAAGGCATCCGGCAGAATCTCGACAACCAGAAAAGCATGTTTATCATGCCATTCTTTGGCACAGTACAACTGGTAATGGCAGGTAACGATACAGAGGGTGTCAGGTATGGTGTCATTAACACCCCGGAGAAGTATTACCTGAAATGGAAGGAAGAGAGTGATGTTGCGAATTTACTTGACCGCCATTTGCTTCAGATGTGCAATAAAGAGCGATTTCTGGAACTTATTCACGACTTCATAGTGTTTGATGCCGGAATAAAGAAAATATGCCGTCACAATCAGTATTTCGGGGTTAAGGCATTGCAAAAACGTGTAAGGGAGCGGGAAGGTGGCATCATCTGGCATACGCAGGGAAGCGGTAAAAGCATGATTATGGTCTGGCTGACCAAGTGGATACGGGAAAATATTCAGGATGCCAGAGTGCTTATAATTACCGACCGGGATGAACTGGATAAACAAATTGAAAAGGTGTTCAAAGGTGTTGATGAGCAAATTCACCGCACAACCAGTGGAAGGGATTTGGTTGAAAAACTTAATCTCTCGCTGCCTTGGCTGATGTGTTCGCTGATACACAAATTCGGCAACAAAGAAGAAGCCGACTATGAAGGGTTCATTGAAGACATCTCCCGATACCTTCCCCGTGATTTCAGAGCCAAAGGGGATATATACGTCTATGTGGATGAATGTCATCGCACACAGTCCGGTGAATTGCACAAAGCCATGAAGAAAATTCTTCCCGATGCCATGTTCATTGGTTTCACCGGAACACCCCTGCTGAAAGCAGACAAACAGAGAAGCATCGAAATCTTCGGGAGTTACATCCACACCTATAAATTTGACGAAGCAGTAAAAGATAATGTGATACTCGACCTGCGCTATGAAGCAAGGGATGTTGACCAGAGAATTACCTCACAGGACAAAATCGACCGCTGGTTTGAAGCCAAGACGAGGGGTTTGACGGATTATGCTAAGATGCAACTGAAACAGAAATGGGGCACAATGCGGACCATCCTCAGCAGTCAGTCACGACTTGAGAAAATCGTTGCAGATGTTATGCTGGATATGGAAACCAAAGACCGGCTGGAAAGTGGTCATGGTAATGCGATGCTGGTTTCCGGCAGCATTTATGAGGCATGTAAGTACTACGAATTATTCCAGGGTGCCGGGTTGAAGAAATGCGCCATCGTTACCTCTTACGTTCCCACCATCAACGATATACGTGGAGAGAGTATCGATGAGGAGAGCATCACCGATAAACTGAAGAAATACGAGGTTTATCAACGCATGCTCAACGGGAAATCACCGGAAGTTTTTGAAGATGAAGCAAAGAAAACCTTTGTAAACGAACCGGGTCAACTGAAACTTCTTATTGTGGTTGATAAACTGCTTACCGGATTCGATGCTCCTTCGGCAACCTACCTGTACATTGATAAGAAAATGCAAGACCACGGTCTCTTTCAGGCGATATGCAGGGTGAACAGACTCGATGGTGATGATAAGGATTACGGTTACATCATCGATTACAAAGACCTGTTCAAGAGTCTTGAATCATCTGTAAACGATTACACTTCAGGTGCACTTGAGGGTTATGACAAAGAAGATGTTGCCGGATTGCTCTCCGACAGGCTTCAGAAAGCAAAAGAATTGCTGGATAATGCACTGGAGAGCATACGTACCCTTTGCGAACCTGTCAGGATGCCCAAAGAAACCATTGATTATATCAGGTATTTCTGCGCTGAAAACATTGAAGACAAAGAAGAGATAAAGCGCAACGAACAAAAACGGCTTGCTTTCTACAAACAGGTGTCACATCTTGTAAGAGCGTATGCTGCAATTGCAAATGAGATGGAAGAAGCAGGATACACATCTGCCAATGCTGAAAACATCCTGAAAGAAGTGCGTCATTATGAACATGCCAGAGCAGAGGTAAAACTTGCAAGTGCCGATTATATTGACCTCAAGGCTTATGAACCTGCCATGCGCCATCTGATTGACACGTACATCAGTGCAGAAGAGAGCAAAGTAATCAGTGCGTTCGATGATATGTCGCTGGTTGAACTGATTGTAGAAAGAGGAAAAAATGCGATTGAAAAACTGCCTTACGGCATTCGAAGGAACAGACAGGCAGTAGCAGAGACTATCGAAAACAACCTGCGCAAGGTCATTCATGATGAGCGACCCATCAATCCGAAGTACTACGAAAACATGTCACAACTGCTGGATGAACTGATTGCGCAAAGACGGCAGGAAGCATTGGAATATGAAGAATATCTGGCGATGATTGTGGAATTGACCCGGCAGATAAAACGACCCAACGAGACTAAATACCCAAAAACCCTCGATACAAGAGCCAAAAGGGCACTGTATGACAATCTTGACCAAGATGAAGAACTGGCAATAGTCTTGGATTATGAAGTAATTTACAACAAGAAAGATGACTGGCGAGGCAACAGGATAAAAGAGAAAGAGGTTCTATTCGCCATTAAGAAACATATCAAAGACGAGGAAAAACTGAAGCAAATTTTTGAAATCATCAAGGACCAACCTGATTATTAAGATGCATCAAATCGTTGTCAACGGGATACCAATTGATGTGGTGCGAAAAGCCATCAAGAACCTTCATCTGGCTGTTTACCCGCCCGAAGGCAGGGTCAGGATTGCCACACCTTTGAATGTTGACGATGAAGCGGTCAGGTTGTTCGCCATTTCAAAAATGGCGTGGATTAAGAAAAATCAGGCAAAATACATTAATCAGCAGCGGCAGCCGAAAAGAAAGTATATATCAGGGGAGAGTCATTACTTCAATGGTCAGCGTTATATTCTGAATGTTGTTCATCACACGGGAAATCCGAAAGTTTCAATAAAAAATAAAAAATACATCGAACTTCTCGTAAAACCAGACTATACGCAGGAACAGCGTGAAAATGTCCTGACGAACTGGTATAGGAAAACCCTGAAAGAACAAATTCCGGCATTAATTGAAAAATGGCAGAGGGTTATCGGAGTGGATGGTGTTCAATGGGAAGTTAAAAAGATGAAAACGAAGTGGGGTACATGTAACCGGGAAGCAAAACGAATATGGCTGAATCTGGAACTGGCGAAGAAACCTGAAAGGTGTCTTGAATACATCATTGTGCACGAAATTATTCATATCCTTGAAAGAAACCATACAGAACGGTTTGTAGCTATTATGGATAAAACCATGCCACAGTGGAGAGAGCATAAGAAGGAACTTAATCAGTTTCCTCTGGCACATGAAGTGTGGTCATATTAATGGGGAATTGTTTTATTGTTCCTGTTCACAATTCTTCGAGAATTAGCCAAGTAATTGGTTTACAGAGATTGAGATTGAATCAAATTAAAAAAAAAGAGCCTGTGAAAATTTTTGTGTAAACGAGTAGCTGCCGGGTTTAAAGAACACCACATCTGTCACCAAATTTAATGATTAATTGATTAATAATAGACCCGCAGTCTCTTACAGGGAAAGTCCATTTCTTTTCAACATTAGCAATAGCCAGATATACAGCCTTTAAGGCAGCCTGATCATCAGGGAAGACCGTTTTTGCTTTAGTATATTTGCGGATAGTGCTGTTCAAGCTCTCGATGGCGTTGGTAGTGTAGATGATCCTTCGGATCTCCTGTCTTGTGCGAAAGACACCCAAAACTATGCTCTTATCGAGTCTATGCTGTTAAGTGCCTTGTCGGCATCATCAATGTTGTTGAAAACATGAAATGAAACCCTGATAGCATTGAGACCGCTTTCATTGACTACCCTGACCTTGATGCCTTTCTGCATCATCCTTTCTGAAATCTCACCCGCCTTCAGACCTGGTATCCTGAATGAGATCATTGATGTACGGTAAGCCCTCTCCTTTGGGGAGACAGTTTCCACATGCGGCATTCTGTTCAGTCCTTCATAAAAATATTCTGACAACATTTCATCATACTCCTTTATACGATCCAGACCCAGATCGCTGATCAGTTTCATCGACTCGTGAAGACCGAAGAAGAGCAGGGGATTCTGGGTTCCATATTCAAAGCGACTGGCTGTATCGAGCAATTCCAGCTTTCCCTCGGCCAGATTATAGCTCTTGCTGCTGAACCCGCCAATTGTCACTGTTTCTACCGTGTCAAGCAGCTCCTCCCTGACATACAGTACACCTGTACGTTTCGGACCGAGAAGCCATTTGTGAGCACTGAAGGTATAAAAGTCAGTCTTCCAGTCAACTATGTCCATGGGTGCGCTACCGGGAGCCTGAGCACCATCAAGACCATACCAGATGCCGTTTGCCCTTGCAAATTCGCCAATCTCCTTCATCGGGAACAGCTGTCCATTCGTGCAGGTGCGATGACTGAAAATGATCAGCCTGGTCTTTTTGGTAGTCAGATTCTGAATGTTGTGAAGATTATTCATCCCGTTCTCTATATCGGGGACAAATGTCTTTACCACAATACCCCTTCTTTTTATGTTGTTTATCAGGGGCAAATATACTGCAGGATGCTCATGGGTAGAGGTGATCACCTCATCGCCCTTTTTCAGGGGGAGACCATTCAGGATAATGTTGATCCCTTCAGTTGCACAACTGATAAATGCCAGTTCTGAATGTTTTATCCCCTTGCCAAGCATAGGCGCCATATCGATCTTTACCTGTCTCCATCTGTTTGAGTCATAACCGGCTCCGGGATCTCTTTCCATCTGATTCCACATATCAGCATAAAGACTTCTGACGTGAAGAGGAACCGTCCCTATGCCACCACAATTCAGGTAGATATAGCCCTCAGGGAACAAAAACTGCTGCCTGATAACCGACCATACATCACCGCCCGGAGGCAGGTCGAGGTAACCGACTTCATCAGGTGATGGCAGGCTGCTTCCCCTGAGGCCTGTGAGGACTCCTCCTGTCAGAAGCCCGAGTGCTGTGAGAAAATTTCGTCTTTCCATAAATGTTGGCAATTAGCAATGAACAATTAGCAATTAGCAATTAGCAATTGGTGAGGGTTACAGATTTGCCGGATACCGTCAACCGTTTGCCGTCTACAAGTAACTATTTTTATTCTTATAGAGGCATTTCATTTCATAAACTTTTAAGCTTATTTAATAAAGCGACCCGGATATGCCCTGGTCTCTTCTTAATTTTTGGGGCAACTACTGCCATAATCGTATTAATCATCGGCATAATTCGCATAACAACATTTTCATTTTTAATTCTATTTTTGTCTTCAATACACGCTGATTAGCGTGTTCTGTTATGACAGAGAAACGAGACCTTACAAGAGCTCTTGGACTGGGATATGTGATAATCATTGTTATCTCCAATATCATCGGTTCAGGTATTTTTAAAAAGATAGCCCCAATGGCTGCGGAGCTGCACTCGGGCGAGTGGATATTGATCGTCTGGCTCGCAGCAGGATTGATAACCCTTTTCGGGGCGCTGAGCAATGCTGAGATCGCCGGCCTGCTTGCCGACACCGGCGGTGAGTTCATATATCTTCGCACTATCTATGGCCGCTTCTTTTCGTTTCTGTACGGATGGTCACTCTTCATGGTCATCCAGACGGCTGCAATATCAGGCATAGCATACGTCTTCACCCAGTCACTCAACAGTATCATACCCATCCCTGACCTGCTTCCGTCAATGCAGCACCTCAACATTGGCGGTATATTTTATCCTTTCCAGGATTTCGGAATAAAACTGACCACCATCCTGCTTATTCTGTTCCTGACATTCCTGAATATGTCAGGACTGAAGAGCGGGGCATGGGTCAACAAGGCAATCCTGCTCATTGTAGGTGCTGGTCTCCTGGTGATTGTCATTGCCGGACTGACCGGCGGTCAGGAGCATGCCGCAGGGAGCATGGCAGTGAATCAGTCACCGGTTCGCAGCACCGTGACCCTTTCATCGTTCTACACTGCAATGCTTGCTGCATTCTGGGCGTACCAGGGATGGGTGTCGGTAGGGTTCATCGGAGGGGAGGTAAAGGATCCCCACAGGAACATACCCAAGGGAATCATCTGGGGTGTAGCCATAGTCATTATCGTCTACCTGGTGGTTAACTATACCTACCTCCGGCTGCTCTCCATCCCTCAGCTTGTAGAGATCAACAATTCCGGAAACCAGATAGCCGGCGTGGAAGCCATCAGGAGCCTGTGGGGCAAAGGAGGGGTGTTGTTCATTTCGCTTCTCATACTCGTCTCAACCCTGGGTTGTACCAATGCCTCCATACTTACCGGGGCGCGTCCCTACTATGCCATGGCCCGGCGGGGGCTTTTCTTCCGGGGAGCGGGAAGACTGAACAGCCATAATGTGCCATCTGTATCATTGCTGTGGCAGGGTATCTGGGCATCTGTCCTGGTTCTGTCGGGTACATTTGACCAGCTGACTGACATGCTGATCTTCGCGGTCTACATCTTCTACGGAGCCACCGTCATGGGAGTATTCATCCTCAGGCGCCGCATGCCCGATGCCCACAGGCCCTATAAAACATTGGGGTACCCAATTGTACCTGCAATTTTTGTCCTTTTCTGCGTGGGACTCTTTTTCAATACTATCATTACTAGGCCCCGCGAAGCGGGAATAGGCCTCTCCCTTATTATGCTTGGAATACCTGTCTATTTCCTTCTGCTGAGAAGAGGCAGGAACAGGGATGATTCCCGGGATCACTGAGCTAATGGAAAGTCATTTTGCTCCATTAGTGAAAATGTGGAACCTTCTACCGCACTAATTGTCACAAGTCAGGGAATCCTTCAGAACTGAATCTTCATTGACAGGCCACCGTACCTGATTCTCAGGTTCATGCTGGTGAGATCCTTTACCGGTAATTGCACAAAAGGTTCAAGGAGCAGATGAGTTCCCCTGCCGAATGGCATTGAGTATCCGGCAGAAAAATTGGCAAGCCCCAGGAAGTCGACCCGGTTCAGCAGATGATGCTCGCGCTCAACCTGTACGGTGGTGGTCTTTGTTGCGTATGTGGTACCGCCATATGAGTCTGCCATGGTTTTTGTATAGGTGTTATTGAAGCTTCCGGTCATGTGCTGGCTCAGATAGAGCATAGTCGACGCACCTGTAGATATAAAGAAGTTTTTCTCCGCCCGCCTCCAGAGCGAGAAAACGAAATTCACAGGCACCTCCATTAAAAGCAAATCGATATCTGCTTCATATGAGGAAGTGGTGCCTGACAGGCCATTCAGTTCGGGCGCAGCATAATCCATGATCGTGTTTGCTCCTGCGAGAACTTCTTCAGGTGTGCCTTCCATTCCGTAACTGTGTTTTGCCATGGCCAGTCCGGGACGAACAGAGATTCTTCGTGTCAGCTGGCGCTCCACATAGAAGCCTATTGAAACTCCCTGGGCAGTTGTCGTTGCATTGTCAATACTGGCCATCAACCCTGACAAGCCTGTCATTAGGGTGGTGGTCATCTTCTGACGAGGCTGAGCACGATAATCATCAAGGACTTTTACTGGTGGCAGGTTCAACCTGGAATCAGCTTTCTCAGTCAACCTTATCTCTATCGGATTCAGAGCAAGATTTACCCCGGCATAAATATCGTCCATCTTATCGCTTTCAGTCACAACAGCAATAGCAGGTTCATTGCTTTGTCCTGCAGCCAGGTTACCGGTTTTCCGGGTTTGAGCATCTCCGGTTTGCCCGGAAGCAAGGTTACCAGTATCCGGAGTCAGACCGTCCAGGCCACCAGTATCCGTCGCCTGCCGAACCCGCCTGCCACCATCCCCGGTCTGCCCGGCTCCGGTAACTGTTTCCCGGGTAGAGAGTTCATTGTCTGCGATGACCGGGACTGATGCGGTGGTTACAGTTTCTACCGCATTCGTATCAGTTTGGGCCTCTGTTGAATCACTCATTTCATTCCCGCTCTGCTGAGCTGTCAGACCGGTTGGTTCTCCGGGATTCCGGCTGATAAACCGGTTCATGAACAGAACACCTGCAGTAACCAGAATAATTATTGACGCAGCCCTGGCCCATAGCGGGAACACAATCGTCCGCCTCCGTTGCTTCCCGTACCTGGAGGCAAAAGAGTCCCACCCATCCCCCGCGAGATGGTCGGCATTATAGTTTTCAAATGCCTCCTTCGCCTTCCGGCTGAATATGTCGTCAAACTTACTCATTACTCTTTCTGGCCAAAGAAAATTGTCTGTAATAAAGTTCCCGGAGCATCTTTTTCGCCTTGGCAAGATTCGCCCTGGATGTGGAGGCTGTCACTCCCAGCATCTGACCGATCTCATCATGTGAATATCCTTCTATCTCGAACAGGTTGAACGTTACCTTGCAGCTTGCAGGGAGATAGCTGTAGAGAGCGAGAATATCATTAGCGGAAAGCTCTGCCTCTATCTCCGGCTCATTCTCCTCTGTCTCCGTTATTGTGCTAATTGACAGGTAATCACTGTATTTCTGGTTTTTCCTGTAATTGTCAATGGCCGTATTCACCAGAATTTTTCCGTACCAGTTTTTAAACGCCATGGAAGGATCGTACTCCGAGATTTTGTCAAGGACTTTCATATAGCTGTCATTTACTATTTCCATGGCTTCATTTTCATCTCTGGTATACCTGATACATATTGACATGGCGAATGAGAAATATCTCCGGTAGAGAATCTCCTGCGAGCGGATATCGCCATCGGCGCATCCCCTGACAAGCTGTGAGTCTGAATATTCATGACCGTCACGGATTCTGTTTCTCATTCTACCGTCAGGAATCAAGTTTTCCCGAAATAACTCAATTCGGACGATATTATGGTTACTGTTATCATTTTTATTTTCCTACATAAAAACAAAGCCAAGATGGAACTCCATCCTGTAATATTGTGTTATGGTATGCCTGACTGTTTCGCCTCTCCACCAGTAATAAGACTGGTTTAAGGTGACCTTCTGGTACCTGTATCCGATGCCAACGTTTACTGCAGTTCTGTTCCATGTAAACATGGAGATGCCCACCCCTGCATTGAAGAGAAATCCGCCATCAGTACGCTTGTCTGTTGAAGATTCGCCGTAATATGATCTGTCCTGATCTGACAGGGCGAAGCTATAACCTGTTTTTATCCAGGTATATGGAGATAAACCCGTATTCAACGGTGTGAACCTGAAATCTGCATAAAAAGGTAACAGAGCCGTTCCTAACTCTTCCATTCCTGAACCTATCCCTACTGCAATACCGTTCCTGAACTGAAAACCGTTTGAAAGTTGAAAGCTCATACTTCCCTGGTTCCCGCTTTCATTTTTCCCGAACAGGAAGCTGGTGTTAAGCCTTACGTAATAGCCGGAGGTTTTAAGGTTCTTTTTTATCGGAAAGGTTGCCTCTTCAATCGATGAAACCTGCCCTCTGCCAATCTTGATGATCCGTGGCTTAATAACCTTAATATAGAGGTAATCAGTGGAATCGCTAATGATGGTTCCCGAGATAAGGGAACCATCATTTAGCGTAACAGTAGATTTCCTGTGCTGGCCTGTTGCGGATAGTGTCAGCAGAAGAGAGACCGCAATTGCAGTAAGTCGGTGCATATATCTATTCTTCCTTTATCGTAATGTGGCTGATCTGGATTATGTTTTCCGGGTCACTATAGTCATACTGATATATACCTCCCGAACCCACAAGCATAAGAATGCCATCCATCGGTATTACATCGTAGGTGTCAAAATCAGGATAGTGTGCTACCTGGCTGGTAATGATTTCCAGCGGATTTGATTTATCGTAGATTTTCAATCCCGCTGCACCGTCGCAGACGAAGAGCAGGTTTCCATCGGTACCAAGTCCGTGAGGATTGAACATCGGGTATGATTTCACCAGGTAAGGATTCGTAATGGAGGATATGTCTACTACCTCCAGCAGGTTCCTTGCATTGTTGCAAAAGTTTCCGGAGCGCAGTGTCACGTATGCATACTGGCCGTCGACCACTACCGGGTCACAGGCTGTAATATGGTCATATGATGATATCTGGACAGGTTTTTCAGGATTGACCAGGTCAAAGATCAGCATTCCTGTTGTGGTTCCCACGAAAAGGTTATTCTCAAGGCGGAACAGGGTTTCCATCATACGGGGCATATCCACACTGTCAACAACCGTCATCTCTGATGCCGTGCTGATATCAACCGTTTTCAGCCTTGTTGGTACTGCTATGACATACAGGTAGTCTTCATTCAGCATGAAGCGGGCCATGGATCCGCCGGTGCCGCTGCCGGTGGTGCTGATGCCTGTCCATTTGGCAGCTCCGTCGGTGTTCATCATAAAACTCATTTCTCCATAGTAGATATATCCGCCGTTATTGTATTTTGCAACTTCTTCGGTAATCTTCTGCACTTTCCAGTCAATTATCACTCCCTTCGATTTGTCAACCATCGCGTACGGGCACCATACATCTCCTTCAGGGACAATTTCCGGGAAAACATTTTCAATGCGGTCAATCTCGACAGGATTTTCGATATCAGTTATATCAATTGCGAGGAGGTCAATAAAGCTGTCAGCAAAGAGGATATTGCCTTTGATAGCCATGTCAACGTTGCCCAGTATCTCATAGAAAGCAATCTTTTCAGGATTCGAAGGGTCTGTGTTATCAATCACGTGGATGCCTTTCCCATACTCATTGACAAACAGATAGCCATCCTTGAAATACATTTTCCCGGGATGGGAAATCTCTGCCGGGGCACTCTTCAGAAAACTTGCCCGGAATTCATCAAAAGGCATGTAGACAGGTACATTGGCTTCATAGGTAATCATTTCTGTTGTTCTGTCCTTGCAGGCAGTCAGACCAGCGATCAGGCCGGCAATCAGAACTGTTAAAAACAGTGTGGATTTAATCAGGTTTTTCATATCTGGTTGATTTAATGATGTTTAAAATTCAGTTATTTCTTTCTTTAAAGGTTCTTTGGATTAATCGTCAAGCGGATTTACAACCTGCCCGATGAAAAGAAGGGTGTTTGTGGTCCGTTCGCGGATGGCAAAGACAAATGGTTTATCAATTTTGAATACCTGCGGCTCCGATGGCATGCTTGTCAGGTTAATCCCTATTGTGGTGACGGCAGCGGCTTCGGTTCCCTTCTCGTCCACTTCCACAAAGGTGTTCTGCTTGACGAAACTGACAAATATTGAGGCATCTGAAATACCGGAGAGGTCTGCCAGATAAGGATTGAATGCATCAATCATTCCCATGCTCTGCAACTGGTCATTGAGCTGCTTCTCGTATGAAAACTTGAACTTCGGCATGTAGACAGTCAGTTCGCCATACTCTTCCTGGCTGTCAAACCCTGCTGTGATAGTGTTCCACTTTACCACGTCAAATGATGCCGTGAAGTCGGCTAGTGTGCCTGTCGGCACGATGACAATCATTGTAAAGTTGGTCTGGCCATAGGGTAGTTCGATTGCATTGTATCCTGCTCCGCCAGTCACTTTTGATCCGACATCCCCGTTCATGGTGCTTACAATGACAGAGTTTGATTCATCAGTGTAAAACACTCTGTCAGATGTCAGATTCTTATCGAACTGGTAGCTCCAGTCGCCCTTGAAGTAAAGGGCATTCATGATAAACATGACCGCATCACCGGATATTTTTTCGAGCACCTTCGGGATTTTACCGTTTGTATTGTCGCTGGCCCATTTATTAATTGTTGTCAGCGCTGATGGCAGAGAAAAATCAAGACCGTCAATTTCAGCATTAAAATCATTTTCCATAGTGCTGAGGAACGGGGGCTTGACGGTGAATCCCATCCTGTAGAAAATTGCATTTGCCAGGGCCAGTTTTACCTTTGGGTCAACAACCAGCAACTGCGAGACAAGGCTTTTATATACCTCGTTTATTTCACTGATGGTCAGCTGTTCGGGATATTTCAGCGTGCTCTTCAGCTGGTCATAGGTATCTCCCCCACAGCCGTTGAGCAGCATGGTCAGTGCGGCGCTTGCGCTCAGCGGTGAGAGCATGAGGTTTTTGTTTTCGGCAAGAGCAACTTTTGAAAAGAGGTCGACTCCGAATTCATTGCTATAGGTAATGACTTCGGAGCTCTTGGCTGTCACTTCAATATTCTTCGGGGTAAGATCAGGCTCCTCTCCTTTGTCCTTTGAACATGATGATAGTCCGGCAAAAACCAGGAGGCACAGAGTTATCAATACTGAATTTTTCATACAATTCTTTTTAATAATGGTTAAACAAAATTTAAGTCTTTTATAACCTATTACGAGATGAAACGCCAAAACGCTGCTATGGCAGAGAAAAAAATCATGCAGTGACCCGGATTGGGTTCTCCCCGATGCCTGAAAAGCTGTCTCAATTGTTTTTGCCATCTTTGTTGAGCAAAGACAACAGTGTTAATAATAAAAGGTTACGATTCTATAAAAGCACTTGCCACCAAAGTGTGGTTCACAAGGGATATGCTTTATGTGCTGCTGCAGGATGGCAGAGAAGTTGGGGTACCTCTACTTTGGTTCCCCTGACTGAGAAGGGCAACTGATGAACAATTAAGTAGCTGGCGGCCTTTTCAGCTTTGGCACAACAGGAAATATCTCGGGGCAACAGATGAACAATTAAGTAGCTGGCGGCTTATTGGTGATGGTACAGGTATTCACCGGGACGATATAGATGAAGATATATCAGTCGCAGCTCTGCTTTAAATTAAATAACGAACCGGTGAATTGCTTTCGGGCAATTCAGAGACGGGTACCCGATGATGTCCGGATTACTTGATTACCCCGCCAACTACCGGGATTGTAACCTCCGTACCGTCAAGATCAACAGTCAGTTCCGTTCCGGGAACAGGATGAAGGGTAAACTCCTTGTCACTTGAGAAGATCATGAGGCCTATTTGTTTTCCGGCAGGTATGATCTGGTCAT